>JBMLOS010000166.1:0-6584 GCA_049242845.1 Prochlorococcaceae cyanobacterium
GGGAATAGCCGAGCAGCTCGCCGTGGCGGATCAGGTACCAGGTGTGCTTGTGATACGCAGCGATGTTGATGTGCTTGCCGCAGGTGTGCAGCTGCGCCGCCGCCCAGAGCAGCTCCCGCCCCTCGCCGCCGTCGTGGTGGAGCAGCCCGCGGGTCTGGAGGTAGAGGCTGTCGGCCAGGGCGGCGACCCGGTCCGCCTGGGCCCGGTCCACCCCGTAGGCCTGGGCCAGCTGCCAGACGGTGCGCTGGCGGATGGTGCGCTGATAGGAGAAACGGTCGCCCAGCAGGCCGTTGCGCAGCATCCAGTCGACGATCAGGCCCTCCCGCAGGGCCCGCTCGCAGACCACCAGCTCACGGGCCTGGAGCATGGTCATGGCGGTCTGCATGATCAGCACCCCGGGCACGATGATCTCGGCGCGGCGCTCGTTGATCATCGGCAGGGCACGGCGCTGCTCGGGCGTCATCGCCAGCAGGCGCGCGGCGATCTGATCGATCCGCTGGCGGCTGATGCGGTAGCCCTGATAGCGGAGCGGCGGCTTGGGATCCTCGGCGGCGGCCAGGGCCGCCAGGGCCATGGCGGTGCCGCTGGTGCCCACTAGCACCGGACGGCTGCCCGCGGGCAGGGCCGCCTTCACCTGGGCCACGGCGGGATCCAGGGCGCCCTGGATGTAGGCCTCCAGGAAGGAGCTCCGCTCGGCGGGCAGGGGTTCGGTGCGGATGAAGTCGCGCTGCAGCCGCACGGCGCCGATGCGGGTGCTGGTGAGCACCCGCGCATCGCTGTCGTCGGCGAGGATCAGTTCGGTGGAGCCGCCGCCGATGTCCACGATCAGGTGGGGCTGCTCGCCGAAGGCCATGCCGGAGAGCACGCCCAGATAGATCAGCCGGGCCTCCTCCGGGCCGGAGACCAGATCCACCTCCAGGTCGAGCTGCTCCTGCAGGGCCAGCAGGAAATCGCGGCCGTTGGGCGCCTCCCGCACGGCGCTGGTGGCGGCGGTGACGATCTGCTCCACCCCATGGCTGCCGGCGAGATCCCGGCAATGCCGCAGGGTGCGGAAGGCCCGCTCGATCGCGGCGGCGCTGAGATCGCCGGTTTCGGGATCCCGCTCCCCCAGCCGGGTGGTGGACTTCTCGGCCAGCAGCACGCTGAAGCTGCGCAGGGCCGGATCCACCTCGGCGATCAGCAGGTGGATGGAGTTGGTGCCGATGTCGATCGCGGCCACCCGCCGCGCATCGGGCGCCACCACGGCAGGGGTCTGGGCCATCGGAAACGCCGCCGGGGCAGGGGCGGCGCCACTTTGCCATCCGGGGACCGCCCTAGGGTGCGGCCGAGCGCGACGGCCGCATGGCCTTCAACGGCATGGCCCCGAGCACTGTGGCCGCCCGGCTGCGGGCCTGGTTCGAGCTGCTGCGCTGGCACAAGCCCAGCGGCCGGCTGATCCTGCTGATCCCCGCCGGCTGGTCCCTCTGGCTCACCCCCGCCGCGCCGCCGGATCCGGTGCTGGTGGGCTGGATCCTGCTGGGCGGCCTGGCGGTGAGCGGTGCCGGCTGCATCGCCAACGACCTCTGGGACCGCCGCATCGACCCGCAGGTGGAACGCACCCGCACCCGCCCCCTGGCCGATGGCCGCATCGGGGTGGCCGAAGCGGTGCTGCTGCTGCTGGTGTTTCTGCTGCTGGCCCTGCTGGTGGTGCTGGCCCTGCCGGCCGGCAGCCGGGGCCTCTGCCTGCTGCTCGCCGTGGCGGCGCTGCCGCCGGTACTGCTCTATCCCTCGGCCAAGCGCTGGTTCGCCTATCCCCAGGCCGTGCTGGCGCTCTGCTGGGGCTTCGCGGTGCTGATTCCCTGGGCCGCGGCCACCGGCAGCCTGGCGGGCGGCCTGCCCCTGGCGTTCACCTGGCTGGCGGCCGTGGTGTGGACCTTCGGCTTCGACACCGTCTACGCCATGAGCGACCGGGAGGACGACGCCACCCTGGGGGTGCGCAGCAGCGCCCTCAGCCTCGGCAAGCGGGCGGTGCCTGTGGTGGCCCTCTGCTACGCGCTCACCGCCCTGGCCCTGGCGGCGGCGGCGGCCCTGCAGGGGGTATCCGCCGCCTTCTGGCCGCCGGCGCTGCTGGCCGCCGCGGGCATGCAGCGCGAGGCCTGGGCCCTGGGCCGCGAGCCGCTGCCCCGCTCCCACTACGGCCGCCACTTCCTGCGGCAGGTGCAGCTCGGCGCCCTGCTGCTGCTGGCCCTGGTGGTGGGGAGGGCCGGGGCATGAACCAGCCCTGGCCGCCCCCTCTGCGCCGCGGCGACCCTGTGCGGCTGGCCGCCGCCAGCTCCAGCCTGGCGGGTGCCGGGGCGGCGGAGCGGCTGACCGCCGGGGCGGCCCTGCTGCGGGAGTGGGGGCTGGAGCTGGAGCCCTCCGAGCTGGAGCGGGTGCTGCAGCGGCGCTGGGGCTACCTGGCCGGCCGGGACGGCGAGCGGGCCGCGGATCTGACCGAGGGGCCCGGCCTGCTCGCCTGCGTGCGCGGCGGCTGGGGGGCGGCACGGCTGCTGGAGCAGCCGCTCCACCTCTCCTCCGGCTGGCTGCTGGGCTTCTCGGATGTGACCTCCCTGCTCTGGGCCCAGCTGGCCCAGGGGAAGCGGGGGGGAATCCACGGCCCCCTGCTCACCACCCTGGCGGCGGAGCCGGCCTGGAGCCAGGAGCGGCTGCGCGCCCTGCTGTTCGGCGAGCCTCTGCCGCCGCTGCAGGGGAAGGGCTGGCGCGGCGGTGTGGCGGAAGGCCCCCTGCTGGCGGCGAACCTCACCGTGGCCACCCACCTGCTGGGAACCCCCCATCTGCCGGAGCTGCGCGGCGCAATCCTGGTGCTCGAGGAGGTGGGGGAGGTGCCCTACCGCATCGATCGGATGCTCACCCACTGGCGGCTGTGCGGAGCCCTGGGCCAGCTGGGCGGGCTGGCCTTCGGCAGCTTCCAGGGCTGCGAGGAGGAGCCTGGCCAGCAGGAGAACGGTGACGCGGCGGAGCGCTTCAGCTTGCGGGAGGTGCTGCGCGAGCGGAGCCTCGATCTGGGCATCCCGGTGGTGGCGGATCTGCCGGTGGGCCATGCCCCCGGCAACGCGGCCCTGCCCCTGGGCGCCTGGGCCCGCCTCGACGGCGACCGCGGCTGCCTGGAGGTGCGGCAGCCCTGAAGCGCCGCTCAGGTGACGCGGCGGTGGGCCAGCACGGCCTCGGCCACGGTGAGATCGAAGGGCGTGGTGATCTTGATGTTGGAGGGGGGCGCCTGGATCACCCGCACCGGCCAGCCCAGCCGCTCGAACAGGGAGGCGTCGTCGGTGACGCTCCAGCCCTCGGCCTCGGCCCGCTCATGGCCCTGGCGCAGCTGCTCCACCGCGAAGCCCTGGGGGGTCTGGGCACCCCACAGCCAGGCGCGATCGGGCGTCTCCTGGATGATGCCCTCCCCGTCCACCCGCTTGATCGTGTCGGTCACGGGGGCGGCGGCGATCACGGCCGCACCGGCCTCCACCGCCGCGGCGCAGCGGGCGATCAGCTCCGGCTCCACCAGGCAGCGGGCGCCGTCGTGGATGAGCACGTGCTGCGCCTCCGGCGGCAGGGCCGCCAGGCCCCGGCTCACCGATTCCTGCCGCGTGTCGCCCCCCTGGATCCACACCACCGGCCGGTCAGGACACGCCGCCGCCACGATCCGCTCGATCGGCTCGCGGTCCACCGGCTGGCCCACCAGGCCGATCCAGGCGATCGCAGCGCAGCCCAGGGCCGCCTCCAGGGTCCAGGCGAGCACGGGCCGGCCGGCCACCTCGAGCAGCAGCTTGTTGCCGTCGGCTCCCATGCGGCGGCCGCTGCCGGCGGCGGCGATCAGCAGATGCACAAGCGGGTCCCGGCTGAGCGGGCGGCGCAGGAACCGGTCCATACAATCAGGCCGCGATGCCGCCCCACGCCCGATGCGCGCGCTCTTTCTGATTCCGGGCGACAGCGTCAGCCAGCTGCAGGCCCTGCCGGCGGTGGCGGCCACGGCCGCCCAGCTCGATGCCCAGGTGCAGGTGGCCTGCCGGCCGGATGCCGCGGGCGTCTGGAAACTGCTGCCGGCCGTGGAGAAGACCCTGCCGGTCAGCTTCGAGCAGGCCAGCCTGGCGGACTGGGCCAACCTGCTCGGCCTGGTGCGCGAGCCTGATTTCCAGGCGTGCGTCAATCTCCTGGCCGGCGGCCCCGGCAGCCGGGCCGTCGACTGGCTGCTGAGCATGAGCCACATCCCCACCCGGGTGGCTTCGGCCGGCTTCTCCGCCACCGAGCGGATCGCCCCCCCGCAGAACGGCTGGCCCGCCCAGGGGCTGCAGGCCTGGCTGCGCCCCCTGGGGGTGCGCCTCGAGGCGGCGTCCTACCGCCTCTCCCTGGCCAGGGCCGATCTGGAGGCCGCCACCGCCAGCCTGCCGGCCGGCCAGGGTCCGATGCTGCTGCTGGCTCCCGCCGGCGGCGGCGGCGACTGGCCGGCTGCCCGCTGGCAGGAGCTGCCCGGGCGGATCCGCAGCCGCGTGCCCGACCTGCGCTGCCACACCCTGCCGCCCGCCGGGGGCGGGGCCGGCATGCGGGAGCGGGCCGCCCTGCTGGCCGCCTCCGATCTGGTGCTCGCCAGCGATCCGGCCACGGTGGAACTGGCCCTCCTCTGCGGCCTGCCCCTGGTGGCCCTCGGCCGCGCACCGGCCAGCCTTCCCTCCCGCCAGGGGGTGGCCGGCCTGGGCGAGGGCGGCACCTCCCTGCAGGACCTCCCCCTCGATCCGGTGCTCCAGGCCCTGGGTCTCGGTTGAGCGTCAGGGGGGGCAGGGAAGCAGCGCCATGATCCCCGTCCTGCGCCGCCGCCGCCGCCCACCCTCCAGCCGCCTGCGCCGTCCCTGGCGCACCCCCCTGATCGCCCTGGCGATCCTGGTGAACGCCTCCGCCCTCGGGTACCGCATCACCGAAGGCTGGGACTGGGGTGATTGCTACTGGATGGTGGCGATCACGATCAGCACCATCGGCTACGGCGAGGTGCAACCCCTCTCGCCGGGGGGACGGCTGGTGACGACCCTCTCGATCGTGGGGGGACTGATCGTGGTGCAGCTCACCATCCAGGGTGTGCTGGGTCTCACAGAATCGGGCTACTTCCGGCGCCTGCGCGAGCGGCGCTTCCGCCGCTGGCTTCAGACGATGCAGAACCATGTGATCCTCTGCGGCTACGGGCGCATCGGCCGCGAGATCGCCGAGCAGCTCAGCCGCGAAGGGGTGCCGCTGCTGGTGGTGGAACTCGACGACGACCGCCGGCGGGAGGCCGAAGAGAGGGGGTTGGCGGTGCTGAACGCCGATGCCACCCTCGACGAGACCCTCCTGGAGGCGGGCATCCACCGCTGCCGCAGCCTGGTGGCAGCCCTGCCCAGCAACGCCGCCAACCTCTACGTGGTGCTCAGCGCCCGGGGACTGGCCCCCCGCTGCCGGCTGATCGCCCGCTCCGACAGCGCCGAGGCCGAACGCAAGCTGCGGCTGGCGGGCGCCGACCAGGTGGTGAGCCCCTACGTGGCGGGCGGGCGCACCATGGCCGCCACGGCGCTGCGGCCCCTGGCGGTGAGCTTCATGGATCTGCTGGCCGGCTCCGACTGCGAGGTGGAGGAATTCCAGCTGAGCAGCGATCCCAGGCTGCTGAGGGAACTGCGCGGCCGCACCCTCACGGAGCTGGCCCTGCGGCGCCGCACAGGCGCCCTGGTGCTGGCGATCCGCACCCCCGAGGCCGCCCCTCCGCCCCCCTCCACCTACCGCGGTGCGCCCTACCACCCGCGCAGCGCCTCCCTGATCGCCAACCCCGACGGCGACGTGCGGCTCGGCGAGGGGCAGCTGCTGGTGGCGCTCGGCAGCAAGGAGCAGCTGCAGGCCCTTGCCGATCTGCTGGGCCCGGCCCTTGAGGGGGTGGAGACGATGGCGGACTAGGCGACACATACGATCGCCCCGCCCCAGCTGTGCCTGCGCCCATGACCGCCGGATCCCCCTCCTCCCCCCTCGCCGGCCAGGTGGCCCTGGTGACCGGGGCCAGCCGCGGCATCGGCGCCGCCATCGCCCGGGAGCTGGCCGCCGCCGGCGCCACCGTGGTGGTGAACTACGCCAGCTCCCCCGCCGCCGCCGAGGCGGTGGTGGCGGAGATCCAGGCGAGCGGCGGCCAGGCCTGGGCCCACCAGGCCAACGTGGCCGAGGAGGTGCAGGTGGAGGCGATGGTGAAGGCGGTGCTGGAGAAGGAGGGCCGCCTCGATGTGCTGGTGAACAACGCCGGCATCACCCGCGATGGCCTGCTGATGCGCATGAAGAGCGCCGACTGGCAGAGCGTGCTCGACCTCAACCTCACCGGCGTGTTCCTCTGCACCCGCGCCGTGAGCCGCACCATGCTCAAGGCCCGCAGCGGCCGGATCATCAACATCACCTCGGTGGTGGGCCTGATGGGCAACCCCGGCCAGGCCAACTACAGCGCCGCCAAGGCCGGCGTGATCGGCCTCACCCGCAGCAGCGCCGCCGAGTTCGCCAGCCGCGGCGTCACCGTGAACGCCGTGGCCCCCGGCTTCATCGAGAGCGACATGACC
>JBMLOS010000167.1:0-6731 GCA_049242845.1 Prochlorococcaceae cyanobacterium
CGCGATGCCGATCCAGGCGCCGCGGGTGGTGATCGCCACGAACTGATCCGCCTGGCGCCGGCTCAGGGGCAGCCAGGAAGCCACCCGGGGCTCGTCGCTGGAATCCTTCGTGCTCTTCGGGCCCCGGGGCGGCAGGCCCTGGATGGCACGACGCTTGGCTTCCCCCATCCCCGCGCAGGAGCGACTTCCCGGCACGCTAGTTGGGCAGCAGGCGGCTGAGGCTCACCCAGGGCTCCAGGGCCCGCAGCACCGTGCCCCCCCAGCTGCGGCTCCGCAGCCGGCCGTCGAGCACGGCCAGCCGTCCCCCCCGCCGGCGCAGGCCGGCCACGGCCCGTTGCAGGCGGTTCACCGCTTCCGGCAGCAGCAGTTCGCGGAACCAGTCGCGCCCCTGCAGCCGCAGGGCCACCACCCGCGCTGCGGTGAGGGGATCCTCCAGGCTGGCGATCGGCAGGGTGCCCACCAGGATCTGGCCGGGCAGCGGCAGGCGCCGCTGCTCCTCCAGCCACCAGCTCCAGCGCGCGCAGACGATGCCGTTGGCATCCGGGGTGGTGGATTCATGCACCACCCGGCTGCCGAACTCGGCCGCCATGGCGCTGGTGAGTCCCAGGCGCAGGCCTTCGTCGTCACAGAGGATCACGCTCAGATCCGCCTGGCCCAGCACCAGCCGGCGGCACTGCTCCAGCAGGTGCTGAGGGAAGACCGGACTGTTCGGCAGCGGTTGCCGCAGCGGTGCGAACAGGGGGAGGGGCTCCGCCAAGGGAGGATCCCCCAGCTCCACCACCACCTGGGGGTCGAGCCCCAGGGTCTGGGCCGGATCGCCGCCGGAGCGGCTGCCGCTGCCTGCCCCACGGCTGCGGCTGCCCGCCAGCTCGCCGATCAGCAGTGCCCCGCGGCCCTCCAGCAGACCGGGCAGGGCGGCCAGGGGTTCGAGCGGCTCGCGGTGCAGGGTCCACTGCAGCAGCCGCCCGTCCACCCGCGCCCAGCTGGTCCAGTCCGCGTCACCCCGCTGCAGCCAGCTGTCCCAGGGAGGGGGCAGGGGATCGAGCAGGTGGAGCAGCTGGCGCAGGGGGACTTCATCCTCCCGTTCCAGGGCCACCAGGGAGCCGCTGCGCCGCGGCGCCTCCAGGACCCGCCGCTGCAGGCGCTCGTGCAGCGCCATCAGGCTGGATTCCGCCGCCGGCTGGGAGCGGATCAGCCGGTTCCAGTCGGCGGCAGCAAGCGTGAGGCCCAGGCAGGCGCGGAGTTCCTCCTCGAGGGTTTCGGCTGCCGGAATCACCAGTTGCCTCCCCTCCAGCCGGCCCTCCTGCCAGGCCTCCAGCATCTGCCGGTGGTCGAGCAGCCAGATCCGCCCGGGCGGACAGGTGCCGCCCCCTTCCCAGAGGGGCAGGTTGAGGGCCACGGCCCGCAGCCGGGGCAGCTCCACCTGCAGCAGCCGCTGGCGCAGCGGCGCACGCAGCACCAGGGCCAGGGGCTCGGAGCTCAGGGCCAGCGGCACCAGCAGGCTGATCCACCACTCCGGGCCCGTGCCGGGGCTGAGGCGGATCAGGGTGTGGTCGCCGCGCCGCAGGCTGCGGGCCACCAGCCGGCTGAGGCTGAGATGGTGGGGCCAGTCCCCTCCGCCCTCCTGCCGCAGCAGGGCCTTGAGCTGTTGGTGGGCCAGGGCTTCCAGCATCGGCGAATCGTAGGAAGCTGGTCCGGCCTGGCTGCAGCGACGATGACCATCCCCCCGGAGCCCCGTCCGGCCTGGACCCACGGGCCCGTGGGCGTGGTGGGGATGGGGCTGATCGGCGGCTCCCTCGGCCTGGATCTGCAGGCCTGTGGTGCCGAGGTGCGTGCCCTGGTGCATCGCGAAGCCACCGCCGAGCGCGCCCGAGCCCGCGGGCTCGCCACCCGGGTGTCCACCGATGCGGCGGTGCTGGCGGGCTGCGAGCTGGTGGTGCTGGCCCTGCCCCTGGATCGTCTGCTCGACCCGGCACCGGAGCTGCTGCAGGCCCTGCCGGCGGAGGCGGTGCTCACCGATGTGGGTTCGGTGAAGGGGCCCCTGCTCCACACCTGGCAGGAATGCCTCGCCGGGATCCATCGCCCCGCGCAGGCAGCGCGGTTCGTGCCCAGTCACCCGATGGCGGGCACGGCCGAGGCCGGCGTGGAGGCGGGGATCCGCGATCTCTTCCGGGGGCGGCCCTGGGTGGTCACCCCCGGGGAGGGCCCCCATACCCGTGCCCGGCAGCGGGTGGCCGAGCTGGCGGCCGGTGTGGGGGCCCGCTGGGTGTGCTGTGAGGCGGGGGCGCACGACGAGGCCGTGGCCCTCATCTCCCACCTGCCGGTGCTGGTGAGTGCCGCCCTACTGCAGACGGCGGATCAGGCGGCCGGCGCCGCCGGGGCGGAGCTGGCATCGCTGGTGCGTCTGCTGGCCTCCAGCGGCTTTGCCGACACCACCCGGGTGGGGGGCGGCAATCCCGAGCTCGGTACCCTGATGGCGCGCTGCAACCGCGAGGCCCTGCTCCAGTCCCTCGCCAGCTACCGCCGTTGCCTCGAGGCACTGGAGCGGGAGGTGCGCTGCCAAGACTGGCCGGGCCTCCAGGCTGCCCTCTCCACATGCCGGGAGCTCAGGCCCCAGTTCCTCTAGCGCTCCGCGAGGGATCGTGATCGAAATGGGCGATCAGAGCTCGAGAGTGCGACCCCGTGCGGCCAGGATCTGGCGGCAGAGCATCAGCGAGGAGAGGCTCACCCCGGCGGTCCCCTCGCCGGGGTGGATGGAATCGCCCCCCAGCCAGAGGCCCGGCAGCGGGGTGCGGCTCGCCAGTCCGAAGGGGCCGAAGCGGGAGGGGTGCTGGCCCAGGCCCCCCACGAAGCCCCAGGGGCGGCCGGTCCAGCCGGCAAAGCCCCGCGGGGTGGCCACTTCCCGGTGCAACCAGTGTTCGCTCTGGAGGCCGAGCCCTTCCTGGAGCCCCTGCTCGAGGGCCGCCTGGGCCTCCAGTTTGCGCTGCTGGTAGTCAGGCTCGGCCAGGCCGAACCAGGGCCGGGCGGGGGTGAACACGCTGGCGATCACGGTGGCTTGCCCCCGCGGGGCCCGCCCGTCACCCTCCTGGCTCACCGAGATGAACAGCGGGCCAGGCTCCTCCCGATCGAGCTGCAGGTGCCCCGGGGTGCCCTGCGGAAGGTGGCTGCGGGCCACGGCGCCGTAGAACACCAGGGCGCCGGAGGGTTCAGGCAGGGTCTCCATCCGCCTGCGGTAACCGCCCTTCAGGGTCTCCCCCAGCAGCTCCGGCAGGGACTGGGGAGGCAGGGTGCAGACCACCGTGCCGCCCCGCCAGCGGAAGGGAGCCCCGCCCGGTCCCTCCCCCTCCACGCTCCAGCCCTCCCCCTGGGGCCGCAGCCGCCGCACCCGGTGGCGCAGCCGCAGGCTGGCGCCGCCACGGCGGAGGCTTTCCTCCAGGCAGCGGCTCAGCTCCTGCATGGATCCCTCCAGGTGCCAGAGCCCCTGGGGCTCCTGGGCCACGGCCAGGGCGGTGGCGCCGTAGAGGGCGGCGGTGCGATCGGCCGGCTCCTGGGAGTAGAGCTTCAGCTGCAGATCGAGGAAGCGCCGCAGCCGGCGATTGTCCCCGCAGCCGCAGAGCTGCAGCAGATCGGCCACGGTGGCGTTGGTGAGCAGGCCGGAGGCCAGGTTGGCCGGCCGCAGGGCAGCGCAGACCTGCCCCAGATCCCAGAGGCTGCGGGGCGGCAGCACGGGATTGCGCTGCGCGAATCCCCAGTTCGCCCGGTGCAGCCAGCCGCAGAGCTGCCAGAAGGGTTCGCTGCCGGGGAACTGGAGGCGCCGTTCCTCCTGCCAGCGGAGGGGATCGCGCCAGAGAGGCACCGGAGGATGGCCGTCCCGGAGATCCACCACACAGGCCGGATCGAGGGGGGTGGCCCGCGGCGGCGGCACCCCCAGGTGGGTGAACAGGCGGGTGTGGATGCCGCTGGGCTCCAGGCCGGCCACCTGGGTGGCGCCGGCATCGAACACGTAGGGGCCGCGGCGGAAGGTGCCTGCGCAGCCGCCGCTCTGGCTGTGGGCCTCCAGGAGATCCACCCTGAGCCCCGCGCGCGCGAGCAGCGAGGCCGCGGTGAGGCCGGCGATGCCCGCCCCCAGCACCGCCACCTCACCCTGCAGTTCCTTCATGGCGGCATGCTGGCAAGGTCCGTGGCAGCGGCGCGAGCCATGCTTCCCCCCCCGATCGCGGCCTGCATCCGGGATCGCTTCGGCGAGGACCCCGTGGCCCTGGAGCCCCTCGGGGGGGGCTGCACCGGCCGCTTCTGGGGGCTGCGCTTCGCGGATGGCCGGCGGCTGTTCGCCAAGACCCTCCAGGCTTCAGAGCTGCCGCTGCTGGAGGCCGAGGCCGACGGCCTGGGGGCCTTGGCCGCCGTGGCGCCCCAGGACCTTGCGGTGCCCCGGCCGCTGCTGGTGGCGGGCCGCGAGGCTGCCTCCCTGCTGGTGCTGGAGTGGCTGCCCCTGGCGGGCGGCCGGGGGGGGGAGGACCGCTGGCACCGGCTGGGCCGGGATCTGGCCGCCCTGCATCGCCGCAGCCTGGAGGAGGGGGCGGATCGCTTCGGCTGGCCGCAGGACAACTGGATCGGCGCGGCCCCCCAGCGCAACGGCTGGTGCCGCAGCTGGGCGGAGTTCTTCCGCGACAGCCGCCTGGGGCCCCAGCTGGAGTGGGCGGCCCGCAGCGGCCGGCCCCTGCGGGGTGCTTCCGCCCTGCTGGAGCGCCTGCCCCGCTGGCTGGAGGGGCACGATCCCGAGCCCGTGCTAGTGCACGGCGACCTCTGGAGCGGCAATGCCGCCCTGCTCAGCGATGGCCGCGGCGCGATCTTCGATCCGGCCGTCCACCGCGCCGACCGGGAGGTGGATCTGGCCATGGCCCGCCTGTTCGGCGGCTTCCCGCCCGCCTTCTTCGCGGGCTACGGGGAGGACTGGCCCCTGGCGCCCGGCCACCGGGGAAGGGCAGACCTCTACAACCTCTATCACCTGCTCAACCACGCCAACCTGTTCGGCGGTGGCTACCGCCAGCAGGCCCAGGCCAGCCTCGATGCCCTGCTGGAGAGCGACGGCCGCTGGCGGAGCTGACGCCGCTAACAAGCCCGCCCGGCTCAGTGCGTCGGCGAGGCGTCCGCCACCGCCTGCCCCTGCAGCACGTGCTGGCCAGGCTGGATCCGGAAGCTCACGGCGGCCAGGGGTTCGAAGAGCAGCACCACATCGGAGCCGCCGAAGGCGAAATAGCCCAGTTGCTCCCCCTTGGCCAGCTGCGCCCCCTGCTGGGGCCATGAAGGTCACCGGATGGCCGCCTCAGATCACAGTGATGAGGGTTTAGACGGGTTGACCACAACTTTTTAGTTGAGCGGCTGATCAGCTGCAGGCAACATGCAGGCTTGATTAGGAAGCAGTTACGAGAAAACTCGAGCTTGCGGGATCCGGAGTCCCTGGGCTGAGGATGCCGAAGGAGCATCCGCAGCCCTGCCCCGCAGGGGCTTCAGCCCAGGTACTCCTGGCGGAGCTTCTGCAGATTGGCCACCACGGCGTTGCGCTTCTCGCTGGTGGTGAGGTTGTTCCAGCTCCACTGGCCCACTACCACGAGCCCGAGCAGCTCGAGCAGGCCGGGCACGACCGGCAGCAGGTTGATCGTGTCGAGCACACCCTTGATCAGGATCTGGGCCACGATCACGGCCAGCACCACGCCTGTGCCCTTGGCGATGCGGCCCATGAGCAGCCAGTCCACCTGGTCGAGGGTGGTGTTGATCCGGCTGAGCACGTCGCCATAGCGCTCGGCGAAGTTCACGGCGGCCTCACCGATCGGCGAGGGGGCTGCGCCGCCGGTGGAGGCTTCGGACCCGTTGCTGCTGCTGGGCTCGCTGCCGGCGTCCATCACGGCGGTCTCAGGCAAGGTGGTGGTCTCGCTCATGAAGGCAGCCGCACAATTTGAAACGAACGAGGCCCAAGGTATCGGTGTGAGCCTCATTTGGCCAGCGCGGATCCGCTTCCGTCGGCAGGGGCTGACCTGCCTGCACCGGGTGCTGGCGGTCGCCCGCCCCCAGGAGGGCTGTGCCCTGCTGCTCGGCCGCGGCGATTCCTGCCACTGGCTGGTGGAGCGGATCTGGCCCTGCCGCAACGTCTGGGAGCCGGAGGCCGAGCGGGCGCGCCGGTTCGCGATCGATCCGCGCGAACAGCTCCTGGCCCAGAAGTGGGTGCGCAGCCGGGGGCTGCGGGTACTGGGCTCTGCCCACAGCCATCCCGGCGCGCCGCCGCACCCCTCGGCCACCGATCTGCTCTGGGCCTTCCCGCCCGCTCTGCTGACCATCACCGGCCCGTCCGGGGAGCTGCGGTGCTGGTGGTTACCGCAGGAGGGGGCCCAGCCGCTGCCGCTGGCATGGACAATGGTGGATTGACCGGTCGCGCTTCCCGATGCTTCCTCCCGATACCAGCGGGGTGCAGCTGAGCCCCGACGAGGTGGCCCGCTTCTCCCGTCACCTGATCCTTCCGGAGGTGGGCATGGAGGGGCAGAAGCGCCTCAAGGCCGCCTCCGTGCTCTGTGTGGGCACCGGTGGCCTCGGTTCACCTCTGCTCCTCTATCTGGCCGCCGCCGGCGTGGGCCGCATTGGCATCGTCGATTTCGACGTGGTGGACCACTCCAACCTGCAGCGGCAGGTGATCCACGGCACCAGCTGGGTGGGCAAGCCGAAGATCGAATCGGCCAAGG
>JBMLOS010000168.1:0-4842 GCA_049242845.1 Prochlorococcaceae cyanobacterium
TGGCCTGATCCTGGCCGCCGGCTCCGCGCCCGCCCAGGAGGCTGCGTCCCCGGCCCCTGCACTGCCCCCGGCTCCTGTACCTGCAGCGGCAGCTCCGGCCACCCCCACGGCCCCGACCCCGGCCCGCACCCCCACAACGGGCCAGGTCACGATCGAGTCGGATCTGCAGCAGGCCGACAACCGCACCGGGGTGATCACCGCCACCGGCAATGTGCGGATCGTGTATCCGGATGAGCGGGTCGTGGCCACGGCCCGCCAGGCCCAGTACTTCAGCAAGGAGGGGCTGGTGATCCTCAGCGGCGATGTGGACGTGATCCAGGACGACGGCCACAGCCTCCGGGCCGAGCGCGTGTACTACTGGGTCGAGACGGAACGGGTGAAGGCCGAGCCCGTGGGCGGCGAACAGGTGTTCAGCAAGCTGCGGGTGGATGCCCTCCAGAAGGAGACCACCCCCGCCGCTCCGACGACCGCAGGACAAGCCGGCCCTTCGGCAGCTCCCGCCGCTGGTTCCACTGGTCCCACTGCCCCCACCGCGCCCCGCACCCGGCCCGCCCCGGCCCCCCAGCCATGAGCCTGGCGCTCATGGAGGTGGCGCTCTCGATCGGGGGGCGCCCACTGGTGCAGGACGTGAGCCTGGAGCTCGAGCCCGGCGAGGTGGTGGGGCTGCTCGGTCCGAATGGGGCCGGCAAGACCACCACCTTCAACCTGGTGACCGGTCTGCTCCGCCCGGACCGGGGCACGGTGCTGCTCGACGGACAGCCGGTGCAGCACCTGGCCATGCCCCGCCGGGCCCGGCTCGGCATCGGCTACCTGCCCCAGGAGGCGAGCGTGTTCCGCACCCTCACGGTGCGCGACAACCTGCGGCTCGCCCTCGAGCAGAGCCGCACCCCCCGGGCGCTGCGCCGGGAGAGGCTGGAGCGGCTGATCGAGGAATTCCACCTCGGGCCCTTCCAGAACCGCAAGGGCTTCCAGCTCTCCGGTGGAGAGAGGCGCCGCTGCGAGGTGGCGCGGGCGCTGGCGGTGGGGGCCTCCGGTCCGCGCTACCTGCTGCTCGATGAACCGTTCGCAGGGGTGGATCCCATGGCCGTCTCCGACCTGCAGGATCTGATCGCCAGCCTGCGCAACCGCGGCATGGGCCTGCTGATCACCGACCACAACGTGCGCGAGACCCTCTCCATCACCGACCGCGCCTACATCCTCACCGAGGGGCGCATCCTGGCGTCCGGCTCCTCACGGGCCATGGCCCACGACCCCCTGGTGCGGCGCCACTACCTCGGCGAGGGCTTCCAGCTGTGAGCGCCTCCCCCTGGATCCATCGCCTTTCCGGCCTCGGCCGCCGTCTGATCGGCTGGGTGCCCTTGATGGACCGCTGGCTCCTGTCCGAGCTGGTGGGGCCGCTGCTGTTCGGGATCGCGGCCTTCACCGCCGTTTCCCTTTCGGTGGGGGTGGTGTTCGAGCTGGTGCGCAAGGTGGCGGAGGCCGGCCTGCCGCTCACCGCCGCGATGCAGGTGCTCGGCCTGCGGCTGCCGGGCTTCCTCGTGCTCTCCTTCCCGATGGCCACCCTGATGGCCACCCTGCTGGCCTACAGCCGCCTTTCGGGCAACAGTGAGCTCACGGCCCTGCGCAGCGTGGGGGTGAGCACCCGCCGCATGGTGGCGCCGGCCGTGGCCCTCGCCCTGGCGATGAGCGTGCTCACCTTCGTGTTCAACGACGTGATCGTGCCCCGCGCCAACCTCAGCGCCTCGATCACCCTCGATCAGGCGCTGGGCAAGGCGATCGCGGCCGAGCGGGGTCGCCACACCCTCTACTCGCGGTTCGGGCAGATCGCCCGGCCCGACGGCGAGAGCGTGCGGGGCATGACCCAGCTGTTCTATGCCCAGGAGTTCAGCGGCGGCGAGATGAAGGATGTGACCCTGATCGACTTCTCCCGGGTGGGACAGCGCCAGATGCTGATGGCCCGCACCGGCCGCTGGAACGAGGAGAAGGCGATGTGGGAGTTCCGCAACGGCCGCATCGTGAGTGTGGATGAGGCCAACGACACCACCACCTCCGCCGACTTCGACCGCTACTTCTATCCCCTCAGCCGGGATGCCGAGGAGGTGGCGAAACTCCCCACCGACGCGAACCTGATGACCGTGGGGCAGGCCCTGCGGGCCGAGCGGCTGCTGCTGGCGGCGAACAACCGCAAGGATGCCCGGCGGCTGCGGGTGCGGATCCAGGAGAAGTACGCCTTCCCCGCCATCTGCCTGGTGTTCGGCCTGATCGGCAGCAGCCTCGGGGTGCGGCCCAATTCCCGCACCAGCCGCAGCCAGGGCTTCGGCATCAGCGTGCTGCTGATCTTCGTGTACTACCTGATGTCGTTCATCTTCAGCTCGCTCGGCATCACCGGCACCCTCAGCCCGGTGATGGCGGCCTGGCTGCCGGTGATGATCGGTCTGGGCGGCGGTCTGCTGCTGCTGCGCCAGGCCAGCCGCTGAGGCGGCAGACTGGCGCCGTTGCTGCGGTTTCTGGTGATTGATCCGGTTCTCGGCCTGGGCCTGACGGCCTTCGGTCTGCTGCTGCTGGTGCTGCCCCTCTCCTTCTGGTCCCTCAGCGCAGGGCGCTCGAGCACCACGGTGCGGCTGCTGGTGGCGGCCGCCAACCTCTGCCTCACCGCCCAGCTGGTGCTGCGCTGGTGGGATTCGGGGCACTTCCCGATCAGCAACCTCTACGAATCCCTCTGCTTCCTCGCCTGGGGCTGCACCCTCACCCAGCTGGTGGTGGAGCGCTCCTGGCCCTCGCCCCTGGTGCCGGCGGCCTCCACCCCCATCGCCCTGGGCTGCGTGGCCTTCGCCAGCTTCGCCCTGCCGGACACGATGCAGGAGGCGTCTCCCCTGGTGCCGGCCCTGCGCTCCAGCTGGCTGATCATGCACGTGAGCGTGATCATGGTGAGCTACGCGGCCCTGCTGGTGGGCTCGCTGCTGTCGGTGGCGGTGCTGTTCACCGACCGGGGCCGGGATCTGGTGCTGCGCAGCAGCTCGATCGGCAGCGGAGCCTTCCGCCAGTCCCAGCTGGCCGGTGCCGGCTCCGGTGAGGTGGAGCTGCGCAGCAGCGCCTTCGCCACCAGCGAGCAGCTCGATGCCCTCAGCTACCGCACGATCACCGTGGGCTTCCTGCTGCTCTCGGTGGGTCTGGTGAGCGGTGCGGTGTGGGCCAACGAGGCCTGGGGCAGCTGGTGGAGCTGGGACCCGAAGGAAACCTGGGCCCTGATCTGCTGGCTGGTCTACGCCGCCTACCTGCACACCCGCCTGATCCGCGGCTGGCAGGGTCGCCGGCCTGCCCTGGTGGCGGCGGCCGGCCTGGTGGTGATCGTGGTCTGCTACATCGGCGTCAACCTGCTCGGCATCGGCCTGCACAGCTACGGCTGGTTCCTGGGGGCCTGATCGCTGCTCGGCTGATGGAGCCTGCCCCCAAACCTGGAGCAGGGCAGGCCCGATGAAAAAGCCCCTCCCATGAAAAAGCCCCCTCCGGACTGGAGGGGGCTGTGCTGTGTTTGCTGCGGGATCAGAAGGCTTCGCAGCGCCCGGCTCAGACCAGGGCAGGGGCGGGGCGGCGGCTGGCGCGGATGCCGGCAATGGCATCGGCGTAGCTGGGCTGGTTGAACACGCCCGAACCGCTCACGATCGCGTTGGCGCCGGCCTCGATCACCTTCCAGGCGTTCTCGGCCTTGATGCCGCCATCCACCTCGATCCAGGGGTCGAGGCCCTTCTCGTCGCACATGCGGCGAAGGTCGCGGATCTTCTGCACCTGGCTCTCGATGAAGCTCTGACCCCCGAAGCCGGGGTTCACGCTCATCACCAGCACGAGGTCGCAGAGCTCGAGGCAGTACTCCAGCGTGTCGATCGGGGTGCTGGGGTTGAGCACCGCACCGGCCATCTTGCCGAGATCCTTGATCTGGGCCAGGTTGCGGTGCAGGTGCGGGCACGCCTCCACCTGCACCGAGATGATGTCAGCGCCGGCGCGGGCGAAATCGGGCACATACTTCTCCGGCTCCACGATCATCAGGTGCACGTCCAGGGGCTTGGCCGTCACCGGGCGCAGGGCCTCCACGATCAGGGGGCCGATGGTGATGTTCGGCACGAAGCGGCCGTCCATCACGTCCACGTGAATCCAGTCGGCACCGGCCGCATCCACCGCCCGCACGTCATCGCCGAGCCGGGAGAAATCGGCCGACAGGATCGAGGGGGAGATCACCAGGGGCTTGGTGCTCATGGAGGTCAGCCGGAGAGGGAGCCCGTGGATTGTAGGAAGCAGCCGGTGGAGCACCCCGCGGCCTGGTGGGAAGGGGGATGCGGTGGGCACTGATACAGTTGGCCCGCTTCAAGTCTGAGAGGCCCTGCAGCGGCTGGAACCTTCCGCCGGAACCGGCCACGGTCTCCGCAGCGTTTGCACAACAGCTTTTGCGCAGCAGCGCCAGCGGCGCGGCATGTCCCGCCTGCCCGGTCTGCCGGCCCCCTCGTTGAGGTAGTCACCCCTGCCGCACTGCCGTGGATCGCACCCTCATCCAGGAAATTCTCGAGGTCGTTGAACAGGCCGGCATCGCCTCCGCCAAGCTCACCGGCATGGGCCTCAAGAACGAGGCTGACGCCGCCGCCGTGGAGGCCATGCGCGAGCGGATGTACAAGATCCAGATGCAGGGCCGCATCGTGATCGGCGAGGGCGAACGCGATGAGGCACCGATGCTCTACATCGGTGAGGAAGTGGGCAGCGGCACCGGCCCCGGCGTGGATTTCGCCGTGGATCCCTGTGAGGGCACCAACCTCTGCGCCAACAGCCAGCGCGGTTCGATGGCCGTGCTCGCCG
>JBMLOS010000169.1:0-6070 GCA_049242845.1 Prochlorococcaceae cyanobacterium
AGCCCACCACCACCCGCGAGGAGGTGAGATGGTCGGCCGCGAAGGTGAGGAAGGTGAGCAGCCCGATGAACCAGCTCGCGCCCAGCCAGCGGGGCCACAGCGAAGAGCTGAGAGCGGCGTGGTCCACTCCGGGAGCAAGGCCGTGCCGCATGCCGGGAAACGGGTGCAAGTCAACCGCGCTCAGCTCCCCCGCAGGCTGGCCCAGAAAGGCCCCCTCAGGGAAGCAGATGGGAGCACTGCAGCCCCTCGATGCCCTCGTAGAAGAGATAGAGGGCAATCAGCACCGCCAGCACCCCCACCAGCCATTCGGCCCTGTGCTGCAGCCAGTCCTCGAGGCGATGGATCGGCTCGCGGATGCTGCCGCCGGTGAGGATCCAGGCCAGGGGAGGCAGCAGCAGCAGGGAGCTGGCCATCAGGGTGAAGAGGCTGGTGATCTCGAGATCGGCCGTGAGACCCGGTTCGTTGAGCAGAATCAGGCCGGCCTGCTTGAGATAGAACACCAGGTTTTCGGGTGTGAGCAAGGCACCGGAGGCACCGATCAGAACCAGCATGGGCAGAGAGAATCCAGGCAGCTGATTCATCAGCTTCATCGCCATTCCTTCCCCACCGAAGTGGGCCTGCGGTGTGAGCTGATAGAGGCCGAGCGTGAGCAGACCTCCAGCCCCGAGCAGATCGATCAGCACCTGCTCCCTGGGGCCATAGGAGAGGCTGAAGGCGAAACCCGATCCCAGCAGAACCAGCAGCACCGTGGCGATGAGATTGGCCACCGTCCAGCCGCTCACGTAGGCGAAGGATCGGCGCAGGGGCGAGGGCCCCAGCAGCAGCAGGGTGACCACACCGATATGGAGAGGGCTGAAGGCGATTCCGAAACCGAACAGGGAGGACTGACTGAGGAGGTGGAAATCCATGCCGGCAGCGAAGCCCGCCTGCTGGAGCCTTCCCCTGCCGGCGGTTTGAGTCCCGGGATCGTAGGGGGATCGCTGCTGAGGCCGCGGAGAACTTCGGCCTCATGGAAAGCAAGGGCTCCAACCCCCCTTTCCTGAACCATCAAGGGAATGCCTCCGACCTTTCGCGTGCAGGCCGGCCGGCTGCCCTCCCGCCTCACTCGCCTTCGGCGGGAGGGCGCTCCTCGGAGAGGACGGGTTTGCCGAGCCGCGGCTGATCGAGCTGATCCACCAGCCAGATCAGGCTGAGCGACACTCCCGCCAGGGCAGCGATGAGGGCCAGCAGCAACCCATCGCGCCAGGCGATCGGCCTGGACTCCCTGGCCCCGGGGGACTCCAGAGGCCGGCCGCAGTCAGCGCAGACCAGGGGGGCACGGGGGCCGCCCCTCTCCCCGCCCTGCCGGGACGCCACACGACAGCCACAGGAGGGACAGGGCAAGGAAGGCGGCCGCAGGCCCAGGATTCTCCCCAGTCTGCTCTCGGCCGCCGCCGCGGTGTGAGCCACCCCGGTGGGAGCCGGCCCGGAGCACAGCCCGGGACAGAAGGACGTCGATAACGAATCCTTGCGGCTCCCATAGGGTTTTCTGCTCCGGAATCAGACCACAACTGCGTTTCTGGGCCTAGCATCTGCGGCCATTCCTCCCCGGCGGTACATGCTCCACCAGCCCGAATGAAGATTTCCACCGATTGACCGCCCCTCAGCGGAGCAGGAGCGTTTCTCCTCCTCCACCTCGTTCCGGCTGATTCACCGGTCCGGGCCGCCGCACCTCCCGTGACCGGTCGCCACCGACTTTCTCCCCCGTTCGATCTTCCTGTGGATGCTCCCTCGATTTCGGCCTTCTTCCTGGAGACGGCCTGGCTGGTTCCGCTCTACCCACTGCTGGCGGCCCTGCTCTCGTTTCTGTGGTCGCCGGGCCTGATCTGGCGCAGCGGTCCACGGCCCTGCGGCTATCTCAACCTCACCATGGTGACCGTGGCCTTCTGCCACAGTCTCCTCGCCCTGCTGGTGCTGCACACCAACTCCCAGGCAGGGGATGCCGCCATCTATCGCCCCATCACCTTCGGCTGGACCTGGCTCTCCACCGCCGGGCTGCATGTGGGGATCGATGGACTGATCACCGAGCCTTCCCTGATCGCGATGACCGTGATCACAGGATTGCATGTGCTGGTGCAGATCTATTCGATCGGCTACCTCGAGATGGATTGGGGCTGGCCGCGTTTCTTCGGTTCGCTCAGCTTCTTCGAGGCAGGTCTGTGCGCCCTGGTGCTCACCGATTCGCTGTTCTTCAGCTACGTGATTCTGGAGCTGCTCACGCTCGGCACCTACCTGATCGTGGGCACCTGGTACAACCAGCCCCTGGTGGTGAAGGGGGCCCGGGATGCCTTCCTCACCAAGCGGATCGGAGACCTCATCCTCCTGGCCGGGGTGATCGCCCTGCTGCCCCTCAGCGGCACCTGGAACTTCCATGAACTGCAGGCCTGGGCCGCCGACCTCACCAACAACGGCGCTCCCCTGCCCCCCACCCTCACCCTGATCCTGCTGGCCCTGATCGCCGGCCCGATGGGCAAGTGCGCCCAGATCCCTCTCCATCTCTGGCTCGATGAAGCCATGGAGAGCCCCCTGCCCTCCACGGTGCTGCGCAACTCGGTGGTGGTGGTGGGCGGTGCCTGGGTGGTGCTCCGGCTGGAGCCCCTGATCGTGCTCAGCCCGGTGGTGCAGACCGTGCTGGTGATCGTGGGGGGCACCACGGCCGTGGTGGCCTCGCTGATCGCCCTGGCACAGATCGACATCAAGCGAGCCCTCTCCTTCCTGGTGAGCAGCTGGCTCGGACTGCTGTTCGTGGCCGTGGGCCTCGGCGGCATCGAGGTGGCCGATCACCTGATGCTCGTGTATCCGCTGCCGATGGCGTTGATGCTGATGTCGATCGGCGCAATCGTGCTCACCAACATCACCCAGGACCTCACCCAGCTCGGCGGTCTCTGGAGCAAGCGGCCGCTCATGGGCCTGGCTTTCCTTACGGGTGCCGCCGGTCTGATGGGTCTGCCTCCCTTCGGTGGATTCGCCGCCCAGCAGGAACTGCTGGAACTCACCGCCGCCAGCCCCAGCCCCTGGCTGCTCACTGCCCTGGTGCTGATCACGAACGCCCTGCTGAGTGCCGGCCTGATCCGGGTGTTCGGCCTGATCTGGGGCGGGCGGCCCTCCCCGTTCACCACCCGCTCCCCCGAGGTGCTCTGGCTGATGGCCCTGCCCGCCTTCCTGCTGATGGGTCTGGTGCTGCACATGCCCCAGCTGCTGGTGATCAACCAGGTGTTCGCCCTTTCGCCCCTGCCCGGCTGGGGGCCGATGGGGGTGCCGCTGCTGCTCTCCACCCTCGTGGGCGGAGGCCTCTCGGCCCTCTTCTACCTGCGGCCCCACCCCCTGGCCCATCTGCCGGCCGGCCTGGGCGGACTGCAGGACTGGCTGGCCCATGACATGCAGACCGAGCGCTTCTATCACCGCACCGTGGTGGGCCTGGTGGTGAATCTCGCCCGGCTCAGTGCCTGGGCCGACCGCCGCCTGATCGATGGATTCAGCGGTGCCACCGGTGGAGTGGCCCTCGAGGGTGCCCGCCGGCTCAGCCTCACCACCTCGGGCCGCTCCCAGGCCTACGCCCTCAGCCTCGTGCTCGGCGTGGTGCTGATGGCCATCTGGCTGCTCACCGCCTCCCCCACCAACCTCCTTCACTCGTTCCGCTGATGGGACCGCTGCCGCTGCTTCTGTTGCTGGTTCTGCCGCTGAGCGCAGGGCTGCTCCTTTTCCTCCTACCTGAAGACCGCCCCATCCGGGTGCGCAGTGTCGCCGCGGGCGCTGTCGCCCTGCAGCTGGCCGTGGCCCTGCTGGGCTGCGGCCGGCCCCCGAGTGAGTGGCACCAGGCCTGGCTCCCCCAGATCGGCCTCGTGCTGGATCTGGGCCTCGACGGCCTCTCGCTTCCGCTGGTGGTGCTCGCAGCCTTGGTCACCACCCTGGCGATCCTGGCGGCACCGCCGGATCAGGGCCGGCCAAGGCTCTACTTCGCCCTGATGCTGGCCACCAACCTGGGCGTGGTGGGCGCCTTCCTAGCCCGCAACGCCCTGCTGTTCGTGCTGGCCTTCGAGCTGGTGCTGATCCCCACCACCCTGCTGGTGGCGATCTGGGGGGGGCAGCGCCGGGCCGGCGCCGCGATTCGCTACCTCCTCTTCGGGGCCGTGTCGGGCCTGAGCCTGCTGGCGGCGATCCTGGCCTTCGGCTGGCTGAACGGCAACGGTTTCAGCTTCGGGTTCGATGACCTGGCCAACGCCGACCTCAGCCCTGCCGCCTCCGCCTGGATTCTGGGGCTGCTGCTGCTGGGCTTCGGCCTCAAGCTGCCGGTCTTCCCCATCCATGGCTGGCAGCCCCTCACCTATGCCGAGGCCCCCACGCCGGTGGTGATGCTGCTCGGCGGAGTGGTGTCGAAGCTCGGCGCCTACGGGCTGCTGCGCTTCGGCGTGGGCTTCCTGCCGGACTGCTGGGCCCAGTGGTCGCCGCTGATCGCCGTGGCCGGTGCCGCCACCGCCGTGTACGGCGCCCTCAACGCCATCGCCCAGACGGACATCCGCCGTCTGATGGCCTATGGCTCCCTCGGCCACATGGGCCTGCTGGTCCTGGCCCTGGCGGCCGCCACGCCCCTGAGCCTGCAGGGAGCCATGGCCCAGATCCTTGCCCATGGCCTGATCGTGGCCCTGCTGTTCTGCTGCGTGGGCCTGATCGAAAGGAAAACCGGCACCACCGCGATCCCGGAACTCTCCGGCCTGATGAACCCCCTGCGGGGCCTGCCCTTCACCATGGGCATGATGCTGCTGGCCATGATGGCCGCCGCCGGGATCCCTGGCTTGGCTGGATTCCCGGCCGAGCTGATGGTGTTCGAGGGCAGCTGGACCGCTTTCCCCAGGACCACCCTGGTGAGCCTGGTGGCCTCCGGTTTCACGGCCGTCTATGCCGTGCGGCTGTTCAACCGCGTGGGATTCGGGCGGCTCGACAACGCCCGCGCCGACTGGCAATCGACCCGCTGGGGCGAGCGGGCTCCAGCCATGCTGCTCAGCCTGCTGGTGCTGGGAGCCGGCCTCTGGCCCACCGCACTCACCGGCTGGAGTGAAACCGAAACCGCTGCCCTGGCCCTGCGGGAGCAACCCTTCCTGCTCGCCCAGGGGCCTGCGCTGGTGAGCAGCGCCCCGTCCTCCCCCGTCCTCGCCGCCGTCAGCCCCCTGGAGGTTCTGCCGTCATGACTCCCCCCACCGCCACCGCCGCTCCGGAGACCAAGACCCCGCTGATCCCCCCGTCCCAGCACCGCTGGGCGGAGGTGATTCATCGGCTGGAAGCAGGCGGCTCGATGCTGCCGGACACGCCGGAAAATCTGATGCAGATCATCGGCATCTACAAGGCCTATGCCGTGCCGATGGATTTCTACTGGCGGGATCTGCTCTACATCGCCGAGCAGGTATTTCTCGATCCCCTGCCCGCCTTCAAGTACTTCATCAGCCAGGAGTATCTCGATCGCCCAAATTCCTATTCTGGCGATCAGTCGAAGCTCAGGATCTGGCGCGGCGGCGAAAAGGCCCATCCCGAACTCCTGGAGTTCATGGAGAAGGGCGAAGCCGGCAAGATGCCGAAGCTGCTTCATCACCTCTGGCACGACCGGGTGAACATGGAGTTTGCCGAGGCCTGCATGGAGGCCATGCTCTGGCACCAGGGCATGGGAGGCCGGTTCTACGACTATCTCGACAGCGACGCCTATCGGGCAAACGCAGACCGGGCGATCAAGGCCTACTTCCGCCGCAACCCGCTGATGCTGGGTCTGTATCGCCTGTTCCCTGAGATGTTCATGGAACAGGTGAAGAAGATGAGCTACTACGCCAACCTCGGCCTCTTCTGGGAGGTGATGGCGCCGGTGTTCTTCGAGATGAGCGACATCTACGACGAAGGCGGCTTCAAGGGTGTTCCCGATGCCATGAACTTCCTGGTGAACGGCATTTTCGCCGTGGCCGGCCGGCCGATCTATCACCATGTGTTCATCGACGGCGAGTGCTTCGAGATCATTCCCAAGAGTGAAGGCTTCACCTGGCTCTATGAG
>JBMLOS010000170.1:0-22872 GCA_049242845.1 Prochlorococcaceae cyanobacterium
ACTTGAAGCAGGCCAGCAGGTCGGTGTCGAGGGGGACGTAATCAGGAGTCCAATACGTGTCGCGGTACTCCTTGACCCCGGCGTCGTACTTCTTGCTCATGGGGGATCTCCGGTTGGGTCGGGTAGGGAAAGGTCAGAGGGTCGGCGCCTCAGCGCCAGGCCGCTCAGTCCTTCGAACCGACGAAGTTGCCGTTGCCCAGGGCAGGCTCCACCTCGCGGTGGGGGCGGGCAATGATGTGGGCGGCCACCAGGCCGTCACCCACGCGCTCACAGGCGTCGGCACCGGCGCGGACGGCAGCGTTCACAGCACCGGTTTCACCACGGACCAGCACGGTCACGTAACCGCCGCCCACGAACTCGCGACCGATCAGGCGCACTTCAGCCGCCTTGGTCATGGCGTCGGCGGCTTCGATCGCCGGCACCAGGCCACGGGTCTCGATCATGCCGAGGGCGATGCCCATGGTTTCGTTAGCCATTACCTGCTCCTGAAGGAGGGGGTGGAATGTTCGCAGGCAACCATGGTCGCCAGCCATCACCCCCGTCAAGCGTTCTGGGCCCCGGCGCCATCACCAATTCGAAGCTCATTGATAAGCACAGCTGATGCAAGCCTCATAATTCGTTAGGCATTGCTTGGCGAGTCACCCGTAATCGGCCAGCCGCTCCTATGTCGGCCCCGCCCAGATCCCTGTGCTGGACGCCTTTCAGCCGCTGAGAAGGCCTCAGAAGGCTCGTGCGCAGAAGGGCTCGAACTCAGAGGGGCTCGGCGTCGGAGACGAAGCCCACCCCGCCGTAGTACTCGAGCAGGGGACGCAGGGCAGCGCGGATCCGCTCGAGCACCTCCGGCTCGCAGAACACGATCACGTGGGCATTGGCGCCGTAGCCGCTCAGCTCCATCGACTCCTGCACCTCGCCGCCCCGCCCGGTGCCGGTGACATGGCGCAGCACCGAATACCCGGGGGCGCCGGCGCCCCGCAGGGCCTCGCAGATCGCACCCAGCTCCCGGTCCCCCAGCAGCAGATCGAGACGTTTCATCGGCAGTTCATCGGCAGTGCGGCCTCATCCGGCGGCGGGTGGCCCCGGTTCGCCCGTCCTAGCCGGGGGTGGCCGGGATCCAGCGATCCACCAGGGCCATGTAGAGCGGAATCCCCACCACGATGTTGAAGGGGAAGGTGACCCCCAGGGCCGTCGAGATGTAGAGGCTCGGATTGGCCTGGGGCACGGTCATGCGCATCGCCGCCGGCACGGCGATGTAGGAGGCGCTGGCGCAGAGAACCATGAACAGCAGGGCATCTCCCTGGGGCAACGAAAGCAGGCGGGCCAGCACCAGGCCGACACCGGCATGCACCAGGGGAGCGAGCACCGCGAAGCCGATCAGGAAAGGCCCCGCCCGGCGCAGATCCTGCAGCCGCTGGGCCGAGACGATGCCCATGTCGAGCAGGAAGAAACTGAGGGCGCCGTAGAAGAGCTTGTCGGTGAAGGGATCCATCTTCTCCAGCCCGGCCGGGCTGTAGGCCGCCACCAGAAAGCCGATCAGCAGACTGCCGATCAACAGGAACACCGAACCGTTCAGAAAGGCTTCCCGCAGCAGGGTGGACCAGCCGATGGCGCCGCGGCTGCCCGCCGCGGGAGCCGCCGCCAGCTTCACCAGCAGCAGGCCCACGATGATGGCCGGAGACTCCATCAGGGCCAGGGCGGCCACCATGAAGCCGTCGAAGCTCACATCCAGCACATTGAGGAAACCCTCGGCGGTGATGAAGGTCACCGCGCTGATCGAGCCGTAGGCCGCCGCCACCGCCGCAGCGTTATACGAATCGAGCCGGCTGCGCAGCACCAGGAAACTGGTGATCGGCACCAGCATCGACATCAGCACCGCCGCCGCGATCGTAAGCAGCACCTGCTGGCCGAGGCCGCTGTGCTGCAGCTCCATCCCCCCCTTGAATCCGATCGCCAGCAGCAGATAGAGGGAGAACAGCTTCGGCAGGGGCGCCGGGATCTCCAGGTCGGAGCCGAGCAGCACCGCCAGCATCCCGAGAAAGAAGAACAGAACCGGCGGGGACAGCAGGTTCTGCAGCACCAGTCCGGATTCCATGACCAGGCCGTTCTCGGGGAAGCCGCAGCGTACGCAGCGGGGCCGCGGGCGCTGCCGGAGGGCTCCACGTCAGGGAGTCCTCAAGCGGATCGTCTCCCCCCTGGCCGCCCGGCGGCGGACTCCCTAGCGTCCCGGCCAGAGGTGCACCCCTGGGGATCTCCGGGGGGTGGAATGTTCAGCCCCGCACCCTGCCGGCTCCGGCCGTTCGTCCCCTCGCCCGTTCTGCCAACGCCCAGTCCCTGCGCCCCCTTCCCCTCTGATGCAGGCCCGTTGCGGCAGCCCAGGGGTCCCGGCTTCGCTCCGGCCCCGCTGCAGCACAATGGCGGCCGTCCACACCGGTCTACCCGTCCGGCTGGAACGCCACTTCCCTGCCCTGTGTTGACCGGAGCCCCTGCCCGCCCCCTCCCCGTGCTGGTGATCGCCAGTGGCAATCCCCACAAGGTGGAGGAGATCACCGCCATGCTCCACGCCGTGGATCTGGAGGTGCGTCAGCAGCCTGGTGACCTGGACGTGGAGGAAACGGGAAGCACCTACGCCGAGAACGCGGCCCTCAAGGCCATCGCCGCGGCCCAGCGCACCGGCTGCTGGACCCTGGCGGACGACTCCGGGCTGGAGGTGGACGCCCTCGGCGGCGCCCCCGGCCTCTACTCTGCCCGCTACGCCCCCACCGACCGGGAGCGGATCCACCGGCTGCTGCACGAGCTGGGAAACACCCCCTACCGCAGCGCCAGCTTCAACAGCGCCATGGTGCTCGCCGGTCCCGATGGCCGGGTGGTGGAGCGGAGCGTGGGGATCTGCCGCGGTGAGATCCTCACCGCGGCCCAGGGCCACGGCGGGGGCTACGACCCGATCTTCTGGGTGCGGGAGGCGGGCTGCAGCTACGCCCAGTTGCCGCGGCACCTGCGGGAGAAGCTCGGCAGCCGCGGCAAGGCGGCCCGGCTGATCGCCCCTGCCCTGCTGGGGCACCTCGGCGTCCACGCCGCCTGAGCCGCACCCCAGGGGGTGAAGAGAGGGCTCAGCGGGCGGTGTCGTTGATGTGGGCCACGGCGCGCATGGCGGCGGCGGCGGCCTCCTCCACGTCCCCCTCCCGGCCCGCCAGGGTGAGACGACCGAAGGCGCCGACGGCCTTCACGTCCACCACGGTGATGTTCGATGCCTTCTCGGCCTCGTTGGCGGCGATCAGCACGTAGCCGGCCGGCTCGGTCTCGAGGATGAACATGCTCATGCCGGCCTGGATCATCGAACCGCGGCGGTTCTGCCGGTTGATCAGCACCGCGTGGTCCGGGGTGATCGCCCGGATGATCTCGGTCCAGGTCACGTCGCAGCGGCTGCGGTACTCGACCCGGCTGCCGATCGCCTCCAGCACCACATCGCCGGAGTGGAGCACATTGCTCTGGTCCCGGTGGTACAGCGCCAGGGAGCCGAAGGCCCGCTCCACCACCATCTGGCCGAGGCGCACGGTGCTGGCCTTGAGGGCGATGTCGGTGACCCGGTGCACCGCCATTCCGGGGGAGACCTCCAGCCAGAGGCAGGCATCCCCGGGGATCGGCAGGAAGCCCTGGGACACCGTGCCCATGTAGGCGGCGAGCTGGGGCTGGAGCGAATCCAGGAACACATAGGTGCGCAGCTCGATCGACTGCACGTGGCTCGACTGGTTCGCAAGCCGCCGACCCTCGCTGTCGGTGGTGATCACGCAGCTGGCGCCGGCGCTGTCGGGCCGCACCTCGGTGCCTGTGATGCGGGGGCCCTCACGCCTCTCCGTGAACCCGGAAGCCGCACCCTCGCCCGCCCGCAGCTCGGAGCGCGACGGCGCCCGCAGAGTCGATCGGGAACGGGCACGCTCCATCTATGGGCGATCACCTCACGGCTGACATGCCGCCGATCAGAAGTCGCCCCCTCAGGAGGAACTCCGGTGACAGCAAAGGACTGGGGAAGCCCGGCGATCCTATCCTTCCTCCCTGCTCGCTCCGCCCCGGCGGAAGCCGCCCGGCGCGGCCGATCGATGGGCGCTGCTTGTGGCACCCATCACCGACCCTGATCATTCGATCGTCTCGCTGGGAACAGGTCGGCCGGGCGGGAGTCGGTACCGTCCGGCCACGCAGCGATTCCCGTGACTCCGATGGCGAGCCAGCCCATGCCGGAGTGGATGAACCAGGCCCTGGCCCAGGGCCTGGCGCCGGAGCAGGCCCTGGCCTGCCTCGGGCTCGGCCTGCTGCAGCGCATCAGCCTCGAGCGGGAGGAATGGAGCCCCGCCTGGGAGGCGGCCGGCGGCGAGAGCGAGGGCGCTGCCCGGCAGCAGCTGCGCGAGCGGCTGGAGCTCACCGCCCTGGCTCTGAACACCGGTGCCCCCCTGAGCACGGCCGAGGTGAGCCTGCTGCTCGGGGCGCGCCCCGGCGGAGAGGTGGTGGAGCGGGGCAACCTGCGGGCCCGCCGGCTCAGCCGCAATGTGTGGACCCTCAGCCGGATCGAGGGTGAGCGCGACGGCCGCGGATCCGGGGGAGGCTTCCAGGATGGTTTCGGCTCCTCCTTCCGCCGCCGGCTCTGAATCGACCACCGTCCGCTGATCCCGAAGAGATCTGTCGGCAGCGGCGCCAGGCCGGCCGGCCGCCGCTAGGCCTGAGGGGACGATCACGAGGAGGCCCTCGCCGATGGGCACTGCCGCAACCTGGGTAGCCG
The DNA here is from genome assembly GCA_049242845.1 of Prochlorococcaceae cyanobacterium. GTDB lineage: Bacteria > Cyanobacteriota > Cyanobacteriia > PCC-6307 > Cyanobiaceae > CBW1002. The sequence continues at coordinate 4,766 of JBMLOS010000170.1, forward strand.
CCAGCAGCACCCGGGAACCCACCGGCGGAGCCGAGGGAACCCCCGCGGGAAGCCCCCCGGCCCGCATCGAGCGGGAGAACGGCCAGCGGGAGGTGTTCTGCGGGCTCACCTCGATCGTGTGGCTGCACCGCCGCATGCCGGACGCCTTCTTCCTGGTGGTGGGCTCGCGCACCTGCGCCCACCTGATCCAGAGCGCCGCCGGCGTGATGATCTTCGCGGAACCGCGCTTCGGCACCGCGATCCTGGGGGAGCGGGACCTGGCCGGTCTGGCCGATGCCAATGAGGAACTCGACCGGCTGGTACGCGACCTGCTGGAGCGCCGCCCCGAGATCCGCACCCTCTTCCTGGTGGGCTCCTGCCCGAGCGAGGTGATCAAGCTGGACCTGGGCAAGGCGGCCGAACGCCTCAACACCCAGCTGGCCGGCCGGGTGCGGGTGCTGAATTACAGCGGCAGCGGCATCGAGACCACCTTCACCCAGGGGGAGGACCAGGCCCTGCTGGCGATGGAGCCGCTGATGCCCGCCAGCGACGAGGAACAGCTGCTGATCGTGGGCACCCTCGCCGATCCGGTGGAGGATCGCCTGCTCGATCTGTTCGGCCGCCTCGGCGTCGGCACGATCCGCAGCCTGCCGCCGCGGCGCTCCAGCGAGCTGCCGCCGGTGGGCCGGGGCACCCGGGTGCTGCTGGCCCAGCCCTTCCTCAGTGCCACCGCCCGGGCCCTGCAGGCCCGGGGCGCCCGGCTGATCCCGGCGCCCTACCCCTTCGGCGTGGAGGGGAGTCATGCCTGGATGGCCGCGGCGGCCACGGCCTGCTCCGTGCCCGCGGCCACCCAGGAGGCGGTGCTGGCCCCCCTGCAGGAGCGGGGACGCCGGGCGGTCGCTCCCCATCGGGAGGTGCTGGAGGGCAAGCGGCTGTTCCTGCTGCCCGATTCCCAGCTGGAGCTCTCCCTGGCCCGGTTCCTGCAGCGGGAATGCGGCATGGAGCTGGTGGAGGTGGGCACGCCCTATCTGGATCGCACCCTCCTGGGGCCCGAGCTGGCCCTGCTGCCGCCGGACACCCGCATCACCGAGGGCCAGGACGTGGAGCGCCAGCTGGAGCGGGTGCGCGCGGCCCGGCCGGATCTGGTGGTCTGCGGGCTGGGCCTGGCCAATCCGCTCGAGGCCGAGGGCATCGCCACCAAGTGGTCGATCGAGCTGGTGTTCAGCCCGATCCACGGCATGGACCAGGCGGGCGATCTGGCCGAGCTCTTCTCCCGGCCGCTGCGGCGCCGCAGCGGCCTGCAGTTCCCCAGCGGCCCGGCGCCGCTCCCCTGAGCGCGGATCCAGCTTCCCCGTCTGTTCCTTCTTCCCTTTCCCCCTCGCCCGCCCGACCCCCGTGGAACTCACCCTCTGGACCTACGAAGGACCGCCGCACGTGGGGGCGATGCGGATCGCCGCCTCGATGGAGGGCGTGCACTACGTGCTCCATGCCCCCCAGGGGGACACCTACGCCGATCTTCTGTTCACGATGATCGAGCGGCGCGACCGGCGCCCCCCTGTGACCTACACCACCTTCCAGGCCCGCGACCTCGGGGGGGACACGGCGGAGCTGGTGAAGCGCTCGATCGCAGAAGCGGTGGAACGCTTCCGGCCCGAAGCCCTGCTGGTGGGGGAAAGCTGCACCGCCGAGCTGATCCAGGACCAGCCTGGGGCCCTGGCGGGAGGCATGGACCTGGGCGGCACCCCGGTGGTGAGCCTGGAGCTGCCGGCCTACTCCAAGAAGGAGAACTGGGGGGCGGCGGAAACCTTCCATCAGCTGGTGCGGAGCCTGCTGAAAGCCCAGGTGGCGCCGCCCGGCACGGCGAAACCGGATCCCGGCCGCTGGCGCCAGGAGGGGCGGCGGCCCCGGGTGAACCTGCTGGGCCCCACCCTGCTGGGCTTCCGCTGCCGCGACGACGTGCGGGAGATCTGCCTGCTGCTCAACAGCCACGGCATCGACACCGCGGTGGTGGCCCCCCTCGGCGCGCGCCCCGCGGATCTGCAGCGGATTCCCACGGCGGACGCGAACGTGTGCCTCTATCCGGAGGTGGCGGCACCGGTGTGCCGCTGGCTGGAGCGCAACTTCGGCATGCCGGTGGTGCAGACCGTGCCGATCGGCATCGGAGCCACCGCCGACTTCCTGCGGGAGGTGCACAGCGTGCTCGGCCTCGATCTTCCCGATGCCGCAGCGGAGGCGGAGGCCCGCTCGCGCCTGCCCTGGTATTCCCGCTCGGTGGATTCCACCTATCTCACCGGCAAGCGGGTGTTCATCTTCGGGGATGCCACCCATGCCCTCGCCGCGGCCCGGATCGCCCGCCAGGAGCTCGGCTTCGAAGTGGTGGGGCTCGGCAGCTACAGCCGGGAACAGGCCCGGGAGGTGAGGGCCGCCGCCGCGGAACTGGGGCTTGAGGCCCTGATCACCGACGACTACCTCGCCGTGGAGCGGGCCATGGCGGAGGCGGCACCGGAGCTGGTGCTCGGCACCCAGATGGAGCGCCACAGCGCCAAGCGGCTGGGCCTGCCCTGCGCGGTGATCAGCACGCCGCTGCACGTGCAGGATGTGCCGGCCCGCTACAGCCCCCAGATGGGATGGGAGGGGGCGAACGTGGTCTTCGACACCTGGGTGCACCCGCTGATGATGGGCCTGGAGGAACATCTGATCACGATGTTCCGCCACGATTTCGAGTTCACCGAAGGCCACCGCAGCCACCTCGGCCACGCGCCGGCGGCGTCTCCCACCAACCCGGCTCCCCCCAGGGCGGAAACGTCCGCGGCGGAGGCGGTGGTGGCCGAAGCCCTCACCCCGGAGAGCCTCGCCGCAGGGCCGGCCTGGACCGACGACGGAGAGGCAGAACTGGCGAAGATCCCCTTCTTCGTGCGGGGCAAGGCCCGGCGGAACACCGAGAACTTCGCCCGGGAGCGGGGCCTCGATCGGATCGACGCGGAAACGCTCTACGAAGCCAAGGCCCGCTTCAGCCGCTGAAGCAGGCACGAAACACGGGGCATGACTGAGCAGAAATGCTCAACACCTGGGGCGGTTGAATCATGCCCAGAGGAGCGAATCCTGGTGGTTGTGCGCATCTGCCCATCGGCGATGTTTCGCTTTGCACAGCACAGGCTGGCAGCACGAAGGCGCTGCCCTTGGATGGAAATGGCTACCCCTGCCCTTCCGTTCCCTCTCCGCGTCGCACGCCGCGGCCGAACGGGGGCGGGGGCCGCCGAAGACTTCAGGAATCCCCACCCATGACCACCACCCTTGCCCAACCCTCCAGCCGGGTCCACCAGGACGGCGAGGGCAGTGTGCAGGTCCACCAGGACCCAGGCCTGCGAATCGAAGAGGGGGCGCTTGTGATCGCGGTGTACGGCAAGGGCGGCATCGGCAAATCCACCACCTCCTCGAATCTCTCGGCCGCGTTCTCGAAGCTGGGCAAACGGGTGCTGCAGATCGGCTGCGACCCGAAACACGACAGCACCTTCACCCTCACCAAGAAGATGGTGCCGACGGTGATTGATATTCTCGAAACCGTTGATTTTCACACCGAAGAGCTCAGGCCCGAAGATTTCGTGTTCGAGGGCTTCAACGGCGTCCAGTGCGTGGAATCCGGCGGGCCGCCGGCGGGCACCGGCTGCGGCGGCTACGTGACCGGCCAGACGGTGAAGCTGCTCAAGGAGCACCACCTGCTCGAGGACACCGACGTGGTGATCTTCGATGTGCTCGGCGATGTGGTGTGCGGCGGTTTCGCCGCACCGCTGCAGCACGCCCACTACTGCCTGATCGTGACGGCGAACGACTTCGACTCGATCTTCGCGATGAACCGGATCATCGCCGCGATCCAGGCCAAGGCCAAGAACTACAAGGTGCGCCTCGGCGGTGTGGTGGCCAACCGCTGCAAGGACACCGATCAGATCGATCGCTTCAACGATCGGGTGGGCATGAAGACCATGGCCCACTTTCCCGATCTCGATGCGATCCGCCGCTCCCGGCTGAAGAAGTGCACCATCTTCGAGATGGAGCCCACCCCGGAGGTGGAGGCCGTGCAGAACGAATACCTTGAGCTGGCCCGGCGCATGCTCGAGGCGGTGGAACCGCTCGACGCCGAGTCGCTCAAGGATCGGGAGATCTTCGACCTTCTCGGCTTCGACTGATCCCTCAGGCCAGGCCCAGCAGCTTCATGCCAGGCCCACCAGCTTCATGGAGTAATCCCACATGCGGCGGGCCGTCTCCGGATTGCTCGCCTTGTCGGAGAGTTCCTGGCTGAACTGCTTGCCCCCCTTCTTCTGGCGGTTCCCCCAGCTCCAGTGCACGCCCGACACGGCGAACTCCGGATCGGCCACCACCTGTGCCACCCGTTCACCGGCGAGGGCCTGGCTCACATAGCCGCCCGTGATGTTCTTCTGGAACCAGGGGAACACCTTCTGGAAGATGCGCGGCGTGTTCCGGAACAGCGGCGTATCGGCCACGCAGCCCGGATAGAGGGAACTGAACACGATGCCGCTGGAATCATGCAGGCGGCGGTGCAGTTCCTGCGTGGTGATCATGTTGCACAGCTTGCTGTCCTTGTAGGCCTTGCCGGGCTTGAAGGGCTTGGCGTTGGCCATGGCGATCGGCGCCTGGAAGCCCGCCTCGAAGCCGGAGAGATCGCCCAAATCCGCCGGAGCGGGAATCGGAATCTTGCCGCCCAGTTCCTTGGAGTTGGCGGTGACGGTGCCGAGGATCACCACCCGCCGGGAAGGGTGGGTGGAGCGGCTGATGTCGTCGAGCAGAAGCTGAATCAGCAGGAAATGGCCCAGGTGGTTGGTGGCCATCGAGAGCTCGTAGCCCTGCGGCGAGCGTTCCGGCTGCTTGAGCCGCGGCTTGTAGACCGCCGCATTCACCACCAGGGCATCGAGCGGGCGGCCCAGGGAGGCCACCAGGGTTTCCACCCCCACCCGCACGCTCTCGAGGTCCCCCAGATCCATGCGGAGGTGGTGCAGTCGCTCTGCGGGAATGCCGAGGGACTCGGTGGCAGCGGCGGCCTTCACCGGATCGCGGTTGGCGGTCACGACGGTCCAGCCCCGGTCGATGAGCGCCTTGACGGCGTTGAGGCCGACTCCCGAGGTGGTGCCGGTGATCAGAACCGTTCCGGGAGAGGCGGCGGGGGAGGCCATCGTGCGGGCGCGCAAGCGCCTGACAACCTACGGAACCGGCTTGGCGGAAGGACGGGGTGCCGAAGACTGCTCAACAGACGGAAACGCGTCGGGGCTCTGCCACACGATCCGCAGACGATTGGGGGCGATCCACTGATCCTGCTCCCGCAGCAGCCGCTGTTCCCCCTCCACGCTGAAGAGCTGATCGAAGCGCTCGCGGGCCCGCTGCAGTTTGGCGGCTTCGATGTCGAGAACCGCCGAGAGTTCGCCCTGGCGATCCATGCGCTCCTGGTAGGCACCGGCCAGCCGCACCAGACTCACCCCCACCACGGAGACGAGGCTGATCTTCACCATCAGCCCGATCACGCTGCAGAGGGTGCGCTTCTGCTCCTCGGTGAGGGAAGGGGCTGCCGCCGCGGGCATCACCGGCGCGGGGAAGGTGGCCACGGAGGCGGAAGCTCCAGCAGCCACAGCCGAAGGAACCGCCCGCAGGGGGGAGGTGCGCCGCGGACGGGTCGCCGAAGGGGAGGAGGCCCCGGAGAGGGGCCGCTCGGATCGGGAAGGGGGCACCGGCATCAGGGGTTCAGGGCCCGAAGAGTCTGGCCGCTTCTAGCAGGCCGATGAGACGGTGCCAATCCCGCTGCAACGGGAATCTGCGGGAATCAGGCCTTGTAGAGGCTGAAGCAGAGACGCACGGCGAGAACGCCGGCGTGGGCGGCCACCACCAGGGCGATCAGGATTTCAGCCTGGTTCAGGGTTGACACCATGGTTGGGTGAGCAGGAATGGAATCGGCACCATTCTTTGCCGCCGGCTCGCTACGGTCCAGCCTTCCCAGCCGCGCTGTCACAGCTCTTGATGGCCACACCCCCCGCCGCAGAGCCCCCGGCCGTGCGGATTCCCGCCGCCTGCATCCGCCAGCTCGACCTGGCCCCCCTGGCCCCCTGGCGGCAGCGCAGCACCCCGGAGCTGCTCGCCGATGCCGGCCTGCTGCGGCTCTCCTACGACTGGCCGCGGGAAGCGGACGACCCTCGCGAACTCTCCGAGATCCCGGAACTGCGTCTGTGGACCCTCCGGGCCGATGCCGCCTGCCCCTGGCTGCCCCTGCTGCTGGAGCGCAGCAGCGGTGAGCTCACCCGCCATGTGGCGATGCTCCTGCCCCACGGCTTCAGCCGCAGCGAGGGCATCCGCTTCGCGCCCGAGAGCCTCGAGCTGTGGATCACCCACCGGCTCTTTCTGCTCGATGAATGGGCCCGTGCCGCCGGCGTGCCCTGCCGTCAGGGCCTCGGCCAGATGGCGGCGGTGCTGGGCTTCGAGCTCGATCCCGGCTTCTGGGATGCCCTGCCGGCCGCGGAGGCGTCCCCTAGCCCAGCAGAGCCAGGGTGAGGGCGCGGCGGGTGCAGTCCACTGCCAGCAGCAGGGTGAGGGCCCGCAGCATCCAGGCCAGCCGCGCCTCGGGCACCCGGTGCAGCTGAGCCGCCGACCAGCGGGCCGCCAGGGCGGCCGTGCCGCCCAGGAGCAGCGCCATCGTGAGGCGGGCCCGGCCGTCCTGCAGGAAGGCCACCGAGGCCACCGAGGAGGACACCAGCACCCCCAGGGAGCTGAGCCGGATCGCCAGGCGGATCGGCAGCTGCAGGCCCCGCACCATCAGCGGCACCATGATCAGGCCGCCGCCCACCCCGAGCAGGCCGCCCGCCACACCCGCCGTTCCCCCTACCGCCGCCAGAGCGGGCAGGGCAGGCTGAACGGCGTCCTCGCTGCGGCCGGCCTCCTCGCGGGGACGGATCGTGGTGGCCAGCAGCACGTAGAGCAGGGCCTGCAGCGCCAGCAGCTGCCAGCCGGCCAGAGCCTGCCCGATCCGGCTGAACAGGGCGGCGCTGAGGCCCGCCCCCAGGGCGATCGCACCGGCGGCCGCCAGGGGCAGGGAGCCGGCGCGCCAGTGGGTCCAGCTGGCCGCCAGGGTCGTGGGCACGATCGCCAGGGTGCTGGTGGCCAGGGCCTGGTGGGGCGCCAGACCCACCAGCAGCAGCATGGGGGAGAACACCAGCCCACCACCGATCCCGAGCAGGCCGGAGAGCAGGCCGGCCAGCAGACCGAGGGGCAGCAGCGCCAGGAATTCCCAGGACATGCAGGCGGCAACCTGAGGCCATGAACGCCCCCCAGCATCCAGCAGGGCCCTCCCCCTCCGCCGTCCGCCCGGAGAGCAAAGAGGAGAGCGGCAGCCGGAGCCATGCCCACACCTGGCGCTGGCTGCCTCCCAGCCTGGCGGAGGGCGCCTGGCAGATGGCCCTCGACGACTGGCTGCTCGATCGCGGCGAACCGGCCCTGCGCCTCTACGGCTGGGCGCGGCCCACCCTCTCCCTCGGCCGCCACCAGCGGCGCCTGCCCGCCCACTGGAGCGCCCTGGCCGCAGCCGGGATGATCGAGGTGGTGCGGCGGCCCAGCGGCGGCCGCGCCGTGCTGCACGGCCGCGGCGATCTCACCTATGCCCTGATCTGGCCCGATCCCCCCCCCGACCGGCGGGTGGCCTACCGCCTGGCCTGCCTCTGGCTGCAGGAGGCTTTCGCAGCCCTTGATCTGCCGCTCCATTTCGGCGGGGAGGCCGCCACGGCCCGCAGCCCCGCCAGCTGCTTCGCCAGCGCCACGGCAGCGGATCTGGTGGATGCGGCCGGCCATAAGCGGATCGGCAGCGCCCAGCTCTGGCGGCGGGGGCGACTGCTGCAGCACGGTTCCATCCAGCTTCGCCCGGATCCGGCCCTCTGGCAGGCGATCTTTCCGGGAACTCCGCCTGCGGCCGAACCGGAGGCGGCCCCCCTCACCTGCTGGGGAGATACCCCGCTGCCGCCGCCGGGCCATCCCCTGATGCGCGAGCTGCTGCGGAGCGCGAAGCGGCATCTGCCCGGCGGCCCGGGCCGGCTGCTCTGCCTCCCGCTGCAGCGGCAGGAGGCGGCGGCGGTGACAGACCGGCTGGCGGGCTACACGGAAGGGCTCACGCTCACCTCGCCGGAGGCCACCATGCCGCGGGCCACCTGACCGAGGGCGAGGCCAAGCGGATAGGTGTTCTGGCGCCGGGCCAGATCCAGCAGCGGTGGCGGCAGCCGCACCCCGAGGCGGGCGAGCACGGCTTCGCAGAGCTCCGGCCGTTCCAGGGTGCCGGAGGGCAGGCCGGCGGGGCTGAGCACCAGCAGCCGCGGCACCGGGCCCTCCTCCAGCTGCAGGGCGGCCTGCCAGAGGGGCGCTCCCTCCTCGATCGAGGGCAGCTCCGCAAGCGGGCGCAGGTGGTCGCCGATGCGTTCGGCATCCCAGCGCTGCACCGGCAGGGCCTGCAGGGGGGCGTCGTCGATGAAGCCGCACCAGCGACCCCGCTCGCACACCAGCACCCAGTCGCTGGGTCCCTTCTCCTCGGAGAGCCGCAGCTGGCTGAGCTGGCGCAGGCTGGAGGAGGCCTCCAGCACCCGGAAGCGCCGCTGGGCAGCCTCCCGCACCCGCAGATCCTTGAGGGCCTGCTGAAGCGCCAGCATCTGGCGCTGGTTGCGGGCCGCCCCCAGGCCGAACCAGCCCAGCAGCAGCAGCCAGGCTCCCGCAAGGCCGCCGCCCCGCAGCAGCAGCACGGCTCCCAGTCCGATGGCCAGATAGGAGAGGAAGCGGCCGCAGGCATTGGCCACCTCCACGCCGCGCCGCTGGCTGCCGGTGAACTGCCACACCACAGCCTTCACGATCAGGCCGCCATCGAGCGGCAGGCCAGGCAGCAGGTTGAACAGGGCCAGCACCAGGTTGAGGGTGCCGAGCTCCTCCACCATCTCCCCCAGCAGGGGGGACAGATGGGCGGCCCCGTGCTGCGAGCCCAGCAGCGCCGCCGCCAGGGCGAGGCTCACGGCCGGGCCGGCGGCCGCCACCAGAAAGGCGCCCCGGGCGGTGGAGCATTCCCGCTCCACGCTGGCCACACCGCCCAGCAGGAAGAGGGTGATGCTGCTCACCTTCACCCCCTGGCGCAGGGCCACCAGGGCATGGCCGAGCTCGTGCAGCAGCACGGACACGAACAGCAGCAGGGCCGTGACCAGGGCGACACCCCACACCGCCGCTTGGGACTGGCGGCCAGCGAGGGCCAGGCTGAACTGCTGCTGAAAGGCCAGGGTGGCCAGCAGCAGGATCACGAACCAGCTGGGATGGATCCGCAGAGGAATCCCCCGGATGCGCAGGAGTTCCCAGCCGTTGCCCAGTCCTTCACCCACAGCCGCCGCGATCGAGAGCCTCAGGCCGGGCCCAAGGAAGGTCGTTCACGATCCTAGAAAGGGCCCACCGCCCGCCGGTCCGGATGCACCGCCCCCTGCTGAAGATCTGCGGTCTGCGGAGCCCCGGCCAGGCGGCCGCGGTGGCGGCCCTCGGCGTGGATGCGATCGGGGTGATCGCCGTGCCCTCCTCGCCGCGCTTCCTGGCGCCGCCGCAGCGCAGCGCCCTGTTCGCGGCGGCACGCCGGGCCCATCCCGGCTGCGAGGGGGTGCTGGTGGTGGCGGACCCCGGCGAAAGCCAGCTGGGGGAGCTCGAAGCCGAAGGCCATGGCGTGGTGCAGCTCCATGGCGGGGAATCCCTGGAGTTCTGCCGCAGCCTGCGGCGCAGGCTGGGGGAGAAGGTGCGGATCTGGAAGGCACTGCGGATCCGCAGCCGCGAGGATCTGGCCGCGGCGGAGGCCTACAGCGAAGTCGTGGATGCCCTGCTGCTCGATGCCTGGGTGGCGGGGGTGCTGGGGGGCACGGGGCACGCCATCCCGCGGGAGTGGCTGGCGGGCTTCCGCCCGGCGGTGCCCTGGTGGCTGGCGGGGGGCATCAGCCCCGAATCCGTGCAGGCGGTGCTGCAGGAACTCCGCCCCGATGGCCTCGATGCCTCCAGCGGCGTGGAGCGCACCCCCGGAGATAAGGATCTGGAACGGGTGCGGGCCCTGGTGCGCCAGGTGAAGGGAAAGGCGCAAGGATCGGGGGCGAATCCAGCACTCGAAGGCCATGACCCATGACCGCCGCCTGCCGGCCCTGGGGACCGCCCTCAGCCTGAGCCTGCTGACGGGGCTCTGCGCACCCGCCCTGCGCTCCCAGGATCTGGTGGGCTGCCAGCTGGTGGACGGCAGCCTGCAGTGCGTTCCCGGCCTGGATGCCACACCCCAGCAGCAGATCCGCATCCTGCGGGGGGAGATCAGCACCGATCTCCAGCTCGAAGGGGCGGTGGAGCAACGCATCGAGGGGCTGCAGGCGCTGGTGCTGCAGGGGCAGGCCCAAGTGGGCGCCCTGCTGCAGGCGAGCCTGGTGGCCGAAGGGGGTGGAGCCATGGCCGCCACGGGCAACGGGCTCCAGTACCACTGGTACCGCCTGGCACCGGGCCGGCTGCACTGGGAGCAGATCACGGGCGCTGCCGGACCCACCTACACCCCGGGGCCGAACGACATCGCCTATCAGCTGATGGTGGTGGTGCGCACCGACGGCGGCACCACCCAGCGGGTGGGCTCGAAGCCCACGGGCCCGGTGCGGGCGGGCAACCCGGCTCCCTGAACGGGGGGCAGATCAGGTGGAGAGCAGGGCTTCCTGCTGCTTCACCAGTTCGAAGAACTCCTGCTTGAGGCTGGGGTCGTGGCGGAAATCGCCGCGCACCACGGAGTTCACCATGCTGGTCTGGGGTTCCTTCACCCCGCGCCACTTCATGCAGTAGTGCTGCGCCTTCACCAGAATCGCCAGGCCCTGGGGCTCACACAGCCTCTCGATCTCATCGGCCAGGATCATCACGGCCTCCTCCTGGATGTGGGGACGGGAGAACACCCAGTCCGCCACCCGGGAGAACTTGGAGAGGCCGATCACGCGCTCCCCGGGCTTGATCCCGATCCAGCAGTTGCCGAGGATCGGCACCAGGTGATGGGAGCAGGCGGAGCGCACGCTGATGGGGCCCACGGTGTAGATCTCATCGAGCTTCTTGACATTCGGGAAGCTCGCGATCTTGGGCTGGCTGTGATAACGGCCCTTGAACACCTCATGCAGATACATGCGCGCCACGCGCTCTGCAGTCTCCTCGGTGTTGTGGTCGTTCTCGATGTCGATCACCAGGCTGCGCAGAAGATCGCGCACCTTGCCGGCCACCTCGATCTCCAGCTGTTCGAGTTCGTCCTCGCCCAGATATTCGGAGATGTTGTCGTTGGCGAGGAAGGACACTCCAGCTTCCCGCAGCCGCTCACGGATGCGGTGGCTCACGGGCAGCGGAGCCGCATCGGGGGCCGCCGGAACTCCGGTGGTGAAGCGGGAAGGGAGGGTGGAGGTCATGAAGGAAACTCAAAGAGCGCCGGCGGCCGGCATGAGCGTGAGGTCTTCCACCACCTGGGTGGCGGGTTGCTGGGCCAGAAACAGAAGGGCATCAGCCGCCTGCTCAGGGTCAAGCATGGCACGCCGATCAAAGTCACTGTGGACGGTTTCGCTATCCCAGAGAGTCGAATTCACCGCACCCAGAGTGAGGGTGCTCACCCGAATGCCATGGGGACGCTCCTCCACCGCCAGACAGCGGCTGAAGGAGTGCAGCGCCGCCTTGCTGGCGCAGTAGGCCCCCCAGGAAGGGAAAGCGTTGTGAGCGGCATGGCTGCTCACATTGATGATCTGCCCGTTGCCGCAGGCCCGCAGCCGGGGCAGCAGCGCCTGACAGACCTGGAACACGCTGGTGAGATTGAGCTGCAGGAGCCACTGCCAGCGCTCCAGGGGCATGGCGGCCAGATCGCCGGTGTAGGCGACACCGGCGTTGTTGATCAGCAGCCGCGGCTCGAGGCCGCGGCCGCAGAGCTCCTCCAGGCCGGGGACGATGGCCGCGGGATCGGCCAGATCGAGGCTGGCCGTCTCGATGCGCCGTCCCTGGCCACGGAGTTCCTCCGCCAGCGTGTCCAGCTCCGGCTGGGAGCGGGCCAGCAGGAGCAGGTCGTAGCCGGCGGCGGCCAGGCGGCGGGCCGCGGCGGCGCCGATGCCCCGCGAGGCACCCGTGATCAGAGCTGCAACCAACGAGCCTGCGCGTTCGGCTGTGACCTTAAACAGTTGCGACGGAATCTGGGGTAGGGGAAGCCGTCTCGTACCGCCCCATGGCCCTGTATTTGGCATAACGCTGCTCCCGCAGCTGCCGCTCATCGAGCCGGGAAAGCTCCTCAAGCTGCTCCAGCAGGGCCCGCTTCAGGGTGGCGGCGGCCTCCAGGGGCGCCCAGTGGTTGCCGCCGGAGGGTTCGGGCAGCACCCGGTCGATGATCCCGAGGTGCTGGAGATCGGGCCCGGTGATCTTGAGGGCTTCGGCCGCCACCGGCGCCTTGGCGGCATCACGCCAGAGGATCGAGGCGCAGGCCTCAGGGCTGGCCACGGTGTAGACGCTGTGCTCGAACATCAGCAACCGGTCGGCCACGCCGATGCCGAGGGCGCCGCCGGAGCCCCCCTCGCCGATCACGGTGGCCACGATCGGCACCCGCAGGCGGAACATCTCGCGCAGATTCACGGCGATCGCCTCCCCCTGGCCCTGCTCCTCCGCCAGCACGCCCGCATAGGCCCCGGGGGTGTCGATGAAGCTGAGGATCGGCAGACGGAAGCGGTCGGCATGCTCCATCAGCCGCATCGCCTTGCGGTAGCCGCCGGGGGAGGCCATGCCGAAGTTGCGGGCCACGTTCTCCTTGGTGTCCCGGCCCTTCTGGTGACCCAGCAGCAGCACGGAGCGATCCCCGATGCGGCCCACGCCGCCCACCAGGGCCCGGTCGTCGGAGCCGCGGCGATCGCCGTGGAGCTCCACCCACTCCTCGGTGATCAGCTGGATGTAATCGAGCGTGCTGGGGCGCTGGGGATGGCGGGCCACCTGAATCTTCTGGGCCGGCGAGAGCGACTGGAAGATCTCGTCCCGGCGGCGGTTGGCCAGGGTCTCGAGCTGCAGCAGCTGCTGGCTCACGTCCACCTCGGAATCGCGGGCCAGCTGGCGGATCTGCTCGATCTGCTCCTCCAGCTCCACCAGCGGTTTCTCGAAGTCGAGCAGGGCGCGACGGGCCATGGTGGCGGGGGCAGGGGGTCGGGGAAGGGAGATCAGGCGGTGGCCAGGGCGGGACTGGCATCTCCGGCCACGGCTTCACCGGAGGCAGCTTCTCCTGAGGATGCGGTGCCGGCAGCGGCCTGGTCGTCGAGGGAGAGGGCCCGGAACCCGTGCCGCAGGGAGGCCTCACCGATCTGATCCATGGTGGCGAGGGTGATGTTGTTGCGGCCCCAGCTGAAGTTGGTGTGGAGCTGCTCGAAATCCAGCAGCATCGCCTCGGCGAAGCAGGCGAACATCTGCCGCTGGGGGCGGGCCATCTCGGCCACTTCCATCATCTGCCAGCCGATGTCCTGCCAGAACTCCACGATGCCGCCCTTGAGCACGTGCACGCCCTCGGCAGCCGCCTTGGCATCGAGGTTCTTGGGATAGCCGCCGTCGATCATCAGACAGGGCTTCCGCAAGGTGGTGGTGTCGATCTGCAGGCTCTGGGGCAGGCTCGCGACCCACACCACCACATCGGCCTCGGGGAGGGCCTCCTCCAGGGGGAGGATGCGGCCCTCGCCGAGGCTCTGCTGCAGCTCCACCAGGGGCTGGGGCCGGCGGGCCACCAGCAACAGCTCACCCACGCCGCGGCGCTGCAGCCAGCGGCAGACCGCGCTGCCGATGTCGCCGCTGGCCCCCACCACCGCCACCCGGGCGGCGGCCAGGTCGATGCCCAGGGCGGGGGCGTTGGTCTCCACCTGCTGGCAGATCACCCAGGCGGTGTGGGTGTTGCCGGTGGTGAAACGCGTCCAGTCGAGCTCCACGGCGCTCACCCGCTCCTCCCGGAGCAGGTTCATGTCCTCGAAGATGATCGAGGTGAAGCCCCCGAGAGCGGTGATGTCGATGCCGCTCTTCTGGGCCAGTTCCATGGCCTTGAGCACCTTGCGCTTGGCCGTCTTGAAGCGGCGCAGCATCTCGGGCACGAACACCGAATCGATGTAGGCGCCCTCGATGATCTTGCCGGTGCGGCTGGTCACCTCCACGCGCTCCACCAGCTGGGGCGGAGCGGCGCACCACATGTCGAGATCACCGTCGGCGTACTCGTCGTAGCCGAGGGAACGGGCCTTGCTGCGGGCCTCCTCGAAGCTGGTGGAGTGACCGATCAGGCCGAACATGCCAACGGGGTGAGGATGTGGCGGACGCTACATCCTCCCACGCAGGGCCGGAGCCTCAACCCACCAGGGCAGCGGCGGCCAGGCGGGCGATCTCCCGGCCGGTGAAGCCGATGTCCATCAGGGCCTCCTGATAGGAGCTGAGGAAGTCGGCCATCAGGTCCTCCTTGTCCATCTGCAGAACGGCCGCGTCGCCGGCCACCTGCTCCAGCATGCGGCGCACCAGCGGGAGGTTCTCGCGGTTGGCCTGCTCCAGTTCCTCGCGCACGGTGTCGAGGTTGGCCTTGAGCCACTCCTGGCCGTAGTTGAGGTGGGTGTACTCGTCCTTCACCACCCCTTCGGTGATCTTGCGGGCGAAGGGATCAGCGACGGGGATATAGATGTGATACGCCGAGATGGCGAAGGCCTCGATCAGGATCGCCTGGATCAGCAGGCAGGTGGTCACCTTGCCTTCGGCCAGGGCCTTCTGGAAATTGTTGTGCAGCGGCGCGAAGAACTCCTTGGCGAACGGCATGTCGGCCGTCACGCCGAGGTTGTTGGCACAGGCGGTGAAGCCCTTCATGTGCTTCAGCTCCATGCGCGCCAGCTTGGTGAGCTCCTCGGCCTGCTCGGGAATCAGGGTGACGATCGCGATGTAGTTGTCGTGGGCCTCCTGCTCGCCCTCGATCACGATCGCGTTGATGCGGCTGTAGGCGTCCTTGTAGGTCTCGCTGCTGAAGTCGGGCAGGCCGGAGTCTGCAACGGCACCGGCAGACGGGGCACCGGAACCGGTCTCGACGGCACTCGGGACTGGGGACATGACGACCGCACTTCCTGGGGATCCTTGGCGGACTGTAGTCAACTCATCCGCATCCGGGGGGCCAGTCGCTGGCGAGCAGGGCCTCGAAGCGGCGCTGCCAGCCCTCCACCAGCCGATCGAACAGCGCTTCTCCCAGGGCCGCCGAGGCGCCGCCGGGATCACCGATCACCCCGGATTCGCTCAGATCGCCGGTGAGCCAGGCCGCGGGCACCTTCCCCTCCAGACTCCAGCCGGGGGGCGGCGGCTGCGGCAGCTGCCCGTCCGCCGGCGGCAGGGGCCCCACCCGATCGGGATCCAGGTGCTGCATCAGGCTGGTTTCCGCCAGGGCCGCATGGAGCCCCCCGGAGCGTTCCGGCTCGGGAATGAGGCTGCCGATCCCCTCCGGGCCGCTCCAGAGGAAGCACGGCAGCACCGCCAGGGCGGGATGGGCGGCCCGCAGCTGGCGGGCCGCCACCTGCAGGAGAGCGATCTGGCCGCCATGGGCATTGAGCAGCACCAGCCGCTGGAACCCGGCCGCGGCCAGATCCCGGCCCACGGCCTGCACCAGGGCGATCAGCACCCCGGCCTCGAGGCTGAGGGTGCCGGGAAAACCGGCATGCTCCGGCGAGAAGCCCACCCACTGCAGCGGCAGCCGCCAGAGGGGCAGATCGGCTGCGCCGCCCGCCGGGACGGCCTCCCAGCGCTCCAGCACCGCATCGAGCACCCGGTCGGCGAACACACCATCGGTGCCGAGGGGCAGATGGGGGCCGTGCTGCTCGATCGCCCCGAAGGGCCAGACCACCGTGCTGCCGGGGCGGGCCGCCGCCTCCCGCAGGGCTGGCCAGCTGAGCCGCTCCAGGCGTCGCTCCATGGCTTCCGGGCACGATGCCTACAGTGTGGGGCTCCCGCACGCCCCGTGGACATGGCCGGAACCGGCAGCCCCTCGCCGCGCACGCCCTCCCAGCGCCCCGTGCCCCCGGGCGGATCCAGGCCCCAGGCGGCCCCGCCGGTGCGCAAGCCGCCCCAGGTGCTGATGCTGAAGAAGGAGGAGCCCGCCGCGGAGGAAGCCGCCGCTGGCCGCGAGACCGCCCCCGAGCCGCGGCGTCCCGAGGCGGCCGCCCCAGCCGCTGCAGCAGCGGCGGCTGCCGCCCCGGCGGCCCCCGCCGCCCCCCGCCGCAGCGACGACGACCTCTTCGATCTGGGGGAACTGGAAGGCATGAGCATGGCCGACCTGCTCGGCCCCGAGAGCAGCCCGCGCCGCCGCGGCGGTGGCTCCGGGTCCGCCCGCTCGATCGGCCAGGGCCGCCCCGGCTCCGGCGGATCGGAAGAGCGCACCGCCCCCAGCCGCACCGTGGACGACTTCGATTTCGATGAGGAGGCCTTCCTGGCCGCCCTCGACGAGAACGAGCCCGTGGGCACCACCGGCGAGGTGGTGAGCGGTGTGGTGATCGGCATGGAGAGCGATGGGGTGTACGTGGACATCGGTGGCAAGGCGCCGGGGTTCATGCCCAAGAAGGAATGCGGCCTGGGGGTGATCACCAACCTCAAGGAGCGCTTCCCCAAGGGCCTGCAGGTGGAGGTGCTCGTCACCCGCGAGCAGAACGCCGACGGCATGGTGACCGTGAGCGCCCGGGCCCTGGCCCTGCGCCAGAGCTGGGAGAAGGTGCGCCAGCTCGAGAAGGACAACAAGGTGGTGCAGGTGAAGGTGAACGGCTTCAACCGGGGCGGTGTGACCTGCGATCTCGAGGGGCTGCGGGGCTTCATCCCCCGCTCCCAGCTCCACGAGGGTGAGAACCACGAGGCGCTGGTGGGCAAGAGCCTCGGGGTCACCTTCCTGGAGGTGAATCCCGAAACCCGCAAGCTGGTGCTCTCCGAGAAGAAGGCGGCCTCCGCGGCCCGCTTCGCCGAACTGGAGGTGGGCCAGCTGGTGGAGGGCCAGGTGGTGGCGGTGAAGCCCTACGGCCTGTTCGTGGACCTCGGCGGGGTCAGCGGCCTGCTGCACCACAGCTGCATCACCGGCGGGCAGATGCGCGACCTGCGGGAGGTGTTCGACCACGGCGACCGGGTGAAGGCCCTGATCACCGAGCTGGATCCCGGCCGCGGCCGCATCGCCCTGAACACGGCCCTGCTGGAGGGCCAGCCGGGTGAATGGCTGATCGCCAAGGACACCCTGATGGCCGAGGCCGCCGATCGGGCCAACCGGGCCCGCTCGCTGCTGCGTCAGCAGGAGCAGAACGCCGGATGAGCGCCACCCCCTCCACCGACATCCCCGGCAACCCCGACACCGCCCTCCCCGGCCCAGCCGCCGGCGCCGACTGGGAGCTCGATTACTACTCCCGCCAGATCCTCGAGCCCGACGGCAAGAAGCGCTGGGAGCTGCTCCTCTGCGCCACGCCCGCTCCGGGCGAAGGGCAGCCGCCCTTCCGCTGGGTGCGGCGCTGCCCGGCCACCAGCGTGAATTCCATCTGGCTGCGCCAGGCGATCCAGGAGGCCCTGCAGGAGGCCGCAGCCGAGGGCATCGCTCCGCCGCGGCGGGTGCGCTGCTGTCGGGCCTCGATGCGCTCGATGGTGCAGCGGGCCGTGGAAGGCCTGGGCCTGGAACTGGTGCCCAGCCGCCGCTGCTACGCCCTGGTGGAGTGGCTGCAGGAACGCCAGGAGACGGTCTACCCCGCCGAGGAGGGCTACATGGCCGGGCCCCTGGCCCCTCCGCCCCTGCCGATCCAGCCCGTGGCGGTGCCCCTGCCGGAAGCGGCCCGGGGTGAGAACTGGAGCTGGGCAAGCCTGCCCGCCGCCGCCTTGGCGGAGGCCTCCGGCTGGGAGACGGATTTTGCCGGCCTGCTGCCCCTGCCCGCCGTGCTCGATCCGGAGGCGCCGGTGCCGGGGCTGCGGCTGTTCAGCCGCCATCGCTCCCTCGCCCTGGCCGCCTGGCTGGCGGGCCTGGAGCCGGTGCGGCTCGAGATCAGCGGCGACCAGCTGGTGCTCGAGGCCGGCCTGGAGGATCGCTGGCTGCTGGGCCGTCT
>JBMLOS010000170.1:22882-32774 GCA_049242845.1 Prochlorococcaceae cyanobacterium
GAAGTCGCCGCCGCGGCCTTCGCCGAGGCGCGCGAACGGGCCGGTGGGCTGCAGTTTCTGGCCGTGCAGACCAGCGAGAACGAGTCGCGCTTCCAGGGCTTCTGGATGCTGCGCGCCCTGCCCGATCCCTGAGGCCGCCACCCTTCCGCGCAAGCCATGGCTGAGGCCGTTCCTGCCCCGTTCGAGCGCCCCGACGCCGGGTTCAACGACCTGGACGGCTGGACCTGGGTGGGCTGCTACGGGGGCTATTACCTCCAGTGCGACCTGCTCGAGGGCTTCGAGCACGGCTTCTTCACCCGCCAGTGGCATGGGCGCGGCCCGGAGGTGCTGGCGGGCTACCTCAGCGCCGGGGTGAGCATCCACCGGCCCCAGCAGGTGCACGGCGCCCGGGTGCTGGAGGCCCGCCAGGCCCGGGCGGAACCCTGGCCTGAAGCCGACTCCCTGGTGAGCAACGAAGGCGGCCAGAGCCTGTGGGTGTGCGGAGCCGACTGCACGCCGGTGCTGCTGGCCGATCCCCGCAGCGGCCGGGTCGGGGCCTGTCATGCCGGCTGGCGGGGGGTGGCGGGCCGGATCGTGCCGGCCGCGATCGAGGCGCTGGAGGCGGCCGGCAGCCGGCGCGGGGATCTCCGCGTGGCCCTGGGGCCTGCAATCAGCGGCGCCCGCTACCAGGTGGACGGACCGGTGGTGGCTGCGGTGGCGGCCGGCCTGGAAGCGGACCCGGCCGATCCCACCGACACCGACGCTGCCCTGGAGCTGCTGCGCCGCGGGGCAGCCGTGGCGGAGGATCCCGAACCGGAGCGCCACCGGCTCGACATCCGCGCCGCCACGGTGCTGCAGCTGCTGCGGGGCGGCCTGGAGGCCGATCAGATCTCGGTCTGTCCGCTCTGCACCGCCTCGGAGCCGGCGCTGTTCCACTCCTGGCGCCGCGACCAGGTGAAGGCCGTGCAGTGGAGCGGCATCGTGGCTCAGGCCTGATCGAAGAGCCCCAACTGCACGGCCTCCCCGAAGCCGCGGCCACGGCCCCGGCCGGTTTTGCTCTTCGTGCTCCTGGAGGAAGTGCCGGCAGGGCGGGCCGTGCTGCGGCCGCCCGCCTGGAACCAGCTGGCCAGGGCCGCCCGCTGCCCGCCATCGAGGGCCTCCAGCGGCAGGGGCGGGGGCAGCAGGGCTCCGGCCATCTCCGCCCAGGCCACCACGGCACCGGGGAAGCGGCCCGCGGCGAAGGGCAGCGGCCGGGAGGGGAGTGGCGCGATCCGCTCGATCCACGCACCAGAAGCGCCGGATCGCGGCAGGGCCGGCAGCTGATCCCGCCAGCGCTCGAGCTGCTCCAGCCGCCGCCGCCGCGCCGTGGCGTAATCGAGGATGGGCGGGGGGTAGTGCCTCTGGGGGGGCGGGCTGCCGAGCTGGTCGTTGGTGAGGTGGGCCAGCTCCGGCAGCCAGCGCCGCAGGAAGCGCCCCTGGGGATCACAGCGGTCCACCGCCACCTGGCCGGGGTGGTAGATCCGGCTCCAGCCCGCGGCCCCCGCCGGCACCACCCCGGCCTGCAGGGCCCACTGGTAGTGATCGATCGGGCAGTCGCCATCGAGCAGATGGCGCATAAAATGCAGGGCGCCGTAGCGCCAGTCGATGCCGCAGAGGTGGGTGAGGAAGCTGGCACTGATCGCCCGGCTGCGGAAGTTCAGCTCCTGCCAGCCCCCCTCGGCCCGCAGGGCCCGGGCGGTGGCATCGATGAACGGGAAGCCGGTCTGCCCCTCGCACCAGGCCTGGTAGAGCTCCTCCTGGGCGGGGGTGAGCTCCTCGCCGGGCGGATCGAAGCCGCTCCAGAGGGAACGCAGCTCCAGCTGGGGCAGGTAGCGGAACCGCTGGGCCATGCCGGCCCCCCAGCGCAGGCGGCTCACCAGCTGCTCCCAGCTGCGCCGCAGGGCGGGCTCCGCCGCCGCCATCGGCGCCAGCTCCGCCAGGCACTGGCGCGCCGTGACCACCCCGAATTTGAGATAGGGGCTCAGGCCGGTGCTGGCGCGGGCGGCCGGCTGGCTCAGCTGCCAGTGGTAGGTGCGGGCGCTGGGGCCCCGCTGAAACCGCTGCAGCCGCGCCAGGGCGGCGGCGGTACCGGCCGGCGGCAGGGGCTTGCCGTCGTGGCACAGGCCCAGCTCCTCCAGGGTGGGCACCGGCCGGTCCTCCAGGGCCGGCTGCTGCGGATCGGGCGGTGGCACCGGCACCCGCTGCGGCTGCGGCAGCGGCGCCTCCGCCATGGCGCGTTGCCAGAAGCGCCGGAAGTCCGGATAGGGCAGCAGATCGCCGGTGCCGCCCGGGGGCTCCACCCAATGGAGCGGGATGCCAGCGGCGGCGAGGTGACGCGCCAGGCGAGCATCCCGGACACGTCCCACGATCCGCTCGGCATCCACATGGGCGAAGAGGCGCTCCACCCGGCAGGCGCGCACCATCTGATCGATCACGGTGAGGGGATCGCCGCAACGCACCAGCAGACGGCCGCCCCGCCGGCGCAGGTCCAGGTCGAGGGCCCGCAGGCTCTCCAGCAGGAAGGCCACCCGGGCCACGCCGGTCTCGGGATGGTGCAGCAGGGCCGGATCGAGAACGAACAGGGGCAGCACCGGTCCCAGACGGCAGGCCTGGGTCAGGGCCGGATGGTCGTGCAGCCGCAGATCCCGGCGGAACCAGACGAGGCTGAGGCTCACCCGGGCAGCCGGCAGCGGGCGCGGGCCACGGCCTCGGCCACCTTGATGCCGTCGATCGCCGCTGAGAGGATGCCGCCCGCGTAGCCGGCCCCCTCCCCGGCGGGATAGAGGCCCGGGGTGTTGAGGCTCTCGTAGCTGTCGGCCTGGCGGGGGATCCGCAGCGGCGAGGAGGTGCGGGTTTCGACTCCGGTGAGCAGGGCCCCGGGCAGGGTGTAGCCGGGGATGGTGCGCTCGAAGGCGGGCAGCGCCTCGCGGATGGCCTCCAGCACCACCGGCGGCAGGCAGCCCTCCAGGGAGGTGAACCGCACCCCCGGCTGGTAGGAGCCCGTCACGGCCACCGCCGCCTCGGGGGGCGTGGCCGTGCTGGGGCGGCCGGCCAGGAAATCCCCCAGCCACTGGGCCGGGGCGCGGAAGTCGCCGCCGCCGGCCGCGTAGGCCCGGCCCTCCCAGTGGCGCTGGAAGGCCACACCCGCCAGAGGATCGCCGGGCTCCTCCCCCCAGGGGGCGAGATCTTCGGCTGCCACGGTCAACACCAGGCCGCTGTTGGCATTGCGCTCGTTGCGCGAATGCTGGCTCATACCGTTGGTCACCACGCAGCCCGGCTCCGAGGTGGCGCCCACCACCAGCCCACCGGGGCACATGCAAAAGCTGTAGACGCTGCGCCCCCGGGTGCGTTCGCCGCTGCAGTGATGCACGAGCTTGTACTCCGCCGGCCCCAGGCGGGGATGGCCGGCCGCCTCGCCCCAGCGGGCCCTATCGATCAGGGGCTGGGGGTGCTCGATCCGCAGGCCCACGGCGAAGGGTTTCGGCTGCAGGGCCACCCCCTGCTCCCGCAGGGCCGCGAAGGTGTCGCGGGCGCTGTGCCCCGGCGCCAGCACCACCTGATCGGCGCGGATCTCCTCGCCGCCGGCCAGGCGCACGCCCCGCAGCCGCCGCTCCTCCCCCTCCAGCAGCAGGGCCTCCACCCGCGCCCCGAAGCGCACCTCGCCGCCGAGGGCCTCGATGCGGGCCCGCAGGCCGCGCACCACCGTGGCGAGCTTGAAGGTACCGATGTGGGGGTGGTGCAGGGTGAGGATCTCGGGATTGGCCCCGGCCGCCACCAGTTCCTCGAGCACCTTGCGCACGTAGGCCTGCGGCTCGCTCACCTGGCTGTAGAGCTTGCCGTCGGAGAAGGTGCCGGCGCCGCCCTCACCGAACTGGGCGTTCGACTCCGGATCGAAGCCGCTCTCCCCCCGCCAGAAGCCGAAGGTGGCGGCGGTGCGCTGCTTCACCGGCTGCCCCCGCTCCAGCAGCAGGGGCCGCTGCCCCATCCGGGCCAGCAGCAGGGCCGCGAAGTAGCCGCAGGGGCCGGCCCCCACCACCACCGGGCGAGGCCCCGACGCGGCCTCGCTGCCGGGTTCCACCACGAAGCGGTAGGTGGTGTCGGGGGAGGGCCGCAGGTGGGGATCGGCGCGGTGACACCGCAGCAGCCGCTCCTCGAGGGCCGGTTCGAGGTCGAGATCGAGGCTGTAGACGAGGGAGATGGCGCCGCGGCGGCGGGCATCGACGCTGCGCTTCACCAGATGGTGGCCCCGCAGGGCGGAGGCCGGCAGCCGCAGCCGCCGCAGGATCGCGGCCTCCAGGGCCGCCGCATCGTGATCGAGCGGCAGCTTCAGCTCACTCAGGCGCAGCACCGCTCTCTCCGCTCCCTGTCCTTTCCGTTCATTTCAGCAGCCATCCGGGCCCCCCAGCGGCCGCCCGGCCTGCCAGGCTGGGGCGAACCACAGCCGCCGCCGCCCGATGTCGATCACCCACTGCCCCCTGTGCGTGGGCCTGGCGGTGCTGAGTGCCGTGCGCTTCATGGCCCATGGCGTGCTGCTCTGGCAGCTGCGGCGCGGCGAGAGCAACGCCGGCCCCCGGCTGCGCTGGCGCACCGCCTAGGGTCGCGCCTCCGTCCTGATCCCCCGGCCATGGCCCCGTCGTTCCGCGGTCTGCAGGCCACCTACTTCGGCGCCAACGGCTGGCTGCTGGAGTTCCACCCGGAAGACGCGCCCCCCCTGCGGGTGCTGGTGGATCCCTGGCTCACCGGGCCCCTGGAGTTTCCGCCGGGTCCCTGGCTGTTCCGCGGCACCCTGCCCCGTTCCTGGCCGGTGCCCGAGCCGCTCGATCTGCTGCTGCTCAGCCAGGGCCTCGCCGACCACGCCCATCCCCCCAGCCTGGCGCTGCTGCCGCGGGATCTGCCGGTGGTGGCCTCCCCCGCCGCGGCCCGGGTGGTGGAGGGGCTGGGCTTCACCCAGGTGAACGCCCTGGCCCCGGGGGAGGAGCACCGGGTGGGGGAACTGGCCATCACCGCCACCGCCGGTGCCCCCGTGCCCCAGGTGGAGAACGGCTATCTGCTGCGCCATCCTGCCGCCAGCCTCTACCTCGAACCGCACGGCTTCCTGGCTCCGGCGCTGCCGCCCCAGCCGCTCGATGCGGTGATCACCCCTGTGGTGGACCTGGGGCTGCCCCTGGCCGGGGCCTTCGTGCGGGGCCGCCAGGTGCTGCCCCAGCTGCTGGAGCGCTTCTCGCCGCGCACCGTGCTGGCCAGCACCGCCGGAGGGGAGGTGGCCTACAGCGGGCTTCTCACCGGCCTGCTGCGCCAGGAGGGCACCGCCGCCGAGGCCGCCGGCACCCTGCCGGGCGGCTGCACCCTGATCGACCCGGAACCGGGCCGCTGCTACAGCCTCGAGACCCGGGCTCAGGCCACCAGTCGCTGATAGGCATCGTTGACGCGGCGGAACTCCTCGGGGCTGCCGCCCACATCGGGATGGTGCCGTTTCACCAGCCGGCGGTGGGCCTCCTTGATCGCCTGCCGTGAGGCGCCAGGCTTCAGCCCCAGCTCCCGCAGGGCCTCCGCCCGGCTCCGCTCGGCGGCCGAGGCGGCCGGAGGGGCCTCGCCCTCGCCCTCGCCCTCGCCTGAGGTTGCACGCTGTTGCTGGCGGGCCTCGAGCCGCTCGACTCCCTCCAGCAGGGCCGCCACCACCCGCAAGGGATCACTGCTGAGCCGCTCCGGAGCCCGGGTGCCGTAGAGGGCGAAGCTGGCCCGCACCGCCCGCTTCGCCCGGTTGGCGGGGCCCCGCAGGGCCTCGCGCAGTTCCTGCCCCAGCCCCGGGGCATGGCGATCCAGACGATCCTCCAGATCCCCCGCCACTCCGCTGCTCTGGCTCTCGAGATCGGCCAGCAGCCCCCGCAGGCCGCTGGCGCCGGCCCGGCCGCCCGGCCCGCCGGCCGCCCCGAGCCGCAGCTCACCCCAGCGGGGATGGCGGGCCATGGCCTCGCCCCAGAGGGCCACCTGCCGGGCGGTGATGCCGTGCTGGAATCCGGTGGTCACCCCGCGCCTTCCCCTACCGGCCGGGGCGCTGCGGCGGGGTGACTCCCGCTCGGCCAGCTCCCTCCGCAGCAGGGCCACCTCGCGGCGCAGGGCCTCGTTCTCGGCCAGCAGGCTCTCGAGATTCACCGTGACCCGAGGACCGGGCTGCTCTGCCTGGCGGGGCGAGGGTGATCCGGCCCAGGTTCTGGGGTCGAAGCCCATCGCGGAGGCGGTACCGGGGCGGGTCCCCATCCTCGCCTGCCGGCCGCGTTCAGCCGCCGCCGGCCTCGAGCGCCGCGATCGCCAGGCGGGTGGCGATCACCGCATCGGGATTGAGGCTGATCGAATCGATCCCCTCCTCCACCAGGAAGGCGGCGAAGTCGGGGTGATCGCTGGGGGCCTGGCCGCAGATGCCGATCTTGCGGCCGCAGCGGCGGGCGGCGCGGATCGCCAGGCGGATCATCTCCTTCACGGTGGGATGCCGCTCATCGAAGAGGTCCGCCACCAGAGCGGAATCGCGATCCAGCCCGAGCGTGAGCTGGGTGAGGTCGTTGGAGCCGATCGAGAAGCCGTCGAAGCGCTCGGCGAAGGCCTCGGCGCCGATCACGTTGCTGGGCAGTTCGCACATCACGTACACCTCCAGCCCGTTCTCGCCGCGCACCAGACCATCGCGGGCCATCTCCGCCAGCACCCGGTCGCCCTCCTCGGGCGTGCGGCAGAAGGGCACCATCGGGATC
Organism: Prochlorococcaceae cyanobacterium; assembly: GCA_049242845.1. Classification (GTDB taxonomy): domain Bacteria; phylum Cyanobacteriota; class Cyanobacteriia; order PCC-6307; family Cyanobiaceae; genus CBW1002. The sequence goes on from JBMLOS010000170.1 coordinate 29,644, forward strand.
ACGTTGGTGAGTCCCATCGCCCCCCGCACCCGCCGCAGCGCCTGGCACTCCAGGCCGAAGGCCTCCCGGAAGGCCGGGGCGTAGTAGCGGGAGGCGCCCCGCCAGCCGATCATCGGGTTCTCCTCCACCGGCTCGAAGCAGGCGCCCCCCAGCAGACCGGCGTATTCGTTGCTCTTGAAATCCGAGAAGCGCAGGATCACCGGCCGCGGGTAGAAGGCGGCGGCGATGCGGGCCATGCCCTGGGCCAGGCCATCCACGTAGTAGTCGCTGGGATGGTCGTAGCCGGCGGTGAGCTCGGCGATCGCCTGCCGCTCGGCCGGATCCACCACCCGCTCGGGCTGCAGCAGGGCGAGGGGGTGCACCCGGATGTGGTTGGCGATGATGAACTCCAGCCGGGCCAGGCCCACCCCGTCGCAAGGGATCGCCGCCAGCTGGAAGGCCTCCTCCGGGTTGCCCACGTTCATCAGGATGCGGGTGCGGGTGGCGGGCAGATCCCCCACCTCCTGCTCCTCCACGCGGAAGGGCAGGGCACCGCGGTACACCCGGCCCTCATCGCCCTCGCAGCAGCTGGCGGTGATCGTCTCGCCGTCGGGGATGCGCAGGGTGGCATCGCCGGTGCCCACGATCGCGGTGATGCCCATCTCGCGGGCGATGATCGCCGCGTGGCAGGTGCGTCCCCCCTGGTTGGTGATCACCCCGCCGGCGCGCTTGAGGATCGGCTCCCAGTCGGGATCGGTGCGCTCGGTCACGAGCAGCTCGCCCGGCGCGAAGCGCTGGATCTCGGAGGGATCGGCGATGATCCGCGCCCGGCCGCTGCTCACCGAGGCCCCGATCGCCCGGCCGCGGCAGAGCACCTCGGCGCCGTCCACCTCCTGCAGATGCCAGCTGCGCAGCACGGTGCCGCTGCGGCGGGATTCCACCGTCTCCGGCCGGGCCTGGAGGATGAACAGCTCCCCGCTCTGGCCGTCCTTGGCCCACTCGATGTCCATCGGGGTGGGCTGGGCGCGGCGGCTGGAGTAGTGCCGCTCGATCGTGCAGGCCCAGCGGGCCAACTGCAGGGCCTCGGCGTCGCTGATCGCCCAGCGGCGGCGCTCGGCCGGGGGCACGGGCACATTGCAGGTGGCGCCGTTGCCGGGTTCGTGGTCGCAGCGGGCGGCCTCGGGGCCGTCGGCATAGATCATGCGGATCGCCTTGCTGCCGAGCCGGCGGCTGAGGATCGGCTCATGGCCCTGCTCGAGGGTGGGCTTGAAGATCAGATACTCATCCGGATTCACGGCCCCCTGCACCACGTTCTCGCCGAGGCCGTAGGCGGCGGTGAGCAGCACCGCATCGCGGAAGCCGGTTTCGGTGTCGATCGTGAACATCACCCCGGAGGCCGCCAGATCGGAGCGCACCATCCGCTGCACGCCGATCGAGAGGGCCACCTCGAAGTGGTCGAAGCCGTTGATCTGGCGGTAGGAGATCGCCCGGTCGGTGAACAGCGAGGCGTAGCAGCGGCGGCAGGCGGCCAGCAGGGCCGCTTCGCCGTGCACGTTCAGGAAGGTTTCCTGCTGGCCGGCGAAGGAGGCATCGGGCAGATCCTCGGCGGTGGCGCTGGAGCGCACCGCCACGGCCAGCTCGCCACCAGCACCGCCGGAGGCCAGGCTGCGGTAGGCCGCCAGGATCGCCTCCTGCAGATCCGGCGGCAGGGGCGCACCGAGCAGGAGTGAGCGGGCCGCCGCGCCGGCCGCCTGCAGAGCGGCGATGTCGGTGCCGTCGAGGCCATCGAGGATGGCGTGCAGCCGCTCCCCCAGGCCGCCGCTGGCGATGAAGTGGCGGTAGGCCGCCGCCGTGGTGGCGAAGCCGCCGGGCACCCGCACCCCCCGGGCGGAGAGCTCCCGGATCATCTCGCCGAGGGAGGCGTTCTTGCCGCCCACCTCGGCGATCGCCTCGAGGCCCACCTGCTCGAAGCGCACCACCAGCCCATCGGAAGATGCCATCTCCGCTCCGTGTCCGCTGCTGGAACTCTGACCACGATTCCGCCCCTGTGGTCATGGCCTTTACCGTCCCGTGGCACTGGTGCGGCCCCTTGCCTTTGCTTAGGGTGCCCCTTTCCACCTGGTCGCCATGCCGATCGATCGCCCCAGGCTGCGCCCGCTGGTGGGGCGCCGCTGCGCCGGAGTGGCCCTTGGCCTCCAGGCGGCCCTGCTGGGGGTCGGATCCAGCCTCGCCCTCACTGCCGCGGCACCGCCGGCCCACGCCATCCCGGAGGCCGAAGCCGTCAAGAAACTGTCGGTGGTGCCGGTGTTCATCCTCACCAACGACAAGGGGATGCCCCTGCCGATCCCAAAGGACAAGACCCTGATCCTGCCCATGTACCTGGAGAAGGCCAAGGCGGATCAGGCCCTGGCGGACTTCAGCAAGGCGAACCCCCAGATCAAGGCCCAGGTGGTGGCCCTGCCCCTGAACGTGGCCAACGAGCGGATCACGGCCCTGAGCAAGGAGCTCAAGGACGGTCGCACCCTGGTGGCCCCGGTGATCCCCGCCGATGCCGACCGCCAGCAGGCCGCCCAGATCCTCAAGCAGCAGGGCCTCAGCCAGAAGGAGATCGATGAGGGGCTGAGCCTGCCGGTGTTCTTCACCAAGCCCTTCCTCACGGTGAAGACCCCCCAGGGCCCGCGGGGCGTGTTCTTCATGAGCTATGCCGACCTGCAGAAGGCCCTGGCCGGCGTACCGAACAAGGCGGAACTGAAGGTGCAGACCGCCGACCTCACCGCGGTGCTGCGGGAGATCATCAAGGCCAAGGAAGACTCCTACGTGTTCTTCCCCACGGCGGAGTACTTCCGGCTGGTGGAGGAGCAGAAGCGCAAGGCCGGCGGCAACCGTCCCTGAGGCTGGGGATCAGCGGGTCCCGTCTGCGGGCGGGGCCGGCTCGTTTCCGGCCTCCGCTTCCCCTTCCCGCTCCGGCTCACCCTCCGGCAGCAGCTGGGCCAGCAGGCCCGCGCCGATCAGCACCAGACCGAGGCTGAGGGCCAGACCCCGGTTCGCGGCGGCCGGCCCGTCCAGCCAGGCGGCGGTGGCCAGGAAGGCCGCACCCAGCAGCAGGGTGGGCACCAGCACGATCCCCTTGGCGGTGCGGTTGAGGCTCATGG
>JBMLOS010000171.1:0-8187 GCA_049242845.1 Prochlorococcaceae cyanobacterium
GGCCCCGCCGGCCGCTCACCGGATCGGCCCCGAAGGCCACCCCGGCCACGCGGGCCGGCAGCATCGGCTGGATCAGCACGGCGGGCAGCGCAGCAGCCGTCCCGCCGGCCGCGGCCTCCCGTTCAGGCCGGGCCACCAGGCGGCCGTACTGCTCGAGCGCGGGCGAGGCCGCCGCCTGCCACACCTGCAGCACCGCCTCCTCCAGCGCGGCGGGGGACACGTGCAGCAGCGTGCGGAACTGGCCGGCGTAGCTGCGCTCCCGGCCGTCCTCCCCGGGCGCCGAGGAGCGCACCGCCAGGCGGCTGGCGCTGCGGGGCAGGCGGGCGAGGGCCTCGGCCAGCTCCCGGCGCAGGGCCGGCTCCAGGGCCGCGGGCCCGGCCTCGCCCGGCAGCAGCACCACCCCCGGCCACACCGGATAGCCCAGTGCCGCCAGCCGCCGCAGCGGCGCCGCCTTGCCGCCGAGGGAGGCCAGTTCCTCCGGGCCGGCCGGAGACCGGCTCACCAGGGGGAGGCAGCGGGGCCGCAGGGCGCTGCAGGTCATGGCCGCAGCGTGGCGGCCAGCCACGGCCCCCAGCCCAGGCCTCCGTACACCGCCACGATCCACAGGGCGGTGAGGCCCTCCAGGGGTTCGTCCCGAGCGGAGGGCGGGCCGGCAGGGGGGCCGGCCGCCCCCCGCAGCCAGGGCAGCACCCGCCCCAGGCTGAGCAGCAGCAGCGGAGCGAGCAGCAGCAGCAGCGGGCCCTGCGCGCCGATCAGCCCGGCGGCGGCCAGGGCCGCCAGGGCCGAGAGCAGCAGGCTCAGCAGCCAGATCCGCAGGGCCGGCCGCAGGCCCCAGCGGGCGCTGTAGGTGTCCACACCCGGCTGCTCGGCGGCCGGCCGCCGCGTCTTGCGGGCCAGTTCGATGCAGAAGGCGCAGGCATAGGTGCAGAGCAGGAAAGGCAGCAGCAATTCGAGCGGCACGGGCAGCACCCCCTGCTGGGCCATCGCCAGCAGGGCCAGCAGCGGCACGATCAGCAGATGGCTGAGCGCATACAGCCCCAGGCGGCGCCGCAGCCAGCGCGGCCGGAAGAATTCGGCGCTCATCAGCAGGAACCAGCCCCACACCGCCGCCAGCAGGGGCAGGGCCCCAGGGGCGGCGGCCCATACAACGGCCAGCTGCAGGGCCGCTGCGAGCACCCCGAGCCCCGCCAGTTCCGTGAGGCTCACCAGCCCCCGCGGCACGGGCCGCTGCGGGCGCCAGCGGCGGTCGTCGTCGGCGTCCTTGAACTCATCGGCGAGGCGCATCAGCAGGAACTGCAGCAGCACCACCGCCGTGGCGGCGGGCAGGGCCGCCGGCCGCACGGGTACGCCTGCCTGCACCGCGGCGTAGCCCACCGCCGCGCCGCTGAACACCAGGATCAGCGGGCCATGGCGCAGCAGGGGAAACCGCTCGGCCTGGTAGCGCCACAGCCGCTCCGGCAGCGGGGCCCGCCCGCCGCTCTCCCCTCCGGCCGCGAGATCCAGCAGGCTCATTCCCGGCCTCCCGCGGCGGAGGCCTCCGCGAAGCCGGCTTCGATCTCGTCCGAACGCCAACCCGCCCGCCGCAGATCGCCGCGGATCAGGCCCGGATCCCCCCCCTTCTGCAGCCGGGTGCGCACGTAAGGGGCGATCAGCGCCTGGCGGGGGCGCGCGGCGAGCGGCGGATCGGCCGGGTGGGGCCGGAAAGCCCGCACCAGGGTGAGCACGGCATAGCCCGTCACGAAGCAGAGCCCGCACCAGAACACCCCGCCGATGCCGAAGGTGCAGACAACCGAGAAGAAGAGCAGGCTGGCGGCCGATGAGGCGGAGCCCGTGAGCAGGGAGAGCCCCACGAGAACCACCGGCAATCCCACCAGCCCGGCCTGGAGCACGGGGATCCTCTGGGGTTGGGCAGGGGTGGGAGCCATCGAAAGGAGGAGCGGATCTGTGGAGCGTTCGCGAAGAGGGTCAGAGACGGTTGTCGAGCACGATTTCCCAGTAGCGGATGAAGCCGATCACCAGCGCCAGGTAGCAGGGGATCGCAAAGGCCACCTCCACCGGCGCCTGCAGCACCGGGATCGTGAAACCCGAGAAGTTGGCCACCGCACTGGGCCCGTACACACGCATGCCGGCCGCCAGCAGGGCGTACTCGATCGGCAGGGCGATGGCGGTGGCGATGCCCAGGGCCAGCAGGAAGCGCGCCGCGATCGGCAGCGCCAGGCCGAGGCGGTACACGAGGGCGGCGGTGATCGCGATCACCAGCACCCAGAGGCCGCTCATCACCAGGGAGACATCGCGGTACACGTACGACCAGGCCGGAAAGCCCCGGTTCACCACCATCGGCTCCACCATCAGCTCGAACAGCAGCACCGCGCCGAGGGTGAGCACCACCCCCCGCCCCCAGCGGATCCGCCGCACCGGAATCAGCACGGCGTCGTCGATCACGAAGCACCAGTAGCGGTAGAAGCCGAGCACCAGCGCCGAGAACACGGGCACGTAGTAGAGAACCGCCACCGGCACCCCATCGATCCAGTCCCCCCACGCGGCCTCGCGCACCTCGGGGGCGTAGCCGCGGATGCCGAGCCGCACCACCAGCCACTCCAGCGGCACCACCAGCAGGGTGAGCACCACCAGATCGAGCAGGAAACGCCGCCCGGCGCGCCAGTGGGGCAGCAGGCGGTCGCCCACCTCCACCACCAGCAGGAACAGCACCGACCAGCCGAGCGTGAGCACCCAGCTCACATCGCGGTAGAGGTAGGCCCAGCGGCCGAGATGGGCGTTGTGCCACATCGGCGCCGTGAACAGCTCGAAGATCAGCACCCCCACGGCCATCACCGCCAGGCGCAGGCCCAGCCGGTCGCGGAAGTGCGCCAGCCAGGCCAGGCCCGCCGCGCTCGCGGCCACCACCCCGCCCTGGAAGCCGAGGCCGGCCAGGGTGGCCGTGCGATCGACGCCGCAGGCGGTGAGCAGGAGAGCGCTCATCGGCTCACACCGGCAGCGGCGGCACCGGCCGGGCCCGCCCCGGCTGCACGGTGGGGCGCTGCAGCGAGGCCGAATCCTTCACCTTGCAGCCGCCCCACTTGGCCTGCTGGAAATCGGGATCACCGCTGAGCCGCTCCCACACCCGCCAGAGGGGCTGCTCGCGCACGTTGCCGAAGATGGCGTGGTTGAAATCACACGACATCACATCGCCGTAGGGCGAGAGGTAGAAGTAGCTGGTGCCGCAGGAGCAGCCCACGCTGCGGTGGCTGGTGATGTATGCCGAGAACACCACCCCGGGGTAGCGGGGGTCGGCGTTCCAGCGCTCCGCCGAACGCACCATCGCCTCCACCCAGTCGCCGCTGTCCACCAGATCGTCGCGGTGGCGCAGCCGCCCGCAGGGGAGGGCATCGAACACCAGCAGTTCATGGGCGCCGACCCGGCGGGCCAGCTCCACCAGCCGCTCCAGTTCACCTGCAGCCCAGGCCTCGGGCGTGATCGTGGTGGAGATGCCCACCGAGAGGCCCGCCCGGCGCGCCTGGCGCAGCCCCTCTAGGGCGCGATCGAACAGGCCCGGGGTGCCCCGCAGGGCATCGTGCGCTGCCGCTTCGGCCGCATCGAGGCTCACGTACACGCTGTCCAGCCCGGCGCGGCGCAGCTCCCGCGCCCGGCCGGCGAGGTGCCAGCCGTTGGTGAACAGCAGCACCGTGGAGAGGGATTTGTCGATGCAGCGGATCACCTCGGAGAGATCCGGCCGCAGCAGCGGCTCGCCGCCCACCAGGTTGATGATCGACACCCCCAGTTCCTGGGCTTCGCGGATGACGCGGCCCAGTTCGTCGAGGGGGAGCAGGGTGCGGCCCGGATCTTCGATCGCCTCATAGAAGCTGCAGTGGCCGCAGCGGGCATTGCAGCCGTCCGTGACGGCGATGCTCATCAGATTGGGCAGATTGCGGTTCTGGATGCCGCGGTAGAGCGTGCGGGCGATGAAGTGCGCCGCAGGCCTGCTGAACAGGGCCGGGGTGGAGAGGGAATAGACGGGATAGCCGTCGCGGAAGTGAATGATCTTGCTGTGATTGAGGTAGATGCGATAGAGCACCTCCACGAAATCGCAGCTGCTCGACAGACCGCGCCGCAGCAGAAACCAGCGCAGCCGCAGGGCCTGCAGCATCCCCTGCGCGCCCTGGCTGGAGCCCCCGCCCCGGGAGGCCCGTCCGGACATGGCTCGGCCGAACATCCTGCCCACTGCGCTGCCCGAAACCTAAACAGCACCACCGGACGGATCTCCCGCTCGGGAATGTCTTAAGCATCAGAAGCTCGCAGCATCCCTTGCGGGAATCCCCTAGGGTCCGGCCGACGCCGGAACCGCCGCATGGTCGATCTGCTCGCCATCGCCGCCAGCAACGGTGAGAATCTGCGCCTTGCCGGACGCTTCGCCGAGCGGGCCCGGGAGCAGGGCATCACGGCGGAGGTGCTCGACCTCACCGCCCTGCCGCTGCCGCTGTTCAGCCCGCGGGTGCAGGACAGCCCGCCCGAGGCCCTGCCCGCCCTCGCCGAGCAGCTGGCGGCCGCGCCCCGCTGGGTGCTGTGCGCGCCGGAATACAACGGTTCGATCCCGCCGGTGCTCACCAGCGCCATCGCCTGGCTCTCGGTGCAGACCCCGGACTTCCGCGCCCTCTTCAACGGCCGGCCGATCGTGATCGCCACCCACTCCGGCGGCGGCGGCCACACGGTGCTGGCCGCCCTGCGGCTGCAGCTCGCCCATCTCGGCGCCCACGTGGTGGGACGGCAGCTGGTGAGCACCGGCGCCAATCCCGCCAAGGAGAGCAGCATCGACGACCTGATCGAGCGCCTGCTGCGGCTGCCGCCGCCGGCCTGAGCCCAGCCGCCGCCGTTCTCCGCCATGGCCAGCGGCTCCGTCCACGACCGCACCACCTGCCTGCTGAGCCTGCCCTACGGCCTGCTGTGGTGGCCCTGGCTGGGGCCGCTCGGGGCCGGTGGCGCTGCCCTGGCCTTCCTGGTGGGGGGCCTCTGGCTCTCCCCCGATCTCGACACCCGCTCCAACGCCACCCGCCGCTGGGGCTGGCTGCGCTGGCTCTGGTGGCCCTACCGCCGCGGCCTCTCCCACCGCTCGCTGCTCTCCCACAGCCCCCTGCTCGGCAGCGGCCTGCGCCTCCTGTATGTGGCGGCCTGGCTCGGCCTGCTCAGCTGGCTGCTCCATCCCCTCGGCACGCCGCCGCCGGCGGCCCTGCTGCAGGGCGCCCACCGCCTCTGGCAGGAGCAGCGGCCGCCGCTGCTGGCGGCCCTGCTGGGGGTGGAGGCCAGCAGCTGGCTGCACCTGCTCCAGGACGGCGATCCGCTGCCGCGCCTGCCCCGCCTGCTGCGGCGCCGCAGGCCCCGGCGACGACCCAGCCCGCGGAGGCGGCGCAGGAAGTGAGAGGGTTGGCCCAGCGCCGCCGCCCCCGATGACCGCGGATCCCCTGAACCCCGATCCCCAGCCGCTGCCCCCGCCCGAGGCCGGGGTGGGGCCGGCCCTGCTCGAGCTGGTGGCGGTGGTGGACCGCCTGCGGGATCCGGAGCACGGCTGCCCCTGGGACCTGGAGCAGACCCACCGCTCCCTGATCCCCTACGTGCTGGAGGAGGCCCACGAGGTGGCCGATGCCATCCGCCACGGCGACGACCGGCACCTGCAGGAGGAGCTGGGGGATCTGCTGCTGCAGGTGGTGCTGCACGCGCGCCTGGCGGCGGAGGAGGGGCGCTTCACGCTGGAGACGGTGGCCCGCGGCATCCGCGACAAGCTGGTGCGGCGCCATCCGCACGTGTTCCCGCCGGAGGGCAGCGCCGGCTCAGCCCCGTCCCCCGCCACCGACAGTGCCGCCGTGCACCGCAGCTGGGAGGCGATCAAGGCCGCCGAGCGCGCCGCCCGGCAGCCCGAAGGATCCTCCGCCAGCCCGCTCAGCGACCGGCTGGCCGGCAAGGTGCGCGGCCAGAGCGCCCTGGCCGGGGCGATGACGATCTCGCGCAAGGCCGCCGCGGCCGGCTTCGAGTGGGAGGACATGGCCGGCGTGTGGGAGAAGGTGCACGAGGAGCTCGAGGAGCTCCAGCAGGCCGTGGCCAGTGGCGATCGAGCCCATGCCCAGGAGGAGCTGGGCGATGTGCTGTTCACCCTGGTGAACGTGGCCCGCTGGTGCGGCATCGATCCGGAGGAGGGACTGGCGGGCACCAACCGCCGCTTCCTGGATCGCTTCTCCCGGGTGGAGGCCGCCCTGGGGGGAGATCTGGGCGGGCGCAGCCTGGCGGAACTCGAGGGGCTCTGGCGGGAGGCGAAGCGGCAGATCCGCGCCGAGGCCGCCGGCCGGGCCGCTGCGCCCGGGGGCGACCTCAACGGCGAGGACGATCAGAGCAGCGCCACCCGTCCGCTGCCGATGTCGAAGTAGGAGGCCGCCACCCGCAGGCGACCCTCCTTCACCGCAGCGGCCAGCACCTCGCTGGCCTGCAGCATCGTGGCGGCCGCCGCGCGGGCGTTGGTCTTGGTCGCCGCCTCAAGCGACTCCCCCGGCACCAGGGAGGCGCGGATCGGGCGGACCAGGTCGGTGAGCAGGGGGGTGAGGCTGGCCTGGGGATCCTGGGCCGCGGCCACCGCGCCGCAGCCGCTGTGGCCCACCACCAGGATCAGCGGCACCTTGAGCACCGCCACGGCGTACTCCATCGAGGCCACCCCATCGGCGAAGGCGGTGTTGCCGGCGCAGCGCACATTGAACAGCTCCCCGACGCCCCGATCGAACATCAGCTCCGTGGGCACCCGCGAATCGGCGCAGGAGAGGATCGCCGCCCATGGCTTCTGCCCCTGGGCGAGGGCCTCGGGATCGAGCTGGCAGTTGTCTGCCAGCAGCGCCAGCAGCCGGCGCCGGCGCTGGCTACTGGCCATCGGCCCGGCGGCCGCCTGCCAGGCCGCCGCAAAGCGCTGGTTGCCCTCCAGCAGGGCCTGGAGTGGATCCCCACTCGGCTGGCAGGCCCTGAGCTCCTCCCGCACCGCCTCCGGCAGAGCGGCCCGGGCCCCATGGGGCAGCAGGGCTCCGGCCATCCAGCCGGCGGCAGCGAGCCCGCCCCCCCGCAGCAGCCCGCGGCGACTCACCCCAGCGCGATCCAACGCCATGGCGCCTCCACAACACCGCCCCGCTGTAGCCACGTCCCACGACCACGGCTGCGGCTGCGGTTGCAGTTGCGGCTGCGGTTGATCAGTCGTCCGGCAGCGGGATGCGGCTGGCCCGCCGGCCCTTGAGGGCGGCGCGCTGCCGCTTGGCGGCCAGCCGCCGCTCCACCGCCCCCCGGCTGGGCCGGGTGACCCGCCGCGGCGGCGGCGGCGGCTGGATCGCCTCCTGCAGCAGCTCCAGCAGACGCCGCCGGGCCTCCACCCGGTTGCGCCACTGGGAGCGGTGCTCACTGGCTGCGATCACCACACAGCCCTCCACCAGCCTTCCCTGCAGCCGCCGCAGCGCCCGCTCCCGCAGAGGCGGCGGCAGCGAAGGCGAGCCGGCCAGGTGGAACACCAGCTCCACGCGGGAATCGGTGGTGTTCACGTGCTGGCCGCCGGGACCCGAGGAGCGCGAGAAACGCCAGGCCAGCTCCGAGGCCGGGATCCGCACACCTGATCCGAGCTGCAGATCCACTGGCCGAAGACACCCGCCGCACCCAGCATGGCGGCACCGCCTCCTACACCTCCGCCTCCCGGCAGGAGCGGCGCCTGTGGCTGCAGAAGGGCTGGCGCAACGACAGCGTGGCCTTCTAGAGCATGGCCTGCCCGAACAGCGCCGGATGGGAGGCTTAGCTGGAAGGATCGATCCATCCGCACCCGTGAGTCAGCCTGCCGCCCCCACCCTTGGCTGGGTGGATGAGATCTTCGACGGCGTGCGCTACGGCCTCGCCGGCCGCGTGATCGCGGAACAGCAATCCGAGTTCCAGCGGGTCACGATCATCGAGAGCGAGCGCTACGGCAAGGGCCTGCTGCTCGATGGCTGCTGGATGACGGCCGAGCGCCAGGAGCGGCACTACCACGAGGCGATCGTGCACCCGGCCCTGTGCGGTGCGGCCAGCATCGAGCGGGTGCTGGTGATCGGCGGCGGCGACGGCGGCACCGCCCGCGAGTGCCTGCGCCACAGCGGCGTGCAGCACCTCGACATGGTGGAGATCGACGGCCTGGTGGTGGAGTGGAGC
>JBMLOS010000172.1:0-29237 GCA_049242845.1 Prochlorococcaceae cyanobacterium
GGCGGCAGGGTGGCCACGGCGATCAGGAACACCTGGGTGAGCACCGCCAGCAGCACCGTCAGGGCGATCTCGTTCGGGGTGCGGGTGCGCTCGGCCCCCTCCACCAGGGCGATCATGCGATCGATGAACCCCATGCCGGGGTCGGCGGTGATGCGGATGGTGAGCTGATCGGACACCACCCGGGTGCCGCCCGTGACCGAGCTGGCCACATCGGAGCCGGCCTCCTTGAGCACGGGGGCGGATTCGCCGGTGATCGCCGACTCATCCACGGCCGCCACGCCGTCGACCACCTCCCCATCGGCCGGGATCGTCTCCCCGGCGCTCACGCGCACCCGATCCCCCTTGCGCAGCGCCCGGGAGTCCACCAACTCCTCGCTGCCGTCGGGCTTCAGCAGCAGGGCCTGGGTGCGGGCCTGGGTGCGGCGCAGGGCATCGGCCTGGGCCTTGCCGCGACCCTCGGCGAGCGCCTCGGCGAAGTTGGCGAACAGCAGGGTGAACAGCAGGATGGCGGCCAGGGCGGCATTGAATCCCCGGCCGGGTGCCTGCTCGCTGAGGCCGAACAGGTTGGGGGCGACCGTGGCAACCAGGGTGACGACCGTGCCGCACCACACCACGAACATCACCGGATTGCGCACGGTGAGGGAAGGGTCGAGCTTGCGGAAGGATTCCGTCACGGCCCGGCGGACCAGGCCCTGGTTCCTGGGCCGCTCGGTGTAGCGGCGCTGGTCGCGGCGGCCCCGGGGCATCCGCGGAAAGAAGGGTTGCTGAATGTTGGTCATGGCAGCCGTTCGACGCTCAGCGGGGAAGGGAGAAGGCTTCGGCGATCGGACCCAGGGCCAGCACCGGGAAAAACGAGAGGGCACCCAGGATCAGGATCACCACGGCGGTCACCACGGTGAACAGGGTGGTGTCGGTGGCCAGGGCTCCAGGGCCGGGGGGCACGGGCTGCTTGCGGGCGAAGCCGGCGGCCAGGAACAGCAGGGCCACGATCGGCAGGTAACGCCCCCCCAGCAGGCTGATCACGCAGCTGAGGTTCCACCAGAGGGTGCCGTCGCCCAGGCCCTCGAAGCCGCTGCCGTTGTTGGCGGCGGCGGAGGCGTACTCGTACACCACCTGGCTGATGCCGTGGGAGCCCGGGTTGCTGATGCCCTGCAGCGCCGGGAAGGCGATCGTGATCGCGGCGGGCACCAGCACGAACAGCGGGTGGACCAGCAGGATCACGCTGCTCCACACGATCTCGGCCTTCTCCACCTTGCGGCCGAACAGCTCGGGGGTGCGCCCCACCATCAGGCCGGTGAGGAACACGCTGAGGATCAGGAACAGCAGCAGGTAGGCCACGCCGGTGCCCTGGCCGCCGAACACCACCTGCAGGAACAGGTTGAACAGGGGCACCATGCCGCCCAGCGGCATCAGCGAATCCATCGACGCGTTCACCGCACCGGTCATGGTGCCGGTGGTGATGGTGGCGAAAAGGGCGGAGACGCCGGCTCCGAAGCGGACCTCCTTGCCCTCCAGGTTCGGCCCGGCAAGCCACTGGGCCAGCAGGGGATTGCCGCTCCGCTCGGCATGGATCGCCACCAGGGCTCCGGCCAGGAACAGCACGGTGACCAGCAGCAGCAGCAGGGTGCCCTGGCGCCGGTTGCCCAGGAAGCGGCCGAAGGCGTCGATCGTGGCGACCGGAATGGCGAGCATCGCCGCCATCGCCAGCAGGTTGGTGAGCGGGGTGGGGTTCTCGTACGGGTGGGCGGAATTGGCGCCGAAGAAGCCGCCGCCGTTCTCCCCCAGCTGCTTGATCGCCTCGAAGGCGGCCACAGGGCCGCGCACGAGGATCTGATCAGCCCCCTCCAGGGTGGTGAGGCGCACGGGTCCGGCCAGGGTCATCGGTGACCCTGCGATCAGCAGGATCAGGCCGAACACCAGGCTCAGCGGCAGCAGCACACGGGTGATGGCGCGGATCAGGTCGGCGTGGAAATTGCCGAGGGGCCGCCCGCAGAGGCCCCGGAGGAAGGCGATGCCCACCGCCAGCCCGGTGCCGGCGGAGGTGAACATCAGGAACTGCAGCGCCCCCAGCTGGGTGAGATCGCTGAAGGTCTGCTCAGGCAGGTAGTGCTGCTGGTCGGTGTTGGTGACGAAGGAGACGGCGGTGTGGAGGGCCAGGTCCCAGCGCATGCCGGGCAGGCCCTGCGGGTTGAGGAAGGGGGGCTGAACCAGCAGAAAGGCCAGGGCCAGCAGGGCGAAGGCCAGGTTGCTGAGCAGCAGGGGGCGGAGATAGTCCCAGGCCCGCTCGGCCGGGCGGCCCCGATCCCCCGCCAGGCGCAGCAGGGCGTTCTCCAGCGGACAGAGCCAGGGATCCAGCAGCGGCTGGGGCTGGGGATCGAACACCTGCCAGAGGTACTGGCCCAGCAAGGGGGCTGTGCCCAGCACCAGCGCCAGCAGCAGGGCGAGCTGTAACCCGTCGGTCATCGGCGGTAGCGTCCGCAGCGAAGAACCCGATCACTGTCGATCGCTCCCTCGGCAGGGCGCTACTAGCGGAGGGTAGGAATGGTGAGCCGCCGATCTCTAGCGAGGGGTATAGCGGCCCTGACGACACCGGGCCGGCAGGTGGTGGCCCTCACGACCGTGGTGGCGGTGGTGGAGGCGATCACGCCCGTGCAGGTGGTGCTGGCCTACCTGTATGTGCTGCCGCTGCTGCTGCTCAGCGAGACGGCTCGCCCGGTGGGGATCTGGCGCTATGTGGCGGTTGCCTGCGGGCTCACCCTCGCCAATCTGATGTTGCCCGAGCCCACACCCTTCAGTGGGTTGGTGCTGACCAACCGGCTGCTGGTCTGCGGCGCCCTGGTGCTCACCGCACGCCAGTGCCTGCGCATCCGGGCGCTGCAGCGCCAGAGGCTCGATCTCGAGGGCAAACTGGCGGTGGAAGACCTGCGCAGGGATTTCGTGGCCACCCTGGCCCACGATCTCAAGACACCGATCCTGGGCACGATCGCCATCCTGGGCAGCCTTGCAGGCAGCGGCAAGCGGCGTTGCGACCCGCTGCTGGAGCGCAGCCTGGCCACGATCGAGCGGGGCCAGAACCGCGCCCTGGGGCAGATCCAGACCCTGCTGGAGGTGTACCGCAACGACGCGGAGGGCCTGCGACTGGAGCGCGGCACGGTGGAGTTCACCCGGCTGGTGGAGGATGTGATCCGTGAGCTGTGGGCCATGGCGGAGCAGCGGCAACTGCATCTGCACCTGGGCTTCGGCGCCTCCTCCCAGCGGCGGCCCCACCGGCTCTGGGGCGATGCCGCCCAGTTGCGCCGGCTGGTGGAGAACCTGGTGATCAACGCCATCCACCACGGCCTGCGGGGCAGTCGGATCCAGGTCGACCTGGACTCGAACGGCAATGGCCTGCTGCTCCGGGTGGCCGATGACGGTCCGGGGGTGCCCGAGGACGAGATCCCGCGGCTGTTCCAACGCTTCCAACGGTTGTCGGAGGAGCGCCCGGGCAGCGGGCTGGGTCTCTACCTGTGTCGGCAGATCGTTTCGGCCCACGGGGGAACGATCGGCCTGCGCAACCGCCCCAGCGGCGGCGTGGAGATCGAGGTGCTGCTGCCCACGCCCTGCGCCGATGCGGCGGCGACGGGAGGCTGATCGGATGCGGGTGCTGGTGGTGGAGGACGACGAGCTCTTCCGGCTGGGACTGGAGGTGACCCTGCTGGGCTTCGAGGGGATCGAGGCGGTGACGCCCGTGGCCGACGGCGAGCAGGCCCTCGATCTGTTGCGCGAGCAGCGCTTCGACGTGGTGTTGCTCGATCTGGGATTGCCGGGGCTGGGAGGGATGGAGACCTGCCGCCGCATCAGCAGCGAGCAGCCCCAGCTCCCGGTGCTGGTGGTGACCAGCCAGGAGGACCCCATCTGGTGCCGGCGGATGGTGCGGGCCGGAGCCCGGGGCTACGTGCGCAAAGGGGTGGCGGCGGCAGACCTGCAGCTGGCGATCCAGTCGGTGCTGCGGGGCGCCTCCTGGTGGGACGCCGATGCCACCACGGCCCTGCGGGAACTGGGTGCGGCCGGGGCGGACGAGCAGGGGGCGGGCCAGGACTCAGCCGGCCAGGGGGCACCCCGCGAGGCCGCCTCCCTCGCGTTGCTCACCCCGAGGGAGCGGGAGGTTCTCGACGGCATGGGTCGGGGGTGGAGCAACCAGCAGATCGCCGATGCCCTGGGCATCAGCCTGGGCACCGTGCGGGTCCATGGGCATTCGATCATGCAGAAACTGGAGGTGTCCAACCGCACCCAGGCCGTGCTCAAACTGAGGGCTTGAACTCAGACGCCATGGATGATTCTCCTGCTCGGTGACGGTCATGCTCGGTGACGGCCATGGTGCTCGGGAGATCCATGGGCATTCGCTGCTGATCCGTCTGCCCGAGGAGGCTGGCCAAGCCGATTCCTCGCGCTGGATCGACTTCTTCCCTGGGAGACGCCGCGGCTGATCAGCGACCGCGCCTTCCAGCCCTACGGAGAACACGCACCACTGCGCTCTGCCGCTGGGGGATCACGATCCCTTCACCGGCTGACCGCTCTGCAGCGGCAACTCGGATCGCTCCACTCTTCCATGGCGCTGCTGATCAGATCCTCCATGCAGGATCCCGGCTGCTCCAGAGCAACCGTCACCGACGTGGCCATCCTGATCAACGTGCCCTGGTTGTGCACGGGCAGGGCCATCACGCCCCGGATCGATTCGGCCATCGCCTCCGCCTGCGCACGGTTGTTCATGTCCCAGAGCACCACCAGCAGCTGGTCCACCTTGACGCGGGCCAGGATGATGTTCTTCGGCAGGATCTGGTGAAGCCGTTCCTCGAGGATCTGGATCAGCCTGTCTGCGCTCTCGGCGCCCTGCTCCTCATGGATCTTCCCGAGATTGTGCAGATGGCAGAGAACCAACGCCAGCGGCTGGGTGCGGCGGTGCGATGGAATCTGCTGCCGCGAGAGTTGCCCCAGCAGTTCCGCGTGCTCCACCAGTCCCGAGGCTTGCTGGTGGCTCTGCAGCGTGGGTACTCCTGAGTTCCGCGCCACCTGTTCGCCCCAGCTGCAGCTCAGCACATCCCCCACCCGATCCACACGGATGTGGTGCCGCCGTTCTTCCGCGTGTGTGCCAGAAGGCTCATCGAGCTCACCCCAGGTCATGGAACGGTCTGAATCCAGAGCTCTGTTGCAAAGCGCGACCAGACCCACTGCCGCATGGGCCGGAAGCGCTTGCAGCAGCCGCAGGCCCACCAGCTCGTCGCGGTTGAGCCCGTACCGGCGACAGGCGGCATCATTGGCCGCTGCGCAGACAAAGTCCGGCGCCCCACCGTCGGACGGTCGCACGACGTCCAGAATGATCTGCGGCCCGGACGAGGACATCAGCACAGCAGCAAGACGGGCCTGATCGATGACCCTCTCGTCCTGGAGTGCCACCAGTTCGCTGATGTCCTGAAAGCTGATGATCCAGCGTTCGGGGCTGCGACCCTCTCCCTCGATCGGCCAGGAGAAGAAGCGCATCCAGTGGTAGGTGCCATCGCTGCCCCGCAGTCGCAGCAGAGGCTGCTTCTGCCCCTGGGGCGGCTCGCCCTCGAGGGTTTCCTCCGGATGGAGCAGGTCGGTGAGGCAGCCACCGAGAAGATCCTGCGGCAGCCAGCCCAGCACGGCGTGCACCGAGGGGCTCGCCCAACGCACACGGCGGTGCTCGTCGGTCTCCACCACGAACGCCGTGGAGGTGTTCTGGAGCAGGCGATAGCGGTGATCATCGCCTGCACACTTCACCCCGGGCGCCTGGAGTCCGCTCAGGTTGGTGAGGATCACACACTGGGTTCCGATCCCCGTCCCTTGCAGGCCACTCACGGTGGCAAGCACCTGGACGCTTTCACCGCTGTGCGGCATCAGCTCCAGCTCGGCCTGCTCGCTCCGGCCTGGGGAGACCTTGCGCAAACGTTCCAGGCAGGTCCGCTGGGCCGGAGGGATCAGCTCGGCGAGCGGGCGTCCGAGCAGCGTCTCGCGAGGCCGATTGAGCAGCTCCACCAGCCGCGGGTTCGCATAGAGAAGCAGACCCGTGGCGGACAGGATGCCGACTCCCTCGCCCATCTGCTCCACGATGGCGCGGTAGGGATCATCGGCGCCGACAGGCAGGAAAAACCTGGCACTGCCTCCTGCCGGGTCGCTGGCGCCAATGAGCAACGCGTCGGCCGTTCCACTCATGATCGCGGCCAGCGTCGCCTCCAGCTGATCAATGCGCAGTTGGAGGGCCGAGAGGTCCGCACGATCCGTTGAGGCTTGTCCAGGTGAGGCTTGTCCAGTTGCGGCTTGTCCTGGCAGTGGAGGCAGGCTGCCCACCAGGGAGGGTACCGCCAGCACTCCGGCGGCCATGGCTGCGGCAGGGTCGCTGCGGATGTCGTGAATCCTCAGATCCACCCGATCGGGCAGGAGCCGCTCGCAGTGATCGCGTACCGCGGCCAGCGCCGCAGACGAGTGGGCCGAGGCGCCGCAGACGAACAGGGTCCACAGTCGGCGCCCGTCGTCGGATCGGATCGGTGGCAGCGCGGGGGAGAGGGAGGGCATGGCTCAGGCCGCGTGGGGGGCAAGCACAGGTGGAGCAAGCACAGGTGGGGCAAGCACACGGGTCAGCCGCCTCCGCAGCTTCCGCAGGGCCCTCCGCTCCAGGCTCTGCACGTAGCTCTTGCTCAGCCCCATGATCTGGGCCGCCTCGGATAGGGAGCATTGCTCATCCGACCCATAGCGAAGGCCGAGCACCTGCCGTTCCGGTGCCTCCAGCGCCTTGAGATGGGGCTGAAGCCAGAGATAGTCATCATCCGGAGTCAGGACGTGCTCGTCGTGGATCAGATCCAGCAGGCTGGTCTCTTCTCCAGGGCTTCCCATCGGCTGATCGAGCGAAAGGGGGCGGCACAGGCCAACGGCGCGCAATGAAGTTTCGAGCCTGCGAGGCTCTTCCCCCAGGCTCTCTGCCAGCGCACGGGTGGAGAGAGCCACGTCTGATCCGGCCTGCAGGAGTCGGACGCGATAGGCCAGCAATTGCATCTGAATTGGAATCCGGATACTGGTGCCGAGATCGCTGATGTATCGCCTCACAGATTGGCGGATCCACCAGCACGCGTAGGTTGAGAGTTTATAGCCCAGTGAGGGATCAAACTTTTCCACGGCCCTGATCAATCCCAGGTTCCCAGCCTGCAGTAGATCGAGCATCTCGAGCTGGAGATTTCCGATCCGGCCGCGATATCGGCCGCAGATCATGATCACAAGCCGAAGATTTGCTGAGACCATGCGATTTTTAGCCCGAGCGCCGCTTCTCCTCAGGGCCGGCGGGGGGGCGGGATGCGAGAGCCATTCCTGCACGATCCCTCCAAGGTGGAGTTCCTCGGCTGGAGTCAGCAGTGGAATTCTCCCCAGCAGTCTCAGGTAATCACTGAGGGCATCGGGAGCAACAGATGGCCGGTGTGCAAGTGCAACCATGGGCTGACCCCTCCAGAGAGGATGCTTGGATCTCGAAATGTGGATTCAGACAATCTGGGCTCAGACAATCTGGGATCAGAGATGGACCCACCCACGGATGGAGTCAAGCGATCGATGCCTGTTTGGTTCGATCGATCCGCTTGACTGTTCCCCCTAGAGCTGGATTGCGAGTCAAGCATGCCTTGTGCGGTGGGGGGCGGCAGTGGATCGGCAAGCCTGGCAGGCATTGATTCCGTGATCCGGCCCAGTCAAGATCATTCTTTTCATGCTTCTTTCATGCTCCTGTCATCCCTCTGCTTGCCCTTCCATAAAACACTACTTGTCTCCGTCCTTTTGCCGTGAAGTGGGAAGCGTTCTCTGCACCTTCCCGAAAGCTCTGCACCTTTCCGAGAGTGATTGTTACGTCTTGAGTCCCTCGGCGGGCGTCCCTTCGGCGGCGGTGGGATCATGGATGATCAAGGTGATCGCTGCTCGCGCGGAGGGTTGGGGCAGAGCCCTCACCTCGGCCTGTACCGGATGGGGAGATCCCTGCCGGCGTTTGATCTGCAAGGTTCGGATGGTCGTGGGTTGGGATCCCGCAAGAGCTGCCTGCACATCAGCGCTTAGTCCCTCCACTGCGTCCGGGGCGAACAGGGCGCTGCTGACCCCCACGATCGATTCCCGGTCGAAGCCCACCATGGCACAGAAGGTCAGGTTGGCCATCACCACCCGCAGCTGGCTGTCCAGCACGGTCACCCCGATGCTGCGGGCATCAAAGACCGATTCAAAGGTGGTCGAGAGCTCGCTGGCGCGATTCTCCAGTTCCTGCAGCGCCGTCACATCAGCCAGGGTGCCCACGACGAACTGTTCACTGCCTTCGCTGACTACCCTGGCCGTCTCGAGCACCGAGATCTGCCGCCCATCACGGGTATGGAGGCGATAACGAACCGTCCAGCCCTCCAGTCCCTGGATGCGGGTTGCGGTTACCCGTTCACGATCGGCCGGATCGATCGCCTCATCCAGCAATGTTGGATGATCGCAGAGTTCGAGGGGCGTCCATCCCGTCAGTGACTGGATGCGCTTGCTGGTGTAAAGCAGCTGCTGCATGGAGCGATCCCACTTCCAGACCGCCTGATCGAGCGCGTCAGTGAGCCCGGCGAATTCATCGAGCGCAGCTTCTGCAGTCCGGCGCAGTTCCACCAGTTCGGACACATCCGTGAGGGTCACGATGGCCCCCCTCCTGCGTCCATCTCGTTCGAGATACGGCAGCACCTGCACCAGATAGGACACCTCCTCGCTGCCGGTTTCCATGCTGCGCCGGGGCTCACCTGCCAGGACGGCCTGAAGGGCCTGTCGCAATCCAGGCAGGGGCACGGTGGTGGGAACATGGAGAAGGGGCTGGCCGATGTCACTGTCCATCAGGCCGAATACCCGCACGGCCAGAGGAGAGAAGCGGCTGACCCGCAGCTGGGGATCGACGATCACCATCCCCTGGCTGAGAGAAGTATTGATGTTCTCGAGGTCGACATTGAGTTGTTCGAGTTCATCACTGCGGGTACGTAATTGCTGATTCAGGGTCCCGAGTTCGTCGTTGGTGGCCTGCAGTTCCTCGTTGGATGCCTCCAACTCCTCGTTCGACGACTGCAGTTCCTCCGATGAGGCCTGCAGCTCCTCCGATGAAGCCTCCAACTCCTCATTGGCCTGTTCGAGTTCGGCCAGAGAGCGGCGCAGTGAGTCCTGGCTCGTGAGCAGTTCACGCTCCAGCCGCTCGATTTCCCGATCGAAAGCCGCATCCCTCGCCAGGGCGGGGGATTGCGAGGGATCGGCCACCGCCGGTTCCTCCGATGGCGCGAAGGTGAGCACGGTGAAGGGACGCTCGCTGACGGTGATCGATCGAGCTTCCAGTCGTACAGAGCGGTTGCCCCGCGCCATCCTGATGGGCTCACTGCTGACGGCGAGACCGTCAGCCCGGGCCAGCAGCAGGAGGGCCCGCGCCTCAGCCTGTAGTTCAGGAAGCAGGAAGGCGTGGGCAGCCGTGCTCATTCGTCCTTCCGCCAGGCGGCAGAAGGGGGTGACGTCGCCGATCACCTCCATGACGTCGTGGTTCTCGTCGAGGACCAGGGCGGGTGGGCAGAGGGCACGGATCAGGCTCTCCAGAAGAGCCATGTGCTGCTCGGGCACTGTCTCGCGCAGTACGGCGATTCTGCTCACGGGCGTACTCGGCACGCTCTGGCGTGTTGGCGCTGCCGCCAGCGAAGATCGCTGCCTGGGCTCCACCTCTCGGCTGCGCTGGTAGATCCGATGTTTGGTACTGGCCACGCTGAAGCCCCGGATGCGGCTTCCCAGTGATTCAGAACTTCCCAGGAACAGCAGGCCCCCGGGCAGCAGGCCGAAGCGGAAGAGGTTCATCACCCGCTCCTGCATCGGCTGGGTGAAGTAGATCAGCGTGTTGCGACAGGAGATCAGATCGAGATTCGGGAACGGTGGGTCGACACCCACGTCGTGTCGGGCAAACACGGCGCAGTTGCGCAGGTTTTCGCAGATTTCCATCGCATCACCTGGCTCGCTCACGAAACGGTGAAGCAGATCAGCGGGAATCCCCTTGGCGGCGGAGATCGGATAGATCGCGCGGCGGGCGATCGTCAGGGCCGTCTCGTCGAGATCGGTCCCGAAGATCCTCAGACGGGCGGCCAGATCCGCCGGATGGCCAAGCACCTCGCTGATGACCATGGCGATGGAATACACCTCCTTCCCTGTGGCGCAACCGGGAACCCACACCCGCAGACGTTCGCCTGAGCCACGCTGATCGACGTAGTCACGCAGCAGCTCGCGCAGTGCGTCGAAGGCCTGTGGATCGCGAAAAAATGCAGTGACCGTGACCAGGAGGTTCTGCACGAGTGCCTGTGCCTCTTCCGGCTCGGCCGTGAGCAGGGCGAGATACGCCTCGAGACCGTCGACCTGACGAATCGCCTTGCGGCGCTGCAGCTGGCGGCGGAGCGTCGATTCCTTGTACTGGGAGAAATCGATCCCTGTGATCTGCCTGAGCTGGTCCGTCACTGCCTCGAGTCGGACGGGTCCCAAGCCCGGCACGCTGTCGCCACTCCAGGGACCACCGGCCCTGATCAGCTCGGCCAGGCGCTTTCCGATCGCCGCGGGAGCGAGCACCAGGTCTGCGCCTCCGAGGCCGATGGCGGCACGGGGCATGGCGTCGAATTTGGCGCTCTCCGGTGACTGGGCAAGGGTGAGCCCACCCGCGTCGCGGATCGCCCGCACGCCCAGGGCGCCATCGGCACCGGTGCCGGAGAGCACCACGCCAATGCCCCTCTCTCCCCAGTGCTCGGCAATCGATTCGAACAGCAGGTTGATGGATGGGCTCGGTCCGAAGCGGGGGAGGGGATCGCTGAGCTTCAGCTGGCCCCCCACCACTGCCACGTCATGGTTGGGAGGCGCGATGGCGATCACGTTGGGCAGCAGAGATGCACCATCGCGGGCTGTGACAACCGGTAGATCCGTGGCATGGGCCACGAGATCGACGATCAGGCTGCGATGTTCGGGGGCGAGGTGCTGAGCCACCACATAGCTCACCCCACCACCGGCCACCAGATGGGCTGCCAGCTCCTGCAGGGCTTCGAGCCCGCCGGCCGAGGCGCCAATGCCCACCACGTGTTCGATTCCGCCGGGTGGGCGGATGGCCTGGCCGGGAGCTTCGTCCGGAAGGCTCGATCGTCGTCCCACGTCGGACCTCGCCGCCTCTGCTGAACGTCAAGCTAAGCGTCAGGCGGGAGGGCGAGTCGGTAGCCCCCGCGGACACCACCGCGGGCTCCCGGTAGTGTTCGGACTGGATCCACTAGGCGTGGAGACACTTGCGTGGATGCCGCAGCAGCAGCAGGAACCAGTGAGCGCAATGCGTCCGGCCATGGACAGGGATTCGAACAGCATCCGGAAGCGGCAGCCTTCGAGAATCCCTTCAAGCGCCGGCTCATCCTGCTGGAGGACATCGACAGCAGCGACCGACTGCTGCGTCAGGTGCTGCCGCTGCGTGAACTCCGCAGTGGAACCCCTGCGACACCGTGGTGGGATTACGGGGCTTCTATCCATGTGGGGAGCATCCTGGTCGGAGCGGGCATCCATCCACCGTTGCGGATGACTGTGGTGGAGCGGCACGGCATGACCGTGCTTCTCGGCTACGGGGGGGAGCAACGGGTGCATCAGGCTTCGCAGCACTGGTCGTGCCCGTCTGATGGTTGTCTGGTTCTCTCGGGTGAGGCCTATTCGTCCGAAACCACCCTCCAGAGCGCCCTGGCCTTTCAGCTCTCGTCGGAACGGCTGCTGCACACAGCCACCACGATGGCAGGGGCTGAGCAACAAGCCCTCCCACTGGTCACAGGAGCTCCAGCACAGCCATGGCTGGCGCCTCTCCGGTGATCCCGTCGAGGTGCCGCTGCAGATCCTGCTTCGCCAGGAGCTTAGCAAGGCCGACCAGCTGCTGGAGTACAGCCATGCCCTGGTGGATCGCCTAGAGCTCGATGATCAGATCTACCGGCTGATCGCGGCGCTGGTGCTGCCGGAGCTTCGCCTGGAGACCCCGCTGGATCGGTTGACCCAGAAGGATCAGCAGGGGCGGGACGCCTTCGATGATCTGATCGACTACATCAAGATCAATCTCTCCCAGCCGCTCAATCTCACGATGCTGGAGAGCCAGAGCCACTATTCGCGTCGAGCGCTGCAGTATGCCTTCCGCGAACGGCTGGGCTGTACGGCCACCCAGTGGATCCGCAACCAGCGGCTCGATCTGGCCCGGCGCCATCTCCAGAATCCACTTCCCGGCGACACCGTGGCGGGCATCGCCACTCTCTGCGGCTACCGCTCCCTGAGTCTCTTCAGCGTGGACTTTCAACATCGCTTTCATGTCAAGCCCTCCCAGCTGCTGCGGGAGGCACGGGCGTCGCAGCCGCCCACCAGCAGATGATCCCCGCACGCCATGAAGCTCTGTGTACTGGGCAACTCACGTGCCGGAAGCGGAACAGAGTTGAGAACAGTCTCCGTGGGTGATATGAGTGAATGATAGGTTCAGGGTGATGCAGCGCCAGCCGCAACGCATCTCGATCACCATCAGCTTTCGGGTGCATGAGGTTCTGCTGAAGCGATCGGAGGACGAAGGCCGTTCGATGTCAAACCTCTGCGCCTTCCTGCTCGAGGAATCTCTACTGCATGAGGTGGCTCCTGCCGACGCCGCCACCAGGTTCAACATCCGTTGAATCCCCGGAACGACCAGACCTGACCACCAGAGCGCGAACCGGTCACCCCTCTTGCCGATCACCGTAGGGAGAGTAATCACCTCTTCATGATTCGATGCATTCGCCGGTCGCCCCATTGACACTGAGGCGGATAGTCGCCGACAGGCCCGATTCCTCCTCGGGATGGAGTCCCAAAGACTCGGAACGAGCCAACCCAAGTAGAGAAGTAGGTACAGCCGACAGAGCAGTTGTCCGAGCCAGCCGACCCTGCAACCCTGCACGGTTTATTCCCGTTGCCACGCGAATCATGTCCAATCGTTTTGACACCAAAGCCAAAGGGGCCGAAGGCAAACTGGAATCAGCCTACGGTGAACTGACCGACGACACGGGCCACAAGGTCCAGGGGAGGGCAAAGCAGATGCAGGCTTCCGCCATGAACGTCGTCGAAGACGTGAAAGAAGCAACCCGATCGGCCAGCAGAAGGGCGCGCGATACCAAGGATCAGGTTGACTGATTCATTCCCCCACATCTGAGGAAACGGAAAATGCTGGAAACGCTTGCAGTCCTACTGATCGTTTTGTGGCTTCTTGGCCTTCTCTCCTCGTACACGATGGGAGGCCTGATCCATTTGCTGCTCATCATCGCGGTGGTTGCGATCGTGCTGCGACTGATCAATGGGCGCGCCGTCTGATTCTGGCTGGACCTGTGGCTTGCCCCCCAACTGGCTTAACGGGTCAGGTTGGCTGTGGCGGCTGGGCAGAGCAGGAGCGGCGGGGAAAGTCATGCAGCCCATGCAGGGGATGGGCGCGAAAGCGGCGCCGGTTGCTGTATTGATGAAGTTGGATGTCTCGACTGTCAAGGCACTCGCAATATGAAATCTGCATTGATCGAGCATCAGATGCGCGTCGATGTTGCCATTGCTGTCAATGAAATCCTCGGTGTCTGCGCCTGGCTCGTCTTGCTTTTTCTCGCTTTCGGCCCGTTGCTCTGGGCTGCTTTCCAGGGAGCAGTGTCAGGATTCGCGAGGAAACACAGTGGTCGTGAGCAAAAGGCTTGGAACCATACTGAAGTCGTTTGTCTTTGCTGATCTTGTGCAATCTTGCTTAGTTCTCTACTCGTGTTCCACTCTCTTCCTGGATGCTCAACGCCTCAGCCTCCGCTATTGAACGGGCTTGCCATGAGGCAAGCGATGGGTAAACAGAAGTGGCTGGTCTGGCTTGAATGCATCAGTGTGATTGATGTCCAGGATATTGCTGGTCAATCTGGTCGAACTGCTCTGGTCTTGCTCACCCCTGCGCTGCCGAGCTTGAGCAAGTCCCATCGCAGCTGAGTCATGGGGTTGATGACCATCTCTTTGCTGGTGCGCTGGCTGATCGGGTGGGTCCTCTGCAGGGGTCTGTCGCGACTCCCCGAACACCTGGTGCAGGGCCAGCCGAGGGTTTCCGTGCTGATCCCGGCCCGCAACGAGGAGTGCACGCTCCCCAACCTGTTGCCAGCCCTCCGCCGGCAGAGCTTCCACCCTCTCGAGGTGATCGTGATCGACGATCACTCCACGGATCGCACAGCTGCCATCGCCACGCGGGCTTGTGTGAGGGTGCTGGTGCCCCCCCCGCTGCCGGAGGGATGGTGCGGCAAGACCTGGGCTCTGCACAACGGGGTTCAGGCCAGCGCCGGCAAGGTGCTGGTGTTTCTCGATGCCGACACCGAGCCCGGGCCGACCTTTCTGGAGCGCCTGGTGGCGACGCAGCAGGCGCTCGGCGGACTGGTGTCGGTGCAGCCGTTCCACCGCACCGAAAGACCATACGAGCAACTTTCAGTGCTGTTCAACCTGGTGGGGTTGATGGCTGTGCCGATGGGGCCGGGATGTGGTGTGGCCTTCGGTCCTGCCATGGCCACCACTCGGGGAGACTACGAGCGTATCGGCGGCCATGCCGCAGTGGCCAGCAAGGTGGTGGAGGACTGGCTTATGGGCCACCTCTACGAAAACGCAGGATTGCCCGTGAGTGCGTTCATCGGTGCCGGTCTGATCGACTACCGCATGTATCCGGGCGGCCTCCAGGACATGGTGGTGGGCTTCTCCAAGAACTTCGCCACCGCTGCCGGAGAGGTGCGCTGGCCCTGGATGCTGGCTGTGCTCCTCTGGCTCTCTGGTCTGTTCTGGGCGGCCTGGTGTCTGCCCGCTTCCCTGCTGGGCTTGCCGATGGTCGGCGACACCTCCTGGCTGCCCAATGTGCTCCTGTACGTGGCCTTCGCCGTGCAATTGCTGATCCTCACCCGCCGGGTGGGGGGCTTCAGCTGGATCTGCCTGGTGTTTCCGATTCCCGTTGTCTTCTTCCTAGGGGTGTTTGTGCTGGCGATCCTGAATCTGGAGAAGGGAACGATCACGTGGAAAGACCGAACGTTTTCGACCCGTTAGTACGGTCTGTTAGTTCAGACCGTCAGACATTCTCCATGCAGAACTGGCTGTGGTGACGCAGGGATCGGATCAGATCAGCATGGAGCTGATCCTGGGCAACCTCAGCGGCCTGGTTTAGCGCTCCTCTGCTCCCATCGTTTCCTGCCCACTTGAACCGTTCTGTACGTGGCTGGCTCCTGAACCCGCCTCAGATCTTCATCCGCCAGCTCGAAGACTTGGACACGGCAGGTTCCATTGCTTCTGAAGGCTGAGGGACTGACCAGTGTCCCCTTTGGCTGTCAGTTGATTCATTGACAGCTGAATGCGCTCGCAGTTCACCTGTTTCTGCAGCTGCGCCCGCTGCGTTCTGAGGTCCTGCAGTTCCCGTTCCGCCTCCTGCCGCTTGGCCTGTTGCTGGGCATCTTCAGTCCGGTTCCGGTTCGCCGTGTCCATGGCTGTGATCTGTGCCTGAAGGGCAGATTCCCGTCGCGAGGCGGAGTCCAGATCGTTCCGGAGCGCCGACTCGCTCAGCTGTCGGCCCATCTCCTCGCGGCCAGCCAGATCCTGCTGATTGGCCAGATCCTGACGGCTAGCGAGATCCTGCATCGCCTGGGACTTGGCCTCGGCAGCCAGTCGCTCCTGATTGTTCTGGTTCACATAGGCTGCAATACCCACTACACCTACGACGACGATGACGCTGACTGAGGCCAGCCAGTACTTGTTCTGTCGGTTCATGGTTCTTCGTGTGCGCTACAAAAACAACTGCAGGTGTCAGCCACCCTCCGGCCCGGCAATCAACGTTGACCAGGAGTCCAGATGCCTGTAGGCATCCAGAGGTTGGCCCGAGTAATGAATTGCCGCGACTCAAGGCATCATGCGAGTGCGCACCGGACCATTGTATTCAACAGTTGATGACTTGCCGTCGGGAGACACAAGTACGACCGTCTCCAGTGTTGCTGGCTGCTGCTTTGCGTCCCAGCCTGGTGAGCCACCCAGGAAGCGGAATCGAAATCCCTGAGGAGTCTCTGACACCATGCAGCGGCCACCACCACCTTCATGCATGCACTTGGCAGGGGAATACTTGCTTAAGCCTCCGTTGATCAGTTCAGCCTGCATCCGCGCAAGATTGGCTGCTCGCGTCTGAGCCTCGCTGGTTGATTGGGCAGACACTGGCAAGGCAAGAGCAACCAAGAGTGTCGCAATTGCCGAAAATTGTGGCCGCATGATCATTGCACGCAAAGGAAGAAGAATGGAGCGAGGGTTCTGGTGCCCATAGGTCAGGCCTATTCACAGGCCAGGCGGATGTGTGCCATGTCTTGGCGAGCAGGGATTTCCGTGCTCCTGTGCAATCTGAGAAACAGCATAAATCCAGAGAGTTCATGCCGCCATCGCACACAAAAATGAGATAGCTGGCTGGATCAGCTGAGATCGGCTGCCAGGTGATCGGCGGCATCAGCAACCTTCTCGGCGACCGACTTGACTCCTTGCTTGAGATCTTCCGCCGCATTCATCGCTGAAGCCTGGACCTGCTTGGCTTTGCCTTTGATCTGATGGCCAGTGTCACCAGTAAGGTCTCCGTAAGCAGCCTCCAGCTTGCCTTCTGCGTCTTTGGCTGCAGCGTCATTGCGATGCGACATGGTTCCGTGTCTCGTGTCAGTTGAAACCTGGGAATGTCGGCATGCATCGAGTCTTGGTGGCACCCTCCCGGCCCTTTCTGGAGGTGAGGGGAGCTGATGCATAAGTTGCCGCAAGGCTTCTCAAGGTCATAACGAGTGATGAAGCGACCTCGATCGAGGCCATGGCCCCCATGGTCGAGGCAGGCATTGCCGCAGATCCGTGGGATCTGACTCGATCGCTGATTCCCTTCCTAGGCTCCAAGCACGAAACCAACGCTGCTGCGTGAGGACGATGCAATGAGAATCGCTCAGATCGCGCCGCTGCACGAAAGCGTGCCTCCTCTTCGCTATGGCGGAACCGAGCGGGTTGTGCATTATCTCAGCGAGGAGCTGGTGCGTCGCGGCCATGAGGTCACGCTCTTTGCCAGTGGTGATTCGAGAACGACGGCAGAGCTCTTTGCTAGCGTGCCGGAATCACTGCGGCTGGCCGTGCATGGCAGGGATCCAGTGGTGCAGGAGGTGATCCAGCTCGATCAGGTACTCAAGCAGATCGATAGGTTCGACGTGCTGCATTTCCATACCGGTCCCATTTCGTTTCCCCTGTTGAACAGGCTCGAGGTGCCCCACCTCATCACGTTGCACGGCCCCCTGAATTCACCGGAACAGACAGTGCTGTTCAATCATTTCGATCGGGTGCCCCTGGTGTCGATCTCGGAGAATCAGCGCCGACCGGTGCCCCAGGCCAACTGGCTGGGAACGATCCATCACGGCCTGCCTACTGATCTGTACAACTTCGTGGCCACACCGGCTGACTACCTCGCCTTCGTGGGCCGCATCTCCCCTGAGAAGAGGCTCGATCGTGCCATCGAGATCGCCATGGCCGTGGGCATGCCCCTGAAGGTGGCCGCCAAGATCGACCCCGTGGACCGCGACTACTTCCATCACCAGATCGAGCCGATGATGCTCGGAAATCCCCTGGTGGAGTTCGTGGGCGAGGTGGACGACCAGGGCAAGCAGGAGCTGCTCGGGCATGCCCTCGCCCTGCTCTTCCCGATCGACTGGCCCGAACCGTTCGGTTTGGTGATGATCGAGGCCAACGCCTGCGGCACACCGGTGATCGCCTGGCGCGCGGGTTCCACCCCAGAGGTGATTCACGACGGGGTGAACGGCTGTCTGGTGGAGTCGATCGCCGAGGCCGCAACCGCCGTGGACCGCATCAAGCGCATCGACCGTTCCAGGGTGCGCAGCCACTTCGAGGTGCGCTTCTCCGTCACCCGTCAGGCGGAAGACTACGAACAGCTCTACCGCCATCTGATCCAGGCCCATCGCTGCCAGTGTCCCGCCAGCCGGTTACCGGTTCATGCCTGATCCCCTCCCTTCATTCGTGCTGAAGAACGAGGAGACCTTCGCCATCCTCGATCCCCGGGGGGAGATCTGCCCGGAGACGCAGCACGATGCCGGCATCTTCCACCGGGGAGCCAGGCACGTGAGCCGCCTGCAGCTGCTGCTGTGGGACAGGCCGCCCGTGGTGCTCAGTTCCACCGAACGCGGTGCGGTGGGACTCCACGTGAGTCATCTCACCAACGATGACAGCGGCGCCGGCGGCCCGGCCGCCATGACGGTGCATCTGGAGCGCAGCACCGTGCTCACTGCCACAGCCTGTTTGCAGCAGTTCTGCTTCACCAACTACGGGCACGCGGTGGTACGTATGCCGCTCAGCCTGCGCGTTGATGGAGATTTCCATGACATCTTCGAGGTGCGGGGCTACAGGCGGCCTGCCCGGGGACGCACCCTGCGCCAGAGCGCCGCAGGCACGCTGGAATGCATCTACCACGGCCTGGACGGCGAAGATCGCTTCACCGTGGTGCGGCTCAGCGATGTGGTCACCCACGTCGATGACGACCACCTCGGCTTGGAGCTGCTGCTGGAACCCCACCAGACCCGGAAACTCGCCCTCGTGTTGGATTTCAGGCCGGGCACGGTGCTTCTGGAACCGCAGGATCACTACGAAGCGGCGTTGCTTGCCACGATCGAGCGCTTCCGCGATGCCCGCCGATGTGCAGCCTCGGTGGTGACCGATAACGCTGGCTTCAACAGCTGGCTGATGCGCTCCTTCTCGGATGTGCATCTGCTGGCCAGCCGGGTGGGCGACGGTCTCTATCCCTACGCAGGAGTGCCCTGGTTCAGCTGTCCCTTCGGTCGGGACGGCCTGATCACCGCCCGCCAGATGCTGATGGTGGAGCCCCGACTGGCACGGGGCGTGCTGGGATTCCTGGCCGACCGGCAGGCCGGCATCGACGATCCCGCCCACGACGAGCAGCCCGGCAAGATCCTGCACGAATCACGTCTCGGCGAAATGGCCTCGCTTGGGGAGGTGCCGTTTGCGCGCTACTACGGCGCCGTGGATTCGACGCCTCTGTTTCTGATCCTGGCCGGCGACTATCTCATCCGCAGCGATGACAAGCCCTTCGTGGCCGACCTGCTGCCCGCCCTTGAGGCGGCCATGGACTGGATCCACCGCGCCGAGGCGGCCAGCAGCGACGGATTCCTCCGTTACCTGCGGGAGGCGGATGGAGGCCTACGCAACCAGGGCTGGAAGGATTCCGACGACTCCATCCACCACGCCGACGGCCGTCTGGCGGAGGGTTCGATCGCCCTCTGCGAGGTGCAGGCCTATGCCTATGGCGCCCGCCGCTCGATGGCCGCGGTGCTGCAGCAACTGGGCCGGATGGAAGAGGCGCAGGCACTGCTGGAGGAAGCCGCCAGCCTGCGGCAACGGTTCCACCGGGCGTTCTGGAGTCCGGTGATCGGCTCCTACGCCCTGGCCATCGACGGTGAGGGCGAACCCTGCGCGGTGCGCAGTTCGAACGCGGGGCACTGCCTGTGGACCGGGATCGCGACCCCCCAGGCGTCCGATGCCATCGCCTGCCATTTGCTGTCCCCCACCAGTTTCAACGGCTGGGGAGTCCGGACCCTGGATGAACGGGAAGCCCGCTACAACCCGATGAGCTACCACAACGGCTCCGTCTGGCCCCACGACAACACCCTGATCGGCATGGGGTTGGCCCGCTATGGCCACCGCAGCGAGGCCCTCAGAATCCTCACGGGTCTCTACGAGACCGCCAGCGCCGTGCCGTTGTTCCGCCTGCCTGAGCTGTTCTGCGGCTTTCCACGCCGTGAAGAGGAGGGCCCCACCTTCTACCCGGTGGCCTGCAGTCCGCAGGCCTGGGCAAGTGGCAGCGTGTTCGGCCTGCTGGAGGCCATCACGGGGATGGCGATCGAGCGCGCTCCCGAGGGCGGGAGGGTACAGGTGCGCTTGCGCAACCCCACCCTGCCCGCCTGCCTGAATCTGCTGGAAATCAACGGCCTGCGCTTGGGCGAAGAAGAGATCGACCTGCAGTTCCATCGCGGTGAGCATGATGTGGGAGTGCTGGTTCGCAGCCGCAGCTCAGGAGTGGATGTGCTGATCCTGAAATGATCAATGCATCCGGTCGGCGGCCCGCTTGATGTCGCTGCTGACGCCCATGGCCACAGCCTGGCCCTGCTTGACCTCGCCCTTGATCTTCATGCCGGCGTCACCGGTAAGTTCTCCGAGCGCAGATTCCAGCTTACCCTCCGCATCCTTGGTGGTGGCCTTGATGTCCTGGCCAAGGGTTGCAAGCAGTGTCGGGGGTGTCAACGTGTCAGCGGAGAGAGCCATGGCTATTGAGGGCGTCAACCACAGGGTGATGAGCAGCGCGGAGGATAACAGGGTGAAGATCAGGGCTTTCATGGTGGAACTCTGGAGTGGTGTGGTCTGCCCTAGGGGCATGTCTATTCTCTAGCCATCTCAGCGGTTGATTTCGACTCAACCGCTCACCTCATCTGCTGCATATCTGCTGCATATCTGCTGCATACCTGCTGCAGGCCTGATCAGGCCATCCTGGCTGGAGCCCGGCGAATCAGTCCGCCGCCGCCGCGCGCCGTAGGCTAACCGTAGCTTTGGGCGCGCACAGCTGCATCAGGGAACAGCAGCCTCAGGCGGACAGGACATGCCGCTTTGGGTTCGGTAAAAAAGCAGCACCAAACTATTGGCGCTGAGGGGATGAACAGTCCGTCGTCCAGTCCGTCGTCCTTGGCAACAGGAGATTGGGTGACGGCTGGGATTACGGCTGGATGAATCTGGTGCCGATCGGTTACGACAGCAGGTCCCGCTTCGATGGACGATTGAAATTGGGGGCAGACAACCGCGGGAGCGGCAATGCAGCGATACCGGATCCGCCACGACACCCTCTATCACTATGATGCGCTGGTGTGGCTGAATGCCCACACGCTGCGGTTGCGGCCCAGGGAAGGCCATGAGCTTCGGATTGAAACCTCTTCATTGCGGATTTCACCGGCGGCGACGCTGCGCTGGCACCGAGATGCCGAGAATAACTCTGTTGCCATTGCAAATTTCACCGCCCCTGCCCATAGCCTGACGATTGAAAGCGAGGTGGTGATCCAGCAGTATCACCAGGCGCCACTCGACTTTCTTGTGGACCCTGAGGCTTTGTTCTTCCCATTTCACTACGGAGCCGAGGAGCAATTGCTGTTGGCTCCCTACCGCCAGCCCGTGGATCATGACGGCAGCCTGGAAGTCTGGCTGGCTGGCCTGTACGCCCCAGGGGAGCACGTGGAGACCTACGGCCTGCTTGATCGAATCAGCTCATCCATTCACCGCTCGCTGCGTTATGTGAGGCGGGAAGAACCCGGCGTGCAGACCCCCGCTCACACCCTGAGCAGCGGGAGTGGATCCTGCCGTGACTTCGCCACCTTGTTCCTCGAGGCGGCACGGCTGCTTGGATTTGCGGCCCGCTTCGTGAGCGGCTATCTGCATGATCCGCTGTACCCCGAAGCGGGCGGCTCCACCCACGCCTGGGCGGAGGTGTACCTGCCAGGAGCGGGTTGGACCGGATTCGACCCCACCACGGGCACCCTGGCTGGGCCCGACCACATCGCGGTTGCGGTGTCCCACCGGCCGGACGCGGTGCCGCCGGTGGCCGGATCTTTCCGCGGATCGGCGCAATCCATCCTGAGCGTGGGGGTTTGGGTGAGTGAAATCAGCACGGATCTCACGGCGAAGGAATGAAGCCAACTGCGAATCACGCTGCGGGAAACGGCCGTGGGCGTCAGGGCCACCCGGCTGAGCCTGGTTGTGGGGTTCAGCGGGAATGAGCCCCCTTGTGAACGGTGTCGACGAGCAGGACAGCAAGGGGCGCCAGTGCCATCGGGCCCAGGTAGGCCATAGGGAAGGGGGCAGTGCCGAACGCGGCGGCAAGCGGTGCCACCAGCACCAGGGTGCCAGCCACCACCGGTTCACTGAGGAAGCCAACCCACAGCAGCCGATTCGGGATACGAAGCAGCTCCCAGAACGGCTGCCGGTTGCTGCGGCAGGCCAGCAAGGCGCCCATCTGTCCGGCCACGATGAGGCAGAACGCCACCGTGGAGGCCTGGTTCTGCAGGGCCTGCACCGCCGGATCTGCGGTGTGATGGAGGAGCTGGGGTGCCAGGCGTTGCAGTTCCGCGAGATCCACCCCATGGGAGTGCCACACCAGCAGATAGCCCGCCATCGACAGCAAGGCCTCCACCAGACCCAGCACCAGATAGGCCCGCACCATCACGGCGCGGTTGAGCAGCGCCAACTCGCGGGGTCGGGGGGGGCTGTGCATCACCCCGGGCTCAGGTACTTCTGCACCCAGTCCCAGGGCAGGCAGGAGGTCGGTGCCCAGGTCCACCGCCAGAATCTGGAGCACGGTGAGGGCTGCGGGAATGCGGAAGGCCACCATCGCCAGGAAGGGCGCCACCTCGCCCACATTCGATGCCAGCACGTAAGTGATGAATTTGCCGATGTTCGCCACCACCGAGCGGCCATAACGCACGGCTTCCACGATCGTGGCGAAGTTGTCGTCCATGAGCACGATGTCAGCCGCTTCACGGGCCACATCCGTGCCGCTGATCCCCATCGCCAGGCCCACGTCGGCGGCCCGCAGTGCCGGGGCGTCATTGACGCCATCTCCGGTCACCGCCACCACCTCGCCGAGGGCTCGGTAAGCCTGCACCAGCCGCAGTTTCTGCTCCGGCGCCATGCGGGCGAACACCAGACGGTGCCGGTATTTCAGCAATTGCCGCAGGTGCACATCGCTGATCTGGGAAAGGGTGGTGCCCTCGATCACCCGTACCGGATCGGCACCGGCCGTACGCAGATGGCCGTTGGCCTGGGGCGATTCCAGCAGTCCGATCTGAAGGGCGATCGCCTGGGCGGTGAGGCCGTAGTCACCGGTCACCATCGTGACCTTGATGCCCGCGTCGCGGCAGCGCCGGATGGCATCGGGCACCTCGGGACGCGGCGGGTCGTAGAGGGCGAGAAGGCCAAGGAAGATCTGCCCGGATTCCAGGATCTCTGCCGGCGCCTCCTGCAGCATCTCGGTCCCGGGGGGGCGCAGGGCCACGGCGATCACACGGAAGCCCCGGGAGGCCAGATCGTCGTTGGCGGCCACAACCCGCGCACGACGGTGGTCGTCGAGCGGTTCGCTGCCGGTGGGCGTCAGCCAGGCCTCACAGCTCTGGAGAATTTCCACCGGTGCGCCTTTGGTGATCACCAGGCTGGCGCCGCTGCTGAACGGCATCGGTGGCCCGGCCTTTTCGTTCCACTCCACCAGCACCGACATGCGCCGCCGGTGCGAGTCGAAGGGGATCTCCCGCCGCCGCGGATGGAGGCGCTGCAGCTCCTCCGGCCCCAGGCCGGCGGCCTGAGCCGCCTGCAGCAGTGCCGTTTCGGTGGGATCGCCCACGGCACCGCCTGGATCCAGGCGGGCGTTGCTGCAGAGGGCGGCCCCCGCCAGCAGGAGCTGGTGCAACGCATCCCCGGCTGCGGGCAGCCAGGTTTCCTCCACCGCCATGCGGTTGCAGGTGAGCGTGCCGGTCTTGTCGCTGCAGATCACGCTCACCGACCCCAGGGTTTCCACGGCCGAGAGGCGGCGCACCAGAGCCTTGCGGCGCGCCATGCGCTGCACGTTCAGCGCCAGGGCCAGGGTGACCGTGGGCAGCAGGCCTTCGGGCACGTTGGCCACGATGATCCCGATCGAGAACACCAGGCTCTCCAGCGGGCTCATGCCCACGAACGCCAGGCTCAGGGCAAAGGCGATCAATCCCATGCTGATCGCGATGGTGCTGATCGTGTGCACGATGCGAGCCACCTGCTGCTCCAGGGTGCTGGCGCTGCGGCGTGTGCCGGCGGTGAGATGCGCGATCAGGCCGAACTCCGTTTCGGCTCCGGTGGCATACACGATCGCTTCGCCCCGGCCGGAGGCGATGGTGCTGCCCGCCAGCAGGAGGTTGGGCCGCTCACCGGTGGGCAGGCGCAGCTCGGCCTGGCCGGGGGGAAGGTCGATGGCCTGGCGGGCCACGGGCACCGATTCACCGGTGAGCACGGAAAGATCCACGCGAAGTTCGTGGGCCACGCTCAGACGGCAGTCGGCGGGCACCCGGTCGCCCTCTTCCAGCAGCAGGCGGTCCCCGGCCACGAGCTCCTCGGCGGAATGGAAACCCAGCTGGCCATCACGCCAGAGCTGCACCTGACGTGGCAGGGCACGGGTGAGGGCCGCCAGGGTGCGCTCCGCCTGGAACTCCTGCCAGAAGGAGAAGATGCCGTTGATCAGCACCACGGACCAGATCGCCCAGCCCAGCTGGGGAGTGCCGGCAATGAAGGCCAGGCCCCCCGCGATCCAGAGCAGCAGGGCCATGAAATGAACCATCTGGTCGAGAAAGCGCAGGGCCAGAGGTCGGTGCTTCACGGCCGGCAACCGATTGGCGCCATAGCGCTCCAGCCGCGCTTCGGCCTCCTGCTGGCTGAGACCCTCCGGGGTGCTCTGCAAGGCGGGGTACACCTTCTCCAGTGGCAGTGACCAGATCGGTCGGGAGGCTGAAAGCTGCACAGCACGACCAGGCAGGTGATTCCTTCAGGATGGCCTCGGCGATGGCGGGCAGGACGTGCTTGTTCAGCTTCTTGAGGCCGTCCTCGCTGTGGCGTTCGCGCCAGGTCCCAGCCGGCTTGGTGGCGTGCCCATCGAGCGCAGGTGCTTCCTGAGGGTGCAGTGCGTGTCTGCCCCAGCGGTGATCCTTGCTGCGCTTCTTGGCATCGCAGGGATTGATTCCGTCTTCATCCAGATGACGTTTCTGCGCAGCGCGGATGTCGCGGGCGGCCCTGCGTGAACCCATGGGATAGGGTCCGATCCGCCAATCTTGCCGGCGCCCGTAGTTGTTGGGTGGAGATCTTTGACGCCAGAGCCTGTAATTTGTCCGGCGGGATTCACTCTGGGAGGAGGTCGGCGCCGTCCGGACCCGGTGGCGCCGGGAATGCTGCGGGATAGCGCGAACTTCTTCTCTGCGTGCACTTCTCTGCGTGCACTTCTCTGTCGGTCAGAGCTGTGTACCCGTTCACAGCAACACAGGGGTATTCCACCACCATTGACACCACCACAATTTATGCTGGCCTGGTTTGTGCCGGGCACAAGGGACCCCCACCAAGCAGAAGACCCTCTCCAGTGCAGAGAGGGTCAGGCGTTCCTGGGGGACGTTGGGGGAATCGCCGGGAATCCCCGTTTTGTACTGAAAACGGAGAGGGTGGGATTCGAACCCACGGAAGGTTGCCCTTCAAACGATTTCGAGTCGTTCGCTTTCGACCACTCAGCCACCTCTCCTGACGCCGTGCAGCCGCGGGCGATGCCCGTGCCTCCGGCCTGTCCAGCTTGGGCTGGACGGTCCCCACTTTAAGGACAGGCCGGGCTCAGGCCGTCTGGAGGGAGCCGCTGGTGCCGCTGGCTTGCCATCCCGGGGGCAGGGGTTCCGGCCCGGGAGGGGGAGGGCCGCTCCACCAGAGCGTCGCCACCCCTGCCTGCCGCAGCTGGCTTCTCTCCTTCCGCCCTGGCCGGAATCCCAGCCAGAGCCCTCCGGGGCTCCGCATCGCCGCCGCTTCGTTCCAGGCCCAGAGGGCCTGGCGATCCGGCAGCAGCAGCCACTGTTGTCGCCCCACCCGCAGCTGCAGTGCCCGGCTGTCGGCGTTGAGGGCCCTCACCTCCAGCCCAGGGCTGTGGAGGGTCTGGCCCGGCAGGAGGGCCACGCCCGTCTCCCCGGTGCTGAGGGTCAGGCCGGCCAGCTCCTTCCAGCAGTGGGGCGTTTCGCTGGCCACCGGATCAAGCAGCAGCAGCCAGTCGTAGCGGCCGATGCCCAGCCCTGCTGCCAGGGCAGCCGCATTGCGGCAGCTGGGGCCATCGCTGGAGCGGCTGATCAGGGCTGCCCTGCCCTGGTGACGGGCCACCAGCAGATCGCGGGATCCCTGATGGACCAGCAGGAAGCGATCCGCACGGATCCACAGCAGGTGGAACGCCACCGCCGCAGCGATCAGCGCCAGCCCGAGCCTGCGCCGGCGGGTGGCCAGCGCCGGAATCATCAGGATCCCCGTGCCCACCGCCAGCAGCAGCACCAGCACGGGGAGGGGACGGCCCGTCTGCCATTGGGCCATGGGCAGATGGGCCACGCCGCGGCAGAGCAGGAGCAGCAGCTGGGCCAGGGCCAGCACCGGCGGAGCCAGCAGGGGCAGGGCGGCCGGCAGCACCAGGGCCACCACCCCCAGGGCCATCGCCCCCAGGGTGAGCGGGGTGAGCAGCGGAGCGGCCAGCAGATTCGCCGGCACGCCGTAGAGGGGCACCACTCCGAAATGCAGCACCTGCAGCGGCAGGGTCCAGGCGGTGGCGGCCAGGGGGACGGCCAGGGCTGCGGCCAGTCCCGCCGCCAGTCGGCCGCCGGCCCGGCTCTGCGGCAGCCGTGCGCCCAGCCGTTTGTGCAGCCAGCCCTCCAGGGGCCGGGCGCTCACGATCAGCCCCGCCGTGGCCGCCACACTCAGCTGAAAACCCACATCCCAGAGCCAGTCGGGCCGCAGCAGCAGCATCAGCACCACGGTGGTGAGCAGGAGCGCCACCGGCCGGCCGCGGCGGCCTCCCTCCACCAGCAGCAGCGCCGCCCCCGCCATCAGCACGGCTCGCACCACCGAGGCCTGGAACCCCGCCAGCAGCAGAAACAGGCCCATGGCCCCTGCCGCCAGCAGCAGCCGCAGCGGGCGCGGCAGTCGCCGGCCGAGGGGCAGAACCGCGCCCAGCAGCACACTCAGGTGAAAGCCCGAGGCCGCTAGGGCATGGGAGAGCCCCGCCGCCCGGAACACCTCCCGCACCTCCGCCGGCAGGGGCACCATGGCGCTCCCGAGCACCAGCGCCGCGAGCAGGCCGCCCCGCTCTTCCCCGCCCACGGCCGCCAGCAGGCGGCCGATCCGCCGCCGCAGATCCGCCACGGGGGTGGCGGGTCTGCGAAGCAGCTCCCAGTGCTCCAGCGCCAGCTGGGACGTGATCCCCTGCCGGGCCAGCCGTTCGGCCGTGCCGTGCAGCAGCGGGTGGGGGGCCGGCGTGGGCTGGCGCAGCCTGCCGCTGGCTGCCACCCACCAGCCCTCCTGCAGCGGCGGGCAGGGGGCGGGGAACAGCAGTTCACTGGGTCCGTCCGGGCTCTGCAGCGGGGCGCGGCAGCCGGCGGAGCCCTGCCCGTTCTCTGCGCTTCCCCTGCTGCGGGGATCCTCCAGCAACCTGCCGCGCAACTCGATCACCGCTGCATCCGGAGATGCGGCGGCGGTGGTGTTCGGCATCGCCCGGAGGGCAGGCGGTACCAGGCACGGCAGCAACAGCAGCAGGAGTGACAGCAGCAGTGATGGCACCAGGCCTGCCAGCCCTGCCCCCCAGTGGAGCCTCGGCCCGCCGCCGCCCCGCCGCTCCCCTGGGGTCCCCTTCCCTTGGCCTGCACCCATGCGCGCCTTCCCTGCATCCGGGGGAAGGATTCCCCTCGCCCGCAGCAGGCCCACTCCGGAGAGCAGCACCACGATGCTGAGCATCCCCAGCACCAGCGAATCGTGCATCGGGCCGGGAGGGAAGCGAGCCGGGCGGCTGTGGCTCCGATCCTTCCCCCGTGGCCCGTTCTGCCCGCTGGGTGAGTCCGACTGGCCGCTCCGCGCGGCGCGCTGGACAATCGGGTGCAGGCAAGGCTGAGCCATGACAGAGCGCTCCAGGTGGATCCGTCCCGGTGCCGGAGCGACCCCACGGCGGGCCCTGTCCTGGCGGGTGATGCTCAGGGTGTGCCTCGCCCTGGCCCTGGGGCTGGGGCTTCTGCTCTCTCCGTGCGCACCCGTTTGGGCCGCTGCGGATGTCCAGAAGCAGGGGTGTGCCGCCCAGCCGGAATTCATCACCCTCGATGGCCGGAAGGTGCTGGAGATCCGCCGCGCCCCGGGGGCCCAGCAGCTGCAGGAGTACCTGCGCCGCACCAATGACGGCCTGCGGGCCATGGCCGAGGACCGCACC
The DNA here is from genome assembly GCA_049242845.1 of Prochlorococcaceae cyanobacterium. GTDB lineage: Bacteria > Cyanobacteriota > Cyanobacteriia > PCC-6307 > Cyanobiaceae > CBW1002. Next base: position 28,121 of record JBMLOS010000172.1, read on the forward strand.
TTCGCGCCCTCCCAGATCGTGGTGCGGGACGAACCTCCCTACTCGCTGCTGGGCATCGAGGAGCAGGGGGGCCGTTTCGAGCCCAAGCTCGCGGTCGACGACCGCGGGGCTGCCTGTTTCGACCTCACCCGCCAGCAGCTCGCCCTTCGCTACCGCGACCAGATCCGCCAGGCGATCGTCCAGTACCGCTCCAGCCACAACCTGGGTTCGTGGCTGAAGGGAACCGCCCTGGCCGCCCTCGTGCTGGGGATCTACATCCTCTGGCTGCGGGTACAGGGGCAGCTCAATGAGCGGCTGCGGCAGCAGCTCGCCCAGCGTCGGAGCTTCGTGCTCCAGAACCTCAGTCGTCTCGGCCTGTCGCGGTTCGTCGACCCGGATCAGGTGCGCAGCATGATGCAGGTGGGCCGCCAGCTGATCCACTGGAGCCTGCTGCTGCTGATCAGCTATCTGCTGGTGCCTCTGCTGCTGGGGCTGTTCCCCCCCACCCAGGGCATCGCCGAGGGGCTCCGCGGCCAGATCCTCTCCCTGGTGCTGGGCTTTTTGGGGGGCGTGGTGCAAGCGATCCCGAATCTGCTCTCGATCGCGGTGATCCTGGCGATCACCATCCTCGTGATCCGGGCCAGCAACTCCTGGTTCCAGGCCGTCGACCGGGGGCGGGTGCGGGTGCCGGGCTTCTATCAGGAATGGGCCCTGCCCACCGCCCGGCTGGCCGCGATCCTGCTCACCCTGATCGGCCTGGCGGCAGCCTTCCCCTACATCCCCGGTTCCGACAGCAAGGTGTTCCAGGGGGCGGGTCTGTTCGTGGGTGTGCTGGCGGCCTTCGGTTCGAGTGCCATTGCCACCAACGTGATCAGCGGCCTGATGCTGATCTACACCCGTGCCTTCCGCGAAGGCGACCGGGTGGAGATCAATGGCGTGCTCGGGGTGGTGCAGGACCGTGCTCTGCTGGTGACCCGTCTGCAGACACCCCGCAACGAACTGGTGAGCATTCCCAATGCCACCGTGATCGGCGCATCGGTGGTGAACTTCAGCTTCTCCCGCCGGGAGATCCAGCAGCCCGTGGCCCTGGCCACCACGATCACGATCGGCTACGACGTTCCCTGGCGGCAGGTGCATG
>JBMLOS010000173.1:0-14537 GCA_049242845.1 Prochlorococcaceae cyanobacterium
GCTGGCTCAGGGCGGCGCGGTAGTCGGGAACGGCGGCCTTGAGGCAGGTGGAATCGCGCGGGTCGCCACCGGCGATCACCTGCAGCAGCTCGGCCGCGTCGGCCACGCTGGTGGTGAAGGGGCCCACCTGGTCGAGGGAACTGGCGAAGGCCACCAGCCCCCAGCGGCTGACGCGGCCGTAGGTGGGCTTCATCCCCACCACGCCGCAGAAGGCGGCGGGCTGGCGGATCGAGCCGCCGGTGTCCGAGCCGAGGGCGGCGAGGCACTCGCCCGCAGCCACCGCGGCGGAGCTGCCGCCCGAACTGCCGCCGGGCACCCGCTCGGGATCCCAGGGGTTGCGGCTGGGGCCGAAGGCCGAAGTCTCGGTGGAGCTGCCCATGGCGAACTCATCGAGATTTGTCTTGCCCAGCAGCACCGCACCGGCGTTCCAGAGCCGCTCGGTGACGGTGGATTCGTAGGGGGGCACGAAGTTCTCCAGCATGCGGCTGGAGCAGGTGGTGCGAATCCCCTGGGTGCAGAGGTTGTCCTTGATCGCCAGCGGCACCCCGGCCAGGGGGGGCAGCTCCTCGCCGGCGGCGCGGGCCGCATCGATGCGGTCGGCATCGGCCCGGGCCCGCTCGGCGGTCACCTCCAGGTAGGCGTGCACCGTGGGTTCCACGGCCTCGATGCGGGCGAGATGGTGGTCGGTGAGCTCCCGGGCGGACACCTCCCCCCGCTGCAGCTGCTCACGCCATTCGGCGATCCCCATCCACCCAGAACCGTCTGCGGTGGACGCTATCAGTCGGCGCTGTCGGGTTCGTCGGGCCCTTCGGTGAGGGGTTCTCCCTTGCGGGTGCGCACGAGCGTGTGGTGGAGCGAACCGGGCTTCTCCTCCTGCAGGTCCTGCAGGAAGGCAGGCAGGGCTGCCTCCAGGGAACTGCGGCGCAGGAAGGGGCCGAACCAGTACACGGCGTCAGGATCGTGGGTTTCGACCCTGGCCCACCAGGCAAGTCCCAGCCCGTTCACCACACTCCTCGCGGGCCAGTGCAGGGGATTCATCGAGGAGGCGTCAGACGCCACCATTCTGCCCGCGTCCCAGGCGCCTGACCCGAATCCACATCAGCTCAGAGGCGGATGTCCCCCTCGAAGCTGGCGCTGCCATAGGGCGCGGCACCCCAGTCCGGGGTGGCCACGGTGACTTCCCCTGCGGCGGAAGCTGTGGGCCGCTCGGTAGGGGCTTCCGGTTCGGCTTCTCCTGTTTCGGCGGTGGCTTCGGGCTGGGGCCTGGCTTCCCCCTCGCGCCAGGCTTCGCTTTCGGCTGCGGCTGCATCTACCTCGAGTGCAGCTTCAGGCCCGTCGCTTCCCTCAGCCTCCTCAGCCCCTGCGGCCTCTTCAGTGCCTGCGGCCTCTTGAGCCAGGTCTTCGGCAAAGGAAGCAGCCCCGAACTCGTCCGCGAACTCTTCCCCGATCTCCTCCTCCATCTCCTCGGCTGGGATGTTCAGCAGTTCAGCGTCGAGCTCGTCTTCCACCGAACCGGCCTGCTCCGGTTCCTCGGACACCACGGCGGCAGCCGCCGGACTCGGCAGGGAGGGGCGCACGATCCGGGGCGCCGGCGAGGAGCCCAGCACCTTCTGCATCCAGCCGCGGCGGGCCACCTCATAGAGCATCAGGGCGGTGGCCACCGAGGCGTTGAGGCTGGGGGTGGCACCCCGCAGGGGGATGCGTACCACCTGATCGCAGGAGCGGCGGGTGAGCATCGAGAGCCCTTCGCCCTCCGAGCCGGTCACGATCACCAGAGGACCGTCCAGGTCGGCCTCCTCGAGGGTGACGCTGCCTTCGCTGGCCAGCCCCACCACCCGGTAGCCCTCCTGCTTGAGGGCATCGAGGGCGCGGTTGAGGTTCACAACCCGTGCCACCGGCAGGTGCTCAAGGGCTCCGGCTGCCACCTTGGCCACCGAGCCGGTGAGACCGGCGCTGCGGCGCTGGGGCAGCACCAGGCCATGGGCGCCGAGGGCCTCGGCGCTGCGGGCGATGGCGCCGAGATTGTGGGGGTCGGTGATGCCGTCGAGGGCCATCAGCAGCGGCGGCTCGCCGATCCCACGACAGCCTTCGATCAGGCTGGGCAGATCGAGGGTGTCGGCGGCGGCGGTCTGCAGCACGATCCCCTGATGCACCGCTCCGCCGGTGATCTGGCCGAGACGGGCCCAGGTGACCTCCTCCACCAGCACACCGCCGGCCTTCGCTTCACGCAGCAGCTGGAGGAAGCGGGGGCTGAAGCGCATTTCCGGGGTGCACCAGATGCGGTGGATCGGCCGGCCGCTCTCCAGGGCCGCCTGGGCGGAGTGCCGTCCCCAGATCAGATCGGGAGGGGTGTCGCTGCCGAAGCTCTCGGAGGCACCGCTGCTCGGGGCCTCACTGCCCCCCACCGGCCCCCGCTCGCTGAAGCGGGGCTCGCCGTAGCGCTCGGGGCGGCCGTAGCGGCTGCCGCTGTCGCGGCTGCTGGTGGGGCGGCTGCTGGTTGGGCGTCCGTAACGGCTGGAGCTGTCCCTGCTGCTGCTGCCGAAGCGGCCGCGATCGCCGCCGGGGCGCGGGGTACGCGGGGCGGCCTCGGGGCGCCGCCCCTCCGCCCGGCGGTCCTCGGGGCGCCGCTCGTCGCGGCCGCCGCGGCGCTCGAAGCGTTCGCCCCGCTCGGGACGATCGCCCCGTTCCGGCCGGCTGAAGCGTCCCTCGGGGCGGCTGCCGAAACGGGGGGTGGGCTTGGCGAAGGAGCGCTCGCCGCGGCGCTCGCGGCTGTCGCTGCCGCCGCGGGACTCATAGCGATCGCCGCCGCTGCTGCTGCGGGGGCTGGCCGGGCGCGCCCGCTCGCCGCCGCGCACGGGGCCGCGGCTGGATTCCCTCTTGCCGCGGCCCATGGACTTCTCCAGTTGGCGCTCGAACCGTGGGCTCATGGTGTTGCGGGCAAAAGGGACGGGGTTATGGGTCGGTCTCCTCCAGGTGATCGAGCAGCTCGGCGAGCCGCTGCGGATTCTGCAAAAAGAGCCAGCCCACCATTGTCTCAAATCCCGTCGCCAGGCCATACACCGCGGCGTCGCCGCGGCGCGGTCCCCGGCCGGCCCGGTTGCGGCCCCGGCGCACCAGATCCTTCTCCTGTTCCTGCAGCAGGGGCTCCAGCCGCTCCAGGGCACGGGCCTGGGCCTCGGCCCGCACGGCCCCCACCACAGCCCGGTGCAGTGCCGCGGAGCGCCCCGCCTGCTCGCAGTGGCGCCGCCGCTGGTGCAGTTCCCACACGGCATCCCCGAGCCAGGCGAGCTGCAGGGGGCCGAGGCTGGCGCCTGAAGGAACGGCCGGCACCGCCGCCAGCCAGTCGCTGCGCCGGGGAGATGCGCTGCCGCCGGAGGGCTCAGGCGGTGGCAAGGCTGGCCAGGGCCGTGTGCAGATCGGGCTGCAGGTGCAGGAAACTCTCGAGCCGCACCAGCTTCACGGTCTGCACCACGCGGGCATTGCCCACCACCACAAAACCGGTGCCGTCGCCGGTGCACTGCTTGGCCAGCTGCACCAGGGCCCCCAGGCCGGAGGAGTCGATGAAATCGATCCGGCTCAGGTCCACCACCACCGGCAGAGCCGTGCCGGAGCGCTGGTCACTGACGAATTCGTTGAACTGCTTGTCGGAGTAGGCGTCCAGCTGGCCGGTGAAGCTGAACAGCAGGCAATCGCTGCGGCGCTCACAGCCGCCGCGCAGGGAAACGGTGAGTCGATGCAGGTCGTTGATTGCTCCAGCCCCCGCCGTAGCGCCAGTCCCGCGCAGTGTAGTGATGCCGCCGCGGCTGTCCGGGCCGGTGATACAAAATCCCCACCGCATCCCCACCGCATCCCCACCGCATCCCCACCGCATCCCCACCGCTTTGCAGACGCGGCCCCCTGCGGGTGCTCAGCCCGGCTGGCGGCGGCTCTCCATCAGGCCGGTGAAGCGACCGAAGTGGTGATCGGCGTCGTGGGGGCCGGGGCTGGCCTCCGGGTGGTACTGCACGCCGAACACCGGCTGGTGGCGCATCGCCAGGGCCGCCACGGTGCGGTCGTTGAGGTTGAGGTGGGTGACTTCCACCCGATCGGTGGGGAGGGAATCGGGATCGAGGGCGAAGCCGTGGTTCTGGCTGGTGATCTCCACCGAACCGGGCGAACCGCAGGGGTGGTTGAGCCCCCGGTGGCCATAGCCCAGCTTGAAGGTGCGCCCCCCCAGGGCCAGGCCCAGGATCTGATGCCCTAGGCAGATGCCGAACACCGGTAGCTCCTGCTGCTGCAGCAGGCCGCGGGCCAGCGTGATGCCCTGCTCCACGGCGGCCGGATCGCCGGGGCCGTTGGAGAGGAACACCCCCTCCGGTGCCAGGGCGAGCACCTGCTCGATCGTGGCGGTGGCGGGCAGCACGGTGACGCTGCAGCCATGGGCCACCAGTCGATCGAGGATGGCCCGCTTGATGCCGAAGTCGATCGCCACCACCCGGTAGGGCTGCTCCGGCGCGGCCTGGGGACGGGCATCGAAGCCGGCGGCACAGAGCCGGTCCCAGGAATAGGACTCCCGCGTGCTGACCTGTTCGGCCAGGTTCAGCCCCGCCATCGAGGGGGCCTGCCGCACCTGCTCCAGCAGGGCCTGGGGGGCAGTGCCGTCGCTGCTGATGGCACCGTTGATGGCGCCGCCCTCGCGCAGATGGCGCACGAGGGCCCGGGTGTCGACCCCCTGGATGCCCACCACGCCGTGCTGCTTCAGCCAGTGGTCGAGGGTGTCCTTGGCGCGCCAGTTGCTGGCCACCGGCGTGAGCTGGCGGGCGATCACGCCGCGCACATGGGGGCTGTCCGCCTCCTGATCGGCGGCGTTCACGCCCGTGTTGCCCAGTTCGGGATAGGTGAAGGTGACCAGCTGCCCGGCGTAGCTCGGGTCGGTCATCACCTCCTGATAGCCCGTCATGCCGGTGTTGAACACCACCTCACCCAGGGCGGTGCCGATCGCACCGAAGGCCTGACCGCGCAGCAGGGTGCCATCCGCCAGCACCAGCAGGGCGGAGGGGGTGGACTCGGGCACGGCGGCAGCGGGGGACGTCAACCCGATCATCCCCCAGGGGTGGTCCCGCTCCCGGGCGGGCCGCTCAGGCCGCCGCCAGGCGTTCGCGCAGGCTGAGCAGCCGCTGCCAGGCTGCGTCTCCCTCCAGCACCGACCCGGCCAGCTGGAGGCCCTCCTCGATGCTCTCGGCCCGGCCGGCGGCCCAGAGCACCAGGGCGGCATTGAGGGCCACCACCTGGCGCTGGGCTGGGGTGCCCTGGCCCCGCAGCACCGCCTCGAGGATGGCGGCGTTGGTGGCCACATCGCCGCCGGCGAGGGCCTCCAGCGGCGCGGGGGTGAGCCCCAGGGCAGCCGGATCGAGCTGCAGCCGGCGGATCTCGCCGCCCTCCAGCAGCCGCAGCTCGCTGGCTCCGGAGAGAGAAGCCTCATCGAGGCCGCCGTGGCCGTGCACCACCACGGCCCGCGCCAGGCCCAGCCGCCGCAGGGCCTCCGCCATCGGATCAAGGAGGTCGGGCCGGGCCACCCCCAGCACCTGGGCATCGGGCTGCAGGGGATTCACCAGGGGACCGAGCAGGTTGAACACCGTGCGGATGCCCAGGGCGCGGCGTAGGGGGGCCAGCCCCACCAGCGCTGGATGCCAGCCCGGCGCGAACAGAAAGGTCACCCCCGCCTCCGGCAGGGCCGCCACCACCTGGGGGGCGGGGGCCTGCAGGTGCAGGCCGAGGGCCTCGAGCACGTCGGCGGAGCCCACCCGGCCGCTGGCGCTGCGGTTGCCGTGCTTGGCCACATGGGCGCCGGCGGCGGCGGCCACGAAGGCCACGGCGGTGGAGATGTTGAAGCTGTCGGCCCCGTCGCCGCCGGTGCCGCAGGTATCCACCAGGGGAAGCTCCGGCCGCGGGCCCGGCAGCGGGCAGGCCTGGCGCAGCACCTCGGCCATGGCCGCCAGCTCCTCGCCGTTCACCCCCCGGGCCCGCAGCGCCGCCAGCAGGGCACCGGTCTGCACCGGCTCCACCCGCTCCTCCAGCCAGGCCCGCATCAGCGCGCCGGCCTGCTCCCCGCGGAGCGGCCTGCCCTCGAGCACCTGCTCCAGAAGCGCGGGCAGGTGCAGATTGGGTTCCTCGGCCATGGTTGCGGCGGTGGCTGGCGGCAGGCTAGGGAGTGGCCGCCGGCCGCAGGCGTGCGGAGCCCTCAGGCGTCCTGGTCGGAGGTGTCGAAGCCCGAGCCCACCGCCTCGCCGCCACGCACGGGCCCGGGCCGGAAGCCGGCCTGCCAGAGCACCCGGGTGCGGCGGTGCAGCTCCTGCCGCTCCAGGCCCCAGAGCCGCAGCACCCGCTCGAGGTCGTCCTGGATGTCCCGGGCGCCGGGGAAGCCCTGGTAGCGCATCAGCAGCCGCGCCGCGTCCACCAGATCGCCGTCGGCGGGGGGATCGGCCGCCAGCAGGCGGTCCACCGTGTCGCGATCGAGGGTGTGGAGCGGATGGCTCTGCTCCTGTGCATCGCTGGGGGCCGGTTCGCTGGCCATGGATGCGGGCTGCGGGCGGCCCTCCAGCCTGCCCGATGCCGCCGGTGGCCGTCGCGGCGGCACCCGGTGATCCGTAGGTTGGCCTTCGCCCCGCCGCACGGCTTCGCCATGGATGCCCCACGGCTCGCCCTGATCCTCCGCTACCTCCGGCCCCATCGGCGCACGGTGCTGCTCGGGATGGCCGCCCTGGTGGTGGTGAACCTGCTCAGCGTCGCCATTCCGCTTCTGGTGCGGGGTGTGGTGGACGACCTCCAGGACGGCTTCGCCCTGCAGGATGTGTTCCGCCAGGCGGCCCTGATCCTGGTCTTCGCCACCCTGATGGGGGCCGTGCGGCTGGTGTCGCGGCTGCTGGTGTTCGGCGTGGGCCGCCAGGTGGAGGCCACCCTGAAGGAGCGCATCTTCCGCCACCTGCTGCGCCAGGAGCCGGGCTGGGTGCAGGCCACCGGCAGCGGGGAGCTGATCAGCCGCGCCACCAGCGACGTGGAGAACGTCCGCCGGCTGCTGGGCTTCGCCGTGCTCAGCCTCACCAACACGGTGCTGGCCTACGCCCTCACCCTGCCGGCGATGCTCGCCATCGACCCCTGGCTCAGCCTGGCGGCGGTGGCGCTCTACCCGGTGATGCTGCTGGTGGTGCGCCTCTTCGGCGGGCGGATGATGCGCCAGCAGCGGCGCCAGCAGGAGAGCCTGGCCAGCCTCAGCGATCTGATCCAGGAGGACCTCTCCGGCATCAGCTCCATCAAGATCTACGGCCAGGAGCACACCGAGCAGGAGGCCTTCGCGGCCCGCAACCGCGTCTACCGCGATGCCGCCCTGGGCCTGGCCCGCACCCGCAGCACCCTCTTCCCCCTGCTGGAGGGGATCTCCTCGATCAGCCTGCTGCTGCTGCTGGCATTGGGCAGCGGCCAGCTGGAGAGCGGCCGGCTCACGATCGGCGATCTGGTGGCGCTGATCCTCTATCTGGAGCGGTTGGTGTTCCCCACCGCCCTGCTCGGCTTCACGCTCAACACCTTCCAGACCGGCCAGGTGAGCCTCGAGCGGGTGGAGCAGCTGCTGCAGCGCCAGCCCCAGATCGTCTCCCCCCCCCAGCCGCGCCCCGCCCCCGTGCCGGCGCGGGGTGCGCTCGAGGCCCGTGGCCTCTGCATCCGCTATCCCGATGCCCCCCGCCCGGCCCTGGTGGACCTCTGCTTCCGGCTCGAGCCCGGCGAGCTGGTGGCGGTGGTGGGGCCGGTGGGCTGCGGCAAGACCACCCTGGTGCGCGCCCTCGGCCGCATGGTGGCGGTGGATCCCGGCCAGCTCTTCCTCGACGGCGTCGACGTGATGGACCTCTCCCTGGAGGATCTGCGCTCCCGCGTGGCGGTGGTGCCCCAGGAGGGCTATCTGTTCACGGCCACCCTGGCCGACAATCTCCGCTTCGGTGAGCCCGAGGCGTCCCTGGAGCAGGTGGAGGCGGCGGCACGCCAGGCTCAGCTGGAGGGCGATGTGAAGGGTTTCCCGGATGGTTTCAGCACCCTGGTGGGCGAGCGGGGCATCACCCTCAGCGGCGGTCAGCGCCAGCGCACGGCCCTGGGCCGCGCCCTGCTGGTGGAGGCCCCCCTGCTCGTGCTCGACGACGCCCTGGCCAGCGTGGACAACACCACGGCCGCGGGCATCCTGGCTTCGGTGCGGCAGCAGCAGGGGCGCACGATCCTGATGGTCAGCCACCAGCTCTCCGCCGCCGCCGCCTGCGACCGGGTGCTGGTGCTCGAGGATGGGCGACTGGTGCAACAGGGCCACCACCGCGACCTGATCGCCCAGCCGGGCACCTACCGTCGCCTCTGGGAGCGGGAGCAGGCGGAGGTGCAGCTGCAGGCTGCCTGAAGTGATGTTGACGGTGGGTACCCAACCGTGCCCCGGGCGGCTTAGGTGAAACGAACCCTCGCTTCACCGGGCCTGCCCGCCATGGACTCCACGAAGGCCTACAACCTCCGCTGCACGCTCACCTTCGGTGACATCTACGGACAGATCCTGATCTGGATGCTGGTGATCTTCGTGAGCCTGGCGGCCGGCCTGGCCCTGATGGGGGCCAGCAAGCCGATCTTCGCCCTCGTGGGGGTGGGGCTGATCCTGGTGCTGTCGCTGCCCTTCCTGCTCTTCGCCTTCACCACCACCCTGCTGAACCACATCGCCCTCGAGCCGGTCGCGCCCTCCGGTAGCCATTCCTAGGCTCCGGCCAGAACGGCGAATCCCCCGTGCTCGGCCTCTTCCCTGGTTCCACCGCCGGCTCCTCCGGCCGTGATCTCACCCCCGCGCCGGAGGTGCAGCACGTGGCGCTCGGCACCCCCCTGGCGGCTCCCCTGGCCGAGGGGCAGGCGGAGATCCTGTTCGGCTGCGGCTGCTTCTGGGGGGCGGAGAAGGGTTTCTGGCGCCTGCCGGGGGTGGTGACCACCGCCGTGGGCTACGCCGGCGGGGAGCGCCCCCATCCCAGCTACGAGCAGGTGTGCTCCGGCCGCAGCGGCCATGCCGAGGTGGTGCGGGTGGTGTGGGACACCGCCGCCGTGGATGCCAGCGATCTGCTGCGGCTGTTCTGGGAATGCCACGACCCCACCCAGGGGAACCGCCAGGGCAACGACCGCGGCAGCCAGTACCGCTCCGCCATCTACAGCGACGATCCGGCCGTGCTCGCCCTCGCCGAGGCCAGCCGCTGCGCCTACCAGGAGGGCCTGAGCGCCGCGGGCCGGGGCACGATCACCACCGAGATCGCCTCCAGAAGGCCCTTCTACTACGCCGAGGCCTACCACCAGCAGTACCTGGCCCGGCCGGGCAGCCGGCCCTACTGCTCGGCCCAGCCCACCGGGGTGTCGCTCGGGGCCTTCGCCGGGGCCTCCTACCTGCTGCCGGAAGCGGTGTGGCAGCACTACGACTGGAGCATCTCCCACTGCGTGCTGCGCAGCGACAACGCCCCGATCCGTCTCTGACTCCGTGCCCCGCTCCACCTTCGCCTTCGACTGGCAGGGCCAGAGCTGCTTTTGCCGGGTGAGCGGCGAGCGGGATCTCGCCACCGCCGAGCCGCTGCTCACCATCCATCCGATCGGGGTGGGCCTCTCGGGAGCCTTCTGGCAGCGCTTCACCCGGGCCTGGAAGGAGCGGGGGCTCGAGGAGGCCCATCCGCTGATCCACCCCGATCTGCTCGGCTGCGGGCGCTCCGCCATGCCGGATCGGCCGCTGCGGCCCCAGGACTGGGCCCAGCCCCTGGCCCGCCTGCTCGATCAGGGTGGGGGCCGGCCCGTGTGGCTGCTGGCCCAGGGGGCCTCCCTGCCCGTGGCCCTCGAGCTGCAGGCGCTGCGGCCCGAGGCGGTGCGGGGGCTGGTGCTGTTCGGCCCGCCCTCCTGGAAGGTGATGACCGCCCAGGCGGATGAGCGCCTCTCGGCGGCGCTCTGGCGGGGGTTCTTCCACACCCCCCTGGGCAATCTTTTCTATCGCTACGCCCGCACGGAGCGCTTCCTGCACTCCTTCTCCCGCAAGGAACTCTTCGCCCGGGAGCTGCCGGTGGATCACGAGTGGCTCACGATGCTGCGGGAGGGCTCCCGCGACCCGGCCAGCCGACATGCCGTGTTTTCCTTCCTGGCGGGCTTCTGGCGACGCGACTACGGCCCCCTGCTGCGCAGCCTGCCCTGTCCCGTGCTGGTGCTGTTCGGGGAGGAGGCCTCCGGGATCAGCCGCCGCGGGCGGGGCGACACCCCCACCACCAAGGCCGAGGACTACGGCCGGGAGCTCCCCCGCTCACGGGTGCGGATCCTGCCCGGTCGCAACGTGCTGCCGTGGGAGTCCACCGAGGCCGTGGTGGAGGAGGTGGCCGCCTGGATCGAGGCGGGCGGCCCCACCGGCCCCGAACCGCACCGTTAGCCTGCGGCGGCCCGGTGCCTCCGTTCCCCTGAGCTTCTCCTCCGCTCCCGATCGCCACCCCGGCTGGAGAAGGGACCCGGAGCTGATCCGCCGGCTGATGCCGCTCTGGGGATGGTTCTACCGCGACTACTTCCGGGTGAGCACCAGCGGCTGGGAGAACGTGCCCGCCAGCGGCCAGGTGCTGTTCGTGGGCTCCCACAACGGCGGTCTGGCGACGCCGGATCTGCCGATGTTTCTCTACGACTGGTTCCGCCGCGAGGGGCTGGAGCGGCGGGTGTATGGCCTCACCCACGCGCGGGTGTGGCAGGCCTATCCGCTGCTGGCCGACCTGGCCGCCCGGGTGGGGGCGATCCCCTACTTCCCGCGCCAGGCGATGGCCGTGCTCGAGGCCGGCGACAGCCTGCTGGTGTATCCCGGGGGCGGTCAGGACGCCTTCCGCCCCCACCGGCTGCGGGGCCGGATCCACTTCTGCGGCCGCACGGGCTTCCTGCGGCTGGCCATCTGGCACGGCCTGCCGGTGGTTCCGTTGATCTCCTGGGGCAGCCACGACACCCTGTATGTGATCGAGGACTGCTATCCCCTGGCCGAGCGCCTCCACCGGCGCGGTCTCCCCTGGCTGCTGGGCCTGGATCCGGAGGTATTCCCCCTCTACCTCGGCCTGCCCTGGGGCCTGGCCATGGGTCCGCTGCCGAACATCCCCTGGCCCGCCCGCATCCACACGCGGGTCTGCCCCCCGATTCACCTGCCCCGCAGCGGCCATGCAGCCAGCCGCGACCGCGCCTTCGTGCGCGAGTGCTACGAGCTGGTGGTGGCCACGATGCAGGCGGAGCTGGATCGCCTGCGGCAGGTGGTCTGCACCGGAGAGGCCCGTCACGGGGCTCCCCGTCAGGACGAGCCGGCCGGAGCGGGCCGCGGCCCCCGGGCGGTTCCATCCTGAGGCTGCTGTTCGCCCGCTCCGCATGGCGCACCGGAATCCGGCCCTCGGGCTCGCCGCCAGCCTCTGCCTGCTGGGCTGCGGCTTCAGCAGCGCCCCAGGCGCCTGGGGCTCCGAGCCCCCCCAGGTCCAGGTGGAAACCCTGCTGCGCGGTGATCGCTCCTGGGATGGCAGCCTGCTGCCCCCCTATGGCCCCGGTCAGCCGGAGGTGACGATCCTGCGGGTCACGATTCCGCCGGGCCTGCGGCTCGAACCGCATCGCCATCCGCTGATCAACGCCGGTGTGCTGCTGCAGGGCAGGCTGCAGGTGCATGCCGAGGGCGGGCGCTCGATCCTGCTGGAGGCCGGCCAGCCCCTGATCGAGCTGGTGAACCGCACCCACTACGGCGAGAGCCTCGGGCCGGAGCCGGCGGTGATCCTGGTGGTGTACGCCGGCGTCAAGGGGCAGCCCCTCTCGGTGCCGGCCCCCGGATTCTGATGCCGCCGCGCCCGACTCCCTCGGTATCCTGCAGGCATCCAGGGCTGCCGCCGGGCTGCGGCTGGTCGATGCAGCAAGACCCCCGATCCCCGCACATCCTTCCAGGGCCGCCACGCTTCCTCCATGGCCTGGCCCTGCTTCCGCTGCTGGCCATGTCCTCCCCCTGGTGGGAGGACTACGGCATCAAGGAGCGCTACCTCTGCTCCGACCGCGGCCAGGTGGTGCTGGAGCGCAACGATGCCCAGGCCTCGCTGATCACGGGGCGGTACCGCTCCACCCTGTTCCGCCAGACCTCGGCCGAACCCGGCATCCGCTACGAGAACGACGGCATGCGGGTGATCCTGCGGGGCGATGAACTCACCCTCGAGAAGCTGCCCCTGAGGGTGCAGTGCATCCGCACGGAGCAGGTATGAATCCCCTTCCCGACCGGGTGGTGATCGTGGGGTTGATCGCCACGGTGGGCCTCTGTTTTGCCCTGGTGTTCTGGACGGTGCGGCTGCAGGCGCCGGTGGAGCCGCCCCTGCAGTGGCGCGACAGCAAGCCGGGAGCCCTCACCCAGGCGCCTGCCGCCTCCCCTGCTGGGCTGCCTGCTCAGGCCGCGCCCCTCCTCTCGTGACTCCCAGCAGGCCCTCCGGTCCCCGCCGCCAGCTGCATCCGCTTCCCCGGGGCCTGGTGGAGCTCTACGGCCTTCTGGCGGTGCTGTTCGTGCTGGTGCCCGAGTGGATGGCCGGCGGTGCCCTGGTGGGATTCCGCGAGGGGCGCGAAGGAGCCGATCTGCCCCTGCCGAGTCGGGCCTGGGAGCGTCTGCCGGAGCTGCGGCTGGCCACGATGACGCTGGCGCAGCAGCGGCAGCTGGCCCGCGCCCTGCGGATCTGCGGCTATGCCTCCCTTGATCGCGACCGGCTCACCGCCCGCTTGCTGCGGCGGCTGCGGCGGCTGCAGCGGCGTCAGGAGAGGCGGCAGGCGCTGTGATAATTTTCATTCGCCGGGGCGTAGCGCAGCTTGGTAGCGCACCACTTTGGGGTAGTGGGGGTCGTGGGTTCAAATCCCGCCGCTCCGATTGATCAACCGGCCACATACCATCCCTCCAGCCGCCTCACCCAGGGGCGGCTTTTTTGTGGTCTTCCTCTGTATTGATTGGCCGGGATGGATACGGCTGCCGCGATGAAGACGGCTGTATTCATGGAATGGCAGGGATCCTGCCGTGTTGCTACACCCTCGATTGCCTCAGGCGCTCGCCAGCCACTGCTGCAGCGACTGCTGCGGCACTCCGGCGCCGCTGGTGATCTCCACGATCTTGCCGATGGCTTCAGGGGTCTCGATCGCCTCGAGGCACACCCGGGCCACCAGCCGTCGGGGAATACTGTCGCTTTCCTGCTGATCGGGGCCGCTGTAGCAGATCCCCTCGGCCTCGAGATTCTCCTCCGATTCCTTCAGGCCCCCGGGCCGCACCACCGTCCATTCCAGGCCGCTCTGCTCCAGCCAGCTCTCCCCCAGCCGCTTCCACACCAGGATCAGGCCGAAGAGGTTGAGCGGGTGCAGCCAGCGGCCGCTGCAGAGGGAACTCACCAGCACCACCCGCTTCACCCCGGCTGCCCGGCAGGCGGCGATCTGGGGGCGCAGGGCCAGGGCATCCACCTTCAGGGGGCCCAGCAGGTCCACCGAGGGGCGGGCGCCGGTGGCGATCACCAGGGCATCACAGCCCTGCAGGGCCTGCTCGAGGGCCTGGCCTTCGGCCAGTTCGAGCCGCACCACCTTCGCCCCCTCCAGGCCGGGGGGCAGCACCGAGCCGCTCCGCACCAGGGCCCGCACCTGCCAGCCCCTTCGCAGTGCCTCCTGCACCACACGCCAGCCGGTCTTGCCGGAGGCGCCGCTCACCGCCAGTCGGGTCATGGCTCGGGAATGCCGCGGGCCTCAGGCTAGGGAGCTGCTCCCCAGGCGGTGGAGCACCGCAAGGATCAGCTCCGCCTCCACGTCGTCGCGGATCACCACCGAGCCGATGCCGGTGGGCAGCACGAACCGCACCTTGCCTTCGCGCACCTTCTTGTCCCCCTGCAGGCAGCGCAGCACCTTCTCGGGCTCCATCGCCGGCATCGCGAGGGGCAGACCGGCCGCGGCGATCAGGCGCCGCTGCCGCTCCTGTTCGGCCGGGCTCCACAGCCCCAGCTCCTCCGAAAGGGCACCGGCGGCCAGCATGCCGAGCCCCACGGCTTCGCCGTGCAGGTAGGTGCCGTAGCCCTGCAGGGTTTCCACCACATGGCCCAGGGTGTGGCCGTAGTTGAGGATCGCCCGCAGGCCCCCCTCCCGTTCATCGGCGGCCACCACCTCGGCCTTGGCGGCGGCGGAGCGCACCAGCAGGGTGTCGAGCAGGGCGGGGCCCACCGCCTGCTCACGGGCCAGGGCGGCGGCGGGATCGGCGCCGGGGGCGGAGGCCGCTCCCTCGAGGGCCTCGAACAGCTGGGGATCCCCGATCACGCCGTACTTGATCACCTCCGCCATGCCGGCCCGGAACTCCCGCTCCGGCAGGGTGGAGAGGGTGGCGGGGTCGATCAGCACCAGCCGGGGCTGGTGGAAGGCGCCGATCAGGTTCTTGCCCCCGGGGTGGTTCACGCCGGTCTTGCCCCCGATCGAGGCGTCCACCATCGCCAGCAGGGTGGTGGGCACCTGCACCACGGCGATGCCCCGCAGCC
>JBMLOS010000174.1:0-7798 GCA_049242845.1 Prochlorococcaceae cyanobacterium
CAACTACCCGGGCACCGGCGCGGCCGGCGAGCGCGGCGAGGGCGCCGGGGCAGGCACCACCCTCAACTGCCCCCTGCCTTCCGGCAGCGACGGCGCTGCGGTGGCCGGCGCCCTGGAGCAGGCCCTGCTGCCGGCGGCCGCCCGCTTCCGCCCGGACCTGGTGCTGGTGTCCGCCGGCTTCGATGGCCACCGCGCCGATCCGCTCGGCGGCTTCCGGCTCACCAGCGCCGACTTCACCCGGCTCACGGACCTCTGCCTGGCGGTGGCGGCGGACCACGCCGGCGGGCGGCTGCTGTCGGTGCTGGAGGGCGGCTACAACCTCACGGCCCTGGGCGAGAGCTGCTGCGCCCATGTGACGGCCCTGCTGGCCGCCGATCAGGCCGAGGGGGCGGCGGGCGGCGGCGTCCAGTCGTGAAGATCCACCCAGGCCTGCACCACCTCCGCGGTGGAGTGCAGCTGGAAGCCGAGTTTGCGGCACACCCGCTGCATGGCGCCGTTCTCATGCAGGATCTCGGCGGTCACCCGGTCGATCCCCTCGTCGCGGCCGATGCGCAGCAGCTGGCCCAGCAGCTCCGTGCCCAGCCCCTGCTTCTGGTAAGGGTCGCTCACCAGCATCGAGAACTCGGCCTCGTTGCAGCCGTGCTGGCGGCTGAGGCGTCCCACCGCCAGCACCGCATGGCCGCCGCCCTCGGGGTCGCGGTGGTCCACCACCAGGGCCATCTCCCGGTCGTAGTCGGTGAAGCAGATGCGCACCAGCCGCTCGTGGGCAATGCGGTGATTGAGCGACATCATGTGGAACCAGCGCAGGTACACGCTCTCCTCCGAGAGGGTGCGGTGGAAGGCCACCAGCAGCGGTTCGTCCTCCGGCCGGATCGGCCGGATCATCACCTCGGTGCCGTCCCGCAGCCGCCAGGGGCGGACGTAGGCGCTCGGATAGGGGCGGATCGCCGGCCGCGGCAGCACGCAGCTGGCTCCGGCGACGGGCTGGATCACCACCCGGGCATCGAGGGCCATCAGGGGCCGTTCGCGGCAGCCGGGCAGCACCAGCAGGGGATTGATGTCGATCTCCCGGATGGCCGGCTGCTCGAGCACCAGCCGGCTGAGACGCACCAGCAGCTGCTCGAGGGCGGCCAGATCGGCGGGGGGGCCTCCCCGCACCCCCTGCAGGGCGGTGAACACCCGGGTCTGCTCCATCAGCCGCCGCGCCAGGGTGGTGTTCAGCGGCGGCAGGGCCACGGCGCTGTCGCGCTGCACCTCCACCAGGGTGCCGCCGCTGCCGAACAGGATCACGGGGCCGAACTGGGGATCGAGGCTGCTGCCCACGATCAGCTCCAGGCCGCCCGCCCGGGAGAGCATCGGCTGCACGCTCACCCCGCCGAAGGCGGAGGGTCCGCAGCGGCGCGGGATCGCCTCGGCCATGGTTTCGTAGGCGTGGCGCACGGCGTCCGCGCCGCCCAGATCCAGCCACACCCCTCCCACATCGCTCTTGTGGGTGATGGTGGTGCTGTGCAGCTTCAGCACCACCGGATAGCCGAGTGCGGCGGCGGCCTCCACCGCCTCCTCGGCCGAGCGGGCCAGGCGGGTCTCCAGCACGGGGATGCCCGCGCCCGCCAGCAGCTGCTTGGCCTCCACCTCGCTGAGCAGCTCGCGGCCCTCCGCCTGGGCCCGCTCCAGCACCGCCGCCCCGGCCTGCCGGTCGGCCTCGGTGGCGGGCGAGGGGCCATCGCCGTCGTCCGGCAGGAGCGTGGGCGTCTCGTAGATGCCGCGCAGGTTGTAGCTATAGCGCCAGAGGGCGGTGAACAGCCGGGCGGCGGCATCGGGGTAGCCGTTGGTGGCGATCCCCGCCTCGTTCAGCAGCGCCACGCCCGCGGCCACCTCCTCACCCCCCATCCAGCTCGCCACCAGGGGCTTGCGGGAGCCGGCCGCCAGGTCCCGCAGCCGGCGTGCCGTGGCGGTGGGATCGGTCATCGCCTGGGGCGTGAGGATCACCAGCAGGGCATCGCTGTTCGGATCGGCGAGGGCGATCTCGATGGCGCGCCCGTAGCGGTCGGGATCGGCGTCGCCGAGCAGGTCGATCGGATTCGACCGGCTCCAGTGGGGCGGCAGCACCGCATCGAGGGCGGCCACGGTGGCGGGATCGAGCTCGGCCAGCCGACCGCCGCTGAGCACGAGCGCATCGGTGGCGAGCACCCCCGGGCCGCCGGCATTGGTGAGGATCGCCAGCCGCGGGCCGGCGGGCCGCAGCGGCTGCTTGCCGAGCACGTCGGCCAGGTCGAACAGATCGGAGAGCTGGTCCACCCGCAGCACGCCGCAACGGCGCAGGGCGGCCTCGAGCACCGCGTCGCTGCCGGCCAGGGCACCGGTGTGGGAGGCCGCCGCACGGGCCGCCTCGGCGCTGCGCCCGCCCTTGATCAGCACGATCGGCTTGGCGAGGGCCACCTCCCGCGCCGCCGAGAGGAAGGAGCGGGCATCGCCCACCGCCTCCATGTAGATCACGATGCTGCGGGTGGCAGGGTCGTCCCCCAGCAGGGTGATCAGATCCCCCCAGCCCACGTCGAGCATCGAGCCCATCGACACGAAGGCGCTGAAGCCCACCTTCTGGCTGCGGCTCCAGTCGAGCACCGCCGTGCACACCGCCCCCGACTGGCTGAGGAACCCCACAGGACCCGGAGCCGCCAGCCCCGAGGCGAAGCTGGCATTGAGCCCGAGGCGGGGGTTCATCAGCCCGAGGCAATTGGGGCCGAGCAGCCGCAGGGCGGAGCCGCGCAGGACCTGCCGCAGCCGGGCCTCCAGGGCGGCACCCTCGGCGCCGATCTCCCGGAATCCGGCCGAGAGCACGATCGCGGCGCGCACCCCGGCCGCGGCGCATTCGGCCACCAGCTCCGGCACGGTGGCGGCCGGGGTGGCGATCACGGCCAGGTCCACCGGTTCGGGCACTTCCGCCACGCTGGCGCAGCAGCGCACCCCCAGCACGCTGTGGCGGCGGGGATTCACCGGGTACACCGTGCCGCCGAAGGGGGAGCGGATCAGGTTCCACAGCAGGGTGCGGCCCACGCTGCCGGGCCGCTCCGAGGCGCCGATCACGGCCACGCAGCGGGGCTCGAACAGGGCCTCGAGCGGCTGCCGCTCGCTGCGCAGGATGTCGTAGGTGGGATCGGTCCGGCCCTGCCTGACGGAGGTCATGTCGGCGGCGTGGCGTTCCGGTGCCCAGTCTGGTCAGGTCCCGGGGAAGTGGCACAGCTGCGCGACGCCAGGGCGGGCACGGCCGGTTGCGCTGGCTGTTCCCTCAGGTCTCGTTGCCGCCGAACATGTCGTCGTCGCCCTCGTAGGGATCGAACTCGCTCCAGCCGGGGCTGGCCTCGTCGAACAGACCGAAGCGGGCCGCCTCGTCGTCCATCAGGGTGTTGCCCGTGGGCCGGGTGTCGCAGGTGATGCCGCCGTCGCTGTCCTGCACGCAGTTGTCGAACACCAGCCCGGCCCGGCCGCTGCCCGCGGTGCCGAGCACCAGAAGGGCCGCGCCGAGCAGCAGGGGAAGGGGCAGCCGCAGGGTCTGCACCAGGCCCGCACGGCTCGGCAGAGGGGGGGCGGGCGGTCGGTTCAGCTGGGGGCGCATGGCGGCCGGGAACGGGCGGGGCTGGCACTCACTCTGGAGCAGATCCAGGGGGGCGGGAGCGCGGCGGCGCCCCGCCACCTGGGATGATGGGGTTCCACTCCGTGGATCCGCGCATGTACACAGACTGGACGGCCGTGGCGCTGCTCCTGCTCACTGCGGCGCCCCTGGCCGTGGTGGTCGGCACCGCCGCCTTCTTCATCTGGAAGCAGAAGCGTTCGGCGTTGCGTTGATCGCTTCGCTCAGGCGGCTGGGCCAGCGGCCCTCGATCAGTCCGATCAGGCCCTGACCCACCCCGAGCAGCGGGCTCTCTCCCTGTCCCAGGCAGTCGAGACAGGTGCGGAAGCTCTGGTCCCCGCGCCGCAGGATGCCGCTGCCGCCGCAGTGGCGGCAGCGCTGGCGGCTGTGCTGCAGGGACGCTCCGGCAGCGCTGGCGGCGAGGGGTTGGGAAGGGCTTGTCATCACACGGTCTCCAGGGGGCGGCGGCGCGACATCGCGTCCTGCCGCGGGTTGGGTCAAGTGTGGGCGTTTTTGAGCGTTCTGATCCCGAAACCTTCCTTAAGCCTGGGCCTGCGCTGCAGTTCCTGCAGCAGCTCGTTCGCATCGAGCTGGCTGCCCTCCGGCACCCAGCCCAGGCTGGCGGCGAGCAGGCCGATCACGGCGGGGCTCTGCAGCCCCTTCTGGCGCAGGGCCTCCAGGCCGCTGGCTCCGTCCCGCTTGCTCAGGCGCCTGCCCTCCGCATCGCGCCAGAGGGGCAGGTGGCCGTAGCGGGGCGGCTCGGCCCCCAGGGCGGCCATCACCCCCACCTGGGCGCCGGTGGCCCACCAGAGGTCGTCGCCGCGCACCACATCGCTGATGCCGAGCAGCAGTTCATCCACGGCGGTGGCCAGGTGGTAGGCGAGGAAGCCATCGGCCCGCCGCAGCACCACATCCCCCACCGCGCCGGGCCCATCCAGCTCCCCGGCCTCGCCCCCGCGCTCCTCCCAGCGGAGCAGGCCGGGCTCCATCCGCAGGCGCCAGCTCGGCAGCCGCCCCTCGATCGCTCCCCAGTGCGCCGCCTTGTCGCGGCAGTGGCCCGGGTACACGGCCGGCCGGCCGTGGGGGGCGGAGATGTCCGCCAGCAGCCTGCGGCTGCAGCGGCAGGGATAGAGGCGGCCCTGGCGGCGCAGGCCGGAGAGCACCGTGGCGTAGATCCCCTTGCGCTCGCTCTGGCGGATCAGGGGTCCGTCCCAGGGGAGCCCCAGCCAGTGCAGGTCCGCCAGGATCGAGTCTTCGGCGCCGGGGCGGTTGCGGGGGGTGTCGAGGTTGTCGAGGCGCAGCAGCCATTCCCCCCCGGCCAGGCGGGCATCGAGCCAGCTCAGCAGCGCCGTGCGCAGATTCCCCAGGTGCAGGGGGCCGGTGGGGGAGGGGGCGTAGCGGCCGCGGTAGCCCTGCCGGCGCCGTTCGATCCCCTGCCGCAGGGCCTCGCTGAGCGCCTCGCTGAGCGGCTCAGGCAGGGGGGCGGCGGACACGGCAGCGGAACCAGGGCGCGGGAAGGCAGAAAAAAGGCGGCCCCACAGGACCGCCGCAGGCCTGTCAGGCCATGGGGGCGCAGATCAGCCCTGCACCCGGTCCTTGAACATCTTGCCGGCGGTGAAGGCAGGAACCTTCTTGGCCGGGATCTTGATCTTTTCGCCGGTCTTGGGATTCAGACCCTGGCGTTCGGAGCGTTCGCGGGCTTCGAAGGAGCCGAAACCGAGGATCGACACCTTCTTGTCTTCCACGACGGAGTCGATGATCGTCTCGATCAGGGCATCGACAACCTGGGCTACGTCGGTCTTGGTCTGCTCGGTGCGAGCAGCCACGAGATTGACGAGATCTGCTTTGTTCATCGGACGGGGGAAAAACTCAGGGCGGCGGTGGAGGAAGGGCAGGCCGGGGGAAACTCCGACCGCCGAAAACGGTGGGGCGCGCCAATGGTATGGGCAACGATCCAGGTCGGCAACACGACAGGCCGCTTGCCGCAAGGGATCTCGGCCAGTCTGCGCAGAGGGGATACCCCCGTCAAGCCGCTGTTGCGAGCTCGTGAGCCAGGTGCTCCAGCAGGGCGGCTCCCTTCCCCACCAGTTTTGGGCCCCGCAGGGCCCCGAGGCCGCCGCCGCAGGCGATCCACTCGGGCGAGCCGGCGGGTAGCCACTGCTGCAGGGCCACCAGGCTGCGCAGCTGCCGGCTCCAGTGGAAGGTGCGGGGCTGGCGCAGCGGAGCCAGCCGCTCCGGCGCCGTGGCGGCCAGCAGCCGGCCGCAGAAGAGCAGGTCGTGGGGGCTGGCCGGCGGCCGCCCATGGGCCACGCAGGAGCCGGGGGTGGGGCCGGGGGTCCAGAGCAGCCGCACCCCCTCGCAGGGCTCGTGCTCGAGGCCCCAGGGGATGAGGCCGGGCAGGTTGGGCAGCAGATAGGCATCCTGCTCCTGCACCAGCACCGGCCAGCCGAGCCGCTCCTGCCAGCGGGCCACCCGGCCATGGCCCTCCCGGCTGGTGAGCACGATCCGGTGGCCGCCCGCCGCCGCCCCCCCCGCCCCGTGCCGCGCCGCCAGGCAGGCCCCCAGGGCCACCGGGGGGGGCGGGCCGTCCACCCCCCGCCGCCCCCCGCGCCGCGCCCCCCGCCAGGCGGTGCCCCCCTGCAGATCGCGGCTCGGCGCGAAGCACCAGAGGCCCTCCAGCACCTGCTGGGGCGGGCGGCCCGGCTCGAGCGCGGCGGGTGCGGCGGGAAGGGAGGTCAGGGCAGCCGGCGCGGGGGACCCCACCATTGAACCGGCCGGAGAGCCTGCCCTACGTTGTGGGTGCCCCAGGCCGGAACGCTTGGCATCCATCCGGATCGGTCATCCCTGGCCCCTGGGAGCGACGATCACCCGCCACGGCGTCAATTTCTCGGTGGTGGCCCCGGCGGCCACGCGCGTGGAGCTGCTGCTCTTCGCCGATGCCGAGGCGCGCGAGCCCAGCCGGGTGATCGAGTTCGACGCCCGCCACCGCTCCGGAGACCACTGGCACGGGGAAGTGGAGGGGGTGGGCCTGGGCTGCTGTTACGCCTACAGGGTGTTCGGTCCGATCCAGCCCGGCGGCCACGGCTTCAATCCCTCCAAGGTGCTGCTCGATCCCTGCGCCCGGGCGATCGCGGGCTGGGGCACCTACCAGCGGGGCACGGCGGTGGGCAGCGTGCCCAACACCGGCTCCTGCCTCAAGGGCGTGGTCACCGAGCGGGACCGCTTCGATTTCGAGGCCGCCCCCCGCCCCCGGCATCGCTGGCAGTCGAGCGTGATCTACGAGCTGCACGTGGGCGGCTTCACCCGCGGCGCCGCCTCCCCCGTGGCGCCGGAGCGGCGCGGCACCCTGCTGGGCCTGATCGACACCATTCCCTACCTGCGGGATCTGGGCGTCACCGCGGTGGAGCTGCTGCCGGTGATGGCCTTCGATCCCCAGGATGCGCCCGCGGGCCGCCAGAACCACTGGGGCTACAGCCCCCTGAGCTGGATGGCCCCCCATCCGGGCTACCTGCTCGGCGACGATCCGCTCGAGGCCCGCCAGCAGATGCGCCAGCTGGTGAGCGCCTGCCACCGGGCCGGGCTCGAGGTGATCCTCGATGTGGTCTACAACCACACCACCGAGGGCAACCAGGACGGCCCCACCCTCAGCTGGCGCGGCTTCGGCGACCGGCTCTACTACCAGCAGAACGAGAGGGGCCAGTACCTCGACGTGAGCGGCTGCGGCAACACGATTGCCGCCAACCGGCCCCTGGTGCGCCGGCTGATCCTCGAATCCCTGCGCTGCTGGGCGGTGGAGCTCGGAGTCGACGGCTTCCGCTTCGACCTGGGCATCGCCCTCAGCCGCGGCGAGCAGCTGATGCCCCTCGACGATCCCCCCCTGTTCGAGGAGATGGAGGCCGATCCCGACCTCAGCGACCTGAAGCTGATCAGCGAGCCCTGGGACTGCGGCGGTCTCTACCGGCTGGCCGATTTCCCGGCCCGCCGCGTGGCCACCTGGAACGGCCGTTTCCGCGACGATGTCCGCCGTTTCTGGAAGGGCGACGAGCGCACCTGCTGGCCCCTGGGCCAGCGCCTCTGCGGCAGCCCGGACCTCTTCCCCCGGGCGCCGGTGCACCCGGGTCAGTGCATCACCTTCCTCACCGCCCACGACGGCTTCACCCTGGCCGACCT
>JBMLOS010000175.1:0-6938 GCA_049242845.1 Prochlorococcaceae cyanobacterium
AGGACCTGATCAAGGAGATCCGCGCCACCGGCGCCCGCGTGCAGCCCATCTCCGACGGCGACGTGCAGGCCGCCATCGCCTGCGGTTTCGCCGGCACCGGCACCCACTGCCTGATGGGCATCGGCGCCGCCCCCGAAGGTGTGATCTCCGCCGCCGCCCTGCGCGCCCTGGGCGCTCACTTCCAGGGTCAGCTGGTGTACGACCCGGCCGTGGCCCAGACCTCCGAGTGGGAAGGCCTCACCAAGGAGGGCAATCTGGCCCGCCTGGCCGAGATGGGCATCACCGATCCCGACCGCGTCTACGAGGCCGAGGAACTGGCCTGCGGCGAGAACGTGGTGTTCGCTGCCACCGGCATCACCGACGGTCTGCTGTTCGACGGCGTGAAGTTCGAGCGGGATTGCACCCGCACCAGCTCGCTGGTGATCAGCACCCTCGACAACACCGCCCGCTTCACCACCACCGTGCACATGAAGCCCGGTGCCCAGAGCATCGCGCTGCGCTGATCGTTCCCCCCGTCCGCGCCGAGAGGGCAGCCTCCATGCACATCGCCGTTGTCGGCCTCAGCCATCGCACGGCTCCTGTGGAGATCCGGGAGCGACTCAGCATCCCGGAGCAGACCATGGAGGCATCCCTCCAGCGGCTCCGATCCGATGAACAGGTGCTGGAGGCTTCGATCCTCAGCACCTGCAACCGGCTGGAGATCTACACGCTGCTGCGTCACCCCGACCAGGGCATCTCGGCGGTGGGCTCCTTCCTCAGCCACCACTCCGGGCTGAGCGTCGAGGAGCTCACACCCCATCTGTTCACCTTCCACCATGAGGAGGCGGTGGCCCACCTGCTGCGGGTGGCCGCCGGTCTCGATTCGCTCGTGCTGGGGGAGGGCCAGATCCTCTCGCAGGTGAAGAAGATGGTGCGCCTGGGCCAGGAGCACCGCTCCCTCGGCCCGATCCTCAACCGGCTGCTCACCCAGGCGGTGAGCACCGGCAAGCGGGTGCGCACCGAAACCAATCTCGGCACCGGTGCGGTGTCGATCAGTTCCGCCGCAGTGGAGCTGGCCCAGCTCAAGGTGGGACAGGCCCGGGGTGTGGACGAACTCGTGCCCCTCGACCAGGAGCAGGTGGCGGTGGTGGGCGCCGGGCGCATGTCCCGCCTGCTGCTGCAGCACCTGGCCGCCAAGGGCTGCCGCGGCGTGGTGCTGCTCAACCGCACCGTGGGCCGGGCCGAGCAGCTGGCCGCCGATTTTCCCGATCTGCCGGTGCAGTGCCGTCCGCTGGACGACCTCGACCACTGCCTCAGCACCTGCTCGCTGGTGTTCACCAGCACCGCCGCCGATGAGCCGATCATCGACGCGGAGCGCCTCGGCCGGCTCAACCGCCGCTCCAGCCTGATGCTGGTGGACATCGGTGTGCCCCGCAACATCGCCTCCGATGCCGGCGATCTGCCGGGGGTGGAGGCCTACGACGTGGACGACCTCCAGGAGGTGGTGGCCCGCAACCAGGAGGCCCGCCGCGAGATGGCCGCGGAGGCCGAGGGGCTGCTGGAGGAGGAAGCCCGTCTCTTCCTGGAGTGGTGGGACGGCCTCGAAGCTGTGCCGGTGGTGAATCGGCTGCGGCTGCAGCTCGAGGAGATCCGCGAGCAGGAACTCCAGAAGGCCCTCAGCCGCATGGGCCCCGACCTCTCGGCGCGGGAGCGCAAGGTGGTGGAAGCCCTGAGCAAGGGGATCATCAACAAGATCCTCCACACCCCGGTCACGAACCTGCGGGCACCTCAACCGCGCCAGCAGCGCCACCAGGCGATGAAGGTGCTGCAGGATCTGTTTGAGCTGCATGAGGGCAGCATCGATACGTGATCCGTGACAGGCATCGAAGTGCTGCGGATGCTCGCGTGAAGGTCAGGTGCTCAAGTACGGTCGTGCCACGTCACGAGTGCTGAGGAGAACGGGAGCATGAAACGGGTGCTGGCAATCATTCTGGGTGGTGGTGCCGGAACCCGCCTCTATCCACTCACCAAGATGAGGGCAAAGCCCGCTGTACCGCTGGCTGGCAAGTACCGCCTGATCGATATTCCCATCAGCAACTGCATCAACTCCGAGATCGACAAGATCTACGTGCTGACGCAGTTCAACAGCGCTTCCCTGAACCGCCACCTCAGCATGTCCTACAACCTCTCGGCCGGCTTCGGTCAGGGGTTCGTGGAGGTGCTCGCCGCCCAGCAGACCCCGGACAGCCCCAGCTGGTTCGAAGGCACAGCCGATGCGGTGCGCAAATACCAGTGGCTGTTCCAGGAATGGGACGTGGACCACTACCTCATCCTTTCCGGGGATCAGCTCTACCGGATGGACTACAGCCGCTTCGTGCAGCACCACATCGACATCGGTGCCGACCTCTCGGTGGGTGCCCTGCCAGTGGATCCCGCCGCGGCTGAGGGCTTCGGCCTGATGCGCACCGACGGCCAGGGCCGCATCCAGGAGTTCCGCGAGAAGCCCAAGGGGGAGGCCCTCGAGGCCATGCGGGTGGACACCCGCAGCCTCGGTCTGTCGGAGGAGGAGTCCAGCAAGCGCCCCCACCTCGCCTCGATGGGGATCTATGTGTTCAGCCGCGACACCCTCTTCGATCTGCTGGCTGAACATCCCAAGGCCACGGACTTCGGCAAGGAGATCATTCCGGCCTCCCTGCAGCGGGGCGACAAGCTGCAGAGCTTCCTGTTCGATGATTACTGGGAGGACATCGGAACGATCGGTGCCTTCTACGAGGCGAACCTCGCCCTCACCGATCAGCCGAACCCCGCCTTCTCCTTCTACGACGAGAAGTTCCCGATCTACACCCGCCCCCGCTATCTTCCCCCCAGCAAACTCTGGGATGCTCAGGTCACCCAGTCGATCATCGGCGAGGGTTCCATGCTGAAGGCCTGCAGCATTCACCACTGCGTGCTCGGCGTGCGGACCCGGGTGGAGAGCGAGGTGGTGCTGCAGGACACCCTGGTGATGGGTGCCGATTATTTCGAGTCGATGGAGGAGCGGCTGGTGCTGCGCGAGCGGGGCGGCATTCCGATCGGCATCGGCAAGGGCACCACGATCAAGCGCGCGATCATCGACAAGAACGTGCGCATCGGCCGCAATGTGGCGATCGTGAACAAGGATCAGGTGGAGGAAGCCGACCGGCCGGAACTGAACTTCTACATCCGCAATGGCATCGTGGTGGTGGTGAAGAACGGCAGCATTCCCGACGGCTCGGTGATCTGATTTCCGCTGCCTCCGCCAGCGATCGCTGACACGCCTGCGCCATTCCTGTGACAGACGCCTGCGTTCCGGGCCCCTCTGGCCACACTTGAGGCAACCCGGTCTTCCGGCCAGACCCTCAGTCGCAACAACATGGGCAAGGCGCACTTCGGCCTCATCGGCCTCGGCGTGATGGGCGAGAACCTCGTGCTCAACGCCGAGCGCAACGGCTTCTCCAGCGTCGTCTACAACCGCACCACCGCCAAGACCGAGGAGTTCCTCGCCGGGCGGGGTGCCGGCAAGGACATCGTGGGAGCCAGCACACTCGAGGAATTCATCGACACCCTCGAACGACCCAGGCGGATTCTGATGATGGTGAAGGCGGGCGATCCGATCGATGCGTTGATCGCCCAGCTCTCCCCCATGCTCGAGGAGGGTGATCTGCTGATCGACGGCGGCAACTCCCTCTACACCGACACCGAACGGCGGGTGGCGGAACTGGAGAGCCGCAGCTTCGGCTACATCGGCATGGGCGTTTCCGGGGGAGCCAAGGGCGCCCTGGAGGGTCCGAGCATGATGCCCGGCGGCACCCGCGCCGCCTACGACGCCATCGAACCGCTGGTGCGCCGCATGGCCGCCAAGGTGGAGGACGGCCCCTGCGTCACCTACATCGGCCCCGGGGGCGCCGGCCACTTCGTGAAGACGGTGCACAACGGCATCGAGTACGGCATCGAGCAGATCCTTGCCGAGGCCTACGACCTGATGAAGCGGGTGGCGGGTCTGGGCGGCCTGGCGATGGCGGATGTGCTGGGCCAGTGGAACCAGACCGAGGAGCTGGCCTCCTTCCTGGTGGAGATCACGGAGGTGTGCCTGCGCACCCGCGATCCGGAGACCGGCGGCGACCTGGTGGAGCTGATCGTGGATGCGGCCGGCCAGAAGGGCACCGGCCTCTGGACCGTGGAGAGCGCCCTGCAGATGGGGGTGCCCGTGCCCACCATCTACGCCGCCCTCAATGCCCGCGTGCTCAGTTCCCTGCGACCCGAGCGGCTGGCCGCCGAGGCGGTGCTGCCGCCCCCGCCGGCCCATGCCTTCGACCTGGGCGATCCCGCCAGCGGCATGGAGCCCCTGCGGGACGCCTGCATCCTGGCCTGCATCGTGAGCTACGGCCAGGGCATGGCCCTGCTGCAGGCGGCCTCGAAGCTGCACAACTACCAGCTCGATCTCTCGGCGATCGGCCAGAT
Organism: Prochlorococcaceae cyanobacterium; assembly: GCA_049242845.1. Lineage (GTDB taxonomy): Bacteria > Cyanobacteriota > Cyanobacteriia > PCC-6307 > Cyanobiaceae > CBW1002. Next base: position 4,459 of record JBMLOS010000175.1, read on the forward strand.
CTGGAAGGGGGGCTGCATCATCCGCGCCCGCCTGCTGCAGCGGATCCAGGATGCCTACGGCGCCGCCCCGGAGCTGCCGAATCTGATGCTCGATCCCTGGTTCGCCGAGCAGGTGAACCGCCGCCTGCCGGGCCTGCGGCAGGTGGTGGCCGGTGCGGCCCTGGCCGGCATCCCGGTGCCCTGCCTGAGCAGCAGCCTCGACTACATCGACAGCTACCGCAGCGGCCGTCTGCCCCAGAACCTGGTGCAGGCCATGCGCGACTGCTTCGGCTCCCACACCTACGAGCGGGTCGACCGGCCGGGCAGCTTCCACACCGAGTGGCTCGACTGAGGCAACGCCATGACCTCCTATCGCCTTGTCGTGGCCGCCTCCCCTGAGGACCTCGCCCGCCGCGCCGCCGAGACCATCGCCTCCCAGATCGATCTCGCCCTCGCGGAGCGGGACCGGGCCCAGATCGCCCTGGCCGGCGGGGAAACCCCCCGCAGCGCCTACCACCTGCTCGGCCGGGAACACCTCCCCTGGGAACGGGTGGATGTGCTGCTCGGCGATGAGCGGCTGGTGCCGCCCGAGGATCCCGCCAGCAACGCCCGCATGCTGCGCGAGACCCTCCTGGCAGAGGGGCCCGGCCGCGAAGCCCGCTTCCATCCGGTGCCCACCACCCTGGGCTCGGCGCAGGAGTGCGCCGATGCCTACGCCACCCTGCTGGGCATGCTCTGCCCCGGCACACCGCCCTGCTTCGATCTGGTGCTGCTCGGCCTGGGGGACGACGGCCACACCGCCTCCCTCTTCCCGGGCACGGCCGCCTGCGCCGAGCAGGACCATCCCGTGACGATCGGAGAGGGCAAGGGCCTGCCGCGCCTCAGCCTCTCGGCGCCGGTGCTCTCGGCCGCACGGCAGGTGATCTTTCTAGTGAGCGGGGCCTCCAAGGCCGAGGCCCTGCGGCGGCTGCAGGATCCGGCCGAATCCCCGCAGCGCACCCCCGCCCGGCTGGTGACGCCGTGCCAGGAGGTGCTGATCCTGGCCGATGCAGCGGCGGCAGGCACCGCCGCCGCCTGAGGGACGCCAGGATCGGAGCACCCACCACCGGCTCTCCGGTTCTTCCCGCTGCCTGCCGCCATGTCCGCCCCGTCCTCCGGTGCCGCCGCCCCGTCCCCGCTGCTGCTGGTCTCCGGGGATGGCTTCAGCGGCTGGCATGCCCTCAACGACACGGTGATGGGCGGGCGCAGCAGTGGCACCACCCGCAGCGGCAGCCAGGGTCTGCATTTCGAGGGCGACGTGGTGGCCGAGGGGGGCGGCTTCATCAGCTGCCGCTCGCCGGTGTTCTCCCCGCCGCTCGACCTCTCCGGCTACGGGGCGCTCGAACTCGATCTCGCCGCAGATGGGCGGCGCTACAAGCTGGCCGTGGCCTGCGCCGATGGCCTGGCGGGCGTCACGGAGCTGATCCCGGGAGGGCTGCGCTGGGTGGCCGAGTTCGACACCGAGCCCGAGGGGCGGCTCACCCGGGTGCGGATCCCGCTCAGCGAGCTGCGCCCGTCGGTGCGGGCCCGACCCCTTGGGCTGCCGCTGCGCTTCGATGCCTCCCGCATCACCCGCCTGCAGATTCTGCACTCGCGCTTCTCGGGGGATGGCGGCAGCAACGCGGGGTTCCGGGCGGGGCCGATCCGCCTCGAGATTCAGGCCATCCGCGCGGTGGCCTGAGCCCAGAACCGTGAACACCGATCTGCCCCAGCTGGTCGCCGCGGCGGCCGATCTCTGCCGCAAGCCCCTGCGCCACGCCGTGCTGTGGGTGGATCCGTCCGAGCCGCCCAACACCTGGACGGCGCTCGAGGATTGCTGCCTGCGGCTGCAGGTGCGCTCGGCCGAGGGGGAGCGCCTGCCGCAGGAAGACCTGGAGCTCGAGATCTACCGCAGCGCCGGCTCCCTGAACCTCACCCTGGCCTGGCGGGAGGACGAAGGACGCCCGATGCTGTGGCACGGCAGCCACCCCGTGTGGATGGAGTCGGCCAGCGGGCTGCGCTGTGAACGCCCTGCCGATGGCCAGCCGCTCGAGGCCCTGGCCCGCCGGCTGCGGGCCCTGCTGGAGGCGGCCTGAGGCCGCCTGGATCCCAGGCGCTCAGACCGGATCGGTCACGGCCCCGAGGCTGCTGCTGCTCACCAGCCGGGCGTACTTGCCCAGCACCCCGGTGCGGTAGCGCGGCTCGGGCTGCACCCAGGCGGCCCGGCGGCGCTGGATCTCCTCCTCCGGCACGTTTAGCTGCAGCACCAGCCGCTCGGCATCCACGGTGATGCTGTCCCCCTCCTCCACCAGCCCGATGGTGCCGCCCACCGCGGCCTCGGGTGCCACGTGGCCGATCACCAGACCGAAGGAGCCGCCCGAGAAGCGCCCATCGGTGATCAGGGCCACCTTGTCCAGCAGGCCCTGGCCCACGATCGCGGCGGTGGGGCTGAGCATCTCGCGCATGCCGGGGCCGCCCACGGG
>JBMLOS010000176.1:0-5742 GCA_049242845.1 Prochlorococcaceae cyanobacterium
CCTTCTGCTGGAGCTGGAGCTGGCGCCGGAGCAGGCCGCCCTGCTGCTCCATGCCGGCATCGCCGATGGCCGTGCCCTGGCCGAGGCCGATCCCCAGAGGCTCTGGGTGCAGGTGGGCCGGCTGCAGCGCAGGCTCACCGGCCCGGCGGTGCCGCCCCTCCCCCTGGCCACCCTGCGCGAGTGGATCGCACGGGCCCGCCGTTGCTCCGGTCGCTCGGGGAACTGACACGCGCCCGCACCCTCGCCTCCTTCCTGATCTCTGGAATGGAGAGACTTCCTCGAGGGAGGCGCCATGCCCTTCCCTGCACGAGCCCTGGACATCTCCTCTTCCTTTGCCGGCCGCCTCGGCGCCCACCGCTGCGGCCCTGCCCGTCGCCGGTCCCTTTCCCGCCTCTGGCTGCCGCTGCTGGGGGGTCTGCTGCTGCCGGGGCTGGCCGCCACGGCAGCGTCCGCGGCCTCGCCCCTGCTGGAGTCGGTGAAGCAGAACCCCGCCCTGGCGAAGAGTCTCTGCGCTGAGTTCCGCCAGTACAACACCCAGGGTCTCTCGGCCACCTCGGCCCAGGCCGTGGCCGCCACCGCCCGGCAGCGGGGCCTGAGCCCCATGGACGCCGAGGTGCTCACCACCTACGTGATCGGTCTCCACTGTCCGGACGTCCGCTGAGTCCCGAGGCTCTCCAGCCGGTCGTCTGGGAAGACCTGCGCCTGCGCTGCCGCGACGGTGTATACCTCGCGGTACGCCGCTGGAGGCCCGAGGGCAGCGGCCACCGACCCGTGCTGCTGATGCGCCAGCCCTACGGGCGGGCGATCGCCTCCACCCCCACCTACGCCCACCCGAGCTGGTACGCCGCCAGAGGCTTCCAGGTGGCAGTGGTGGATGTGCGCGGCCGGGGCGACTCGGAGGGCCGCTTCGGCGGCTTCGCCCAGGAGGCCGCCGACGGCGCCGATGCCGTGCGCTGGGCGCGGCGGCTGGAGGGGGCCGACGGGCGGGTGGGCGGCTACGGCTTCTCCTACCAGGGGCTCACCCAGCTGCTCAGCGATGCCGAGGAGCCGGACGGCCTGCTCGATGCCCTGGCGCCGGCCTTGGCGGGGGTGTATGCGCGCTCCCACTGGGCCGCCGAAGGCGGCGCCCACTGGTGGGCCCTGGGCCTGGGCTGGGCCCTGCAGCTGGCGGCCCAGGGCTGTGCCCGCCGCGGCGATGCGGCCGGCTGGGGAGAGATCCGCCGCAGCCTCGAAAGCGGAGCCTTCCTGCAGGAGGGCCCGGCCCTGCTGGAGCGCCTCGATCCCGGCGGCATGGGCCTGGGCTGGCTGCACAGGGATGCCGGCACGCCGGAGGGCTGGACCGTGCACAAGCCGCCGGCCGCGCTGCTGCGCCGCCCCCTGCTGCTGATCGGAGGCTGGCACGATCCTCACCTGCGGGGCGTGCTCGACCTCTGGGGCCGTGCCTGCCGGGCGGGCGGCCGCCCCTGGCTGCGGATCGGCGCCTGGAGCCATCTCCAGTGGCATGGCGGCCTCGATGAACTGCAGCTGGCCTTCTTCCGTCGCTTCCTGCCCCTGGAACCCACGCCGGCCGCCCCCGCGCCCGCTCCACCGGCCCACCCGCCCCAGGCTGGCCCGCAGGGCATGCCGGCTGATCCGCCGGCGGTGCTTCTGGAGCTGCTGGCCAGCGGCGAGTGGTGCTCCAGAGACCCGGCCGGCGCCTCCGGGGGAACCTGGCGGCTGGGCAGCGGAGGGCTGGCGGCGATCCGCAGCGAGGAGGGGCTGCTGCTGAGCGAGAGGCATGGCCACCTTCCCGCGGGAGCCGGAGGCAGCGTGACCTTCGTGCACGATCCCTGGCGGCCGGTGCCCGGCCGGGGCGGCCATCTCGGCCTCGATGCCGGTACCGTGCTCCGCGGCGATCTCGACCGGCGCAGTGATGTGGTCTGCTTCACCAGCCCGCCGCTGGAGGCAGCGCTCGAGCTCTTCGGTGAACCCGAGCTGGAGCTGGCCGTCGCGGCCGACCAGTCCGGCTACGACCTCTGCGGCGCCCTCTCGGTGGTGGCTCCGGGGGAGGAGGGGGAGGTACGGCAATGGAGCACGGGGGTGCTCCGCTGCCGGGACGACGCGCCGGGCCCGCCCCGGCCCCGCTGTCTCCGCTTCCAGCCGCTCCTGCTGCCGCTGCAACCCGGCGAGCGCCTGCGCCTTTCCCTGGCGGCCGCCGCCTGGCCCCAGATCGCCGTTCACAGCGGCGATCCCGGCCTGCCGCCGGGTCCCCCCGGCCCCGGCCACCGGGTGATCACCCTGCGGCTCGAGCTGGCGCAGGCACGGCTACGGATGCGGCCCCTCCAGCCCTGAGCTGCCCAGGGGTTTCGGCCAGACTGAGCCGAATCCGCTCTGGGTCCGTGCTTCTCCCCCGCCGCTCTCCCCTGCTGACGTTCCTGCTGGTGGGCAGTTGCCTGGCCCCCTTCGCGGCTGCCCTGACCCCGGCCACGGCCGCTCCGGCGGCAGAGGAACGGGTGGCGCAGGCCCCGGCGGCGGCACCGGCGGCGGCCGGCCGGACCCTCACCAAGCCCGCCCTGCGCCAGGCGGCCCGCCGGATCCTCGAGGCCCTGCGCCAGTCGGATGCCCGTGCCCTGCACGCCCTGCTGGCCGAGCCTGTGCGGCGCTTCACCACGCCGCTGCAGGTACAGGAGCGGCTGGCGAGCCTGGGCGGCGTGCGCAGCGGCGAGATCGAGAGCGTGGTGGTGGGTGCCGACGACGGCACCGTGGAGCTGCGCCTGCTCACCGGACGGGGCAGCCGGGATCTCACCCTCGTGCTCGATGCCTCCGGGAGCATCCTCGGCTGGGATGTGGACCGCAGCCAGCTGCCGGCGGAGGACATCGCCGTGACCTTCATCCGCGAACTCGGCGCCGGGCGCTACGTGCAGGCCCGCAGCCTGCTGGACGTGCAGATGCAGCAGGAGCTGCTACCCGCCGCCCTGCAGGAGCGCTGGCTGGGGCTGCAGAAGCTCACCGGCCCCTTCCGCCGCGTGCGGGGCAGCGTCTACGTGGGCAAGGACGAGACCCAGCAGCTGGTGCTGGTGACCACCGAATTCGGGCGTCTCACCGACAACCTCTTCGTGATTCTGGATCTGAAGGGCCACGTGGTGGGCGTGGACTTTCCCCAGGATCTGCGCTGAGCTCCAGGCCGCTGCGCCGGATTGCTGACCGGAACCGGCGCCCCGGCGGGGCCCCGGGAAAAGCGGCCTAAGCTCCGCCCCAGCTCTGCAGCGTCTATGACCCTGGTCAGCCTCGATTGGATGGTTGAAGACGGCCAGCGGTTGGCCGAATGCCGCCACGACCACCCCTTCGCGGTTCTCGGCCCCCAGCCCCTCCCCGAGGGGGGCTGGGTGGTGAGGGTTTGGATGCCGGAGGCCCAGCAGGTGGACCTGCTCTGGGCCGGCGACACCCTGCCGATGACCACGCCGCACCACCCCTGGTTGTTCGAGGCCGCCGTGCCCGCCGATCCGGGCTGCACCTACCAGGTGCGGGTGCAGCGGGGCGGCATCGAGCATGTGCAGCACGATCCCTGGGCCTTCCGCCAGGAGTGGATGGGGGAGATGGACCGCCATCTCTTCGCCGAGGGCAATCACCACCACATCTGGCACCGCATGGGTGCCCACCCCGGGGAGCGCGACGGCGTGGCCGGAGTGCAGTTCTGCCTGTGGGCGCCCAACGCCCGCAGCGTGGCGCTGCTGGGCGATTTCAACAGCTGGGATGGCCGCCACCATCCGATGCAGTCGCGCCTGGGCGGCTGCTGGGAGCTGTTCATCCCCGGCCTGGCCCGGGGCTCCCTCTACAAATACGAAATCCGCACCCAGGCGGGCCACTGCTACCAGAAGGCCGATCCCTACGGCTTCGAGCACGAGGTGCGCCCCAACACCAGCTCGCGGGTGAACGGGCTGGCCAGCTTCGCCTGGAACGACGCCGAGTGGATGGCCGATCGGGATGCCCGCAATCCGCTCGATCAGCCGATCGCGGTGTATGAGATGCACCTCGGCAGCTGGATGCACGCCAGCGCCGATGAGCCCTACCGCAATCCCGACGGCTCCCCCCGCCCTCCGGTGCCCGCGGCCGATCTCAAGCCCGGCGCGCGGCTGCTCACCTACCCGGAGCTGGCCGATCGGGTGATTCCCTACGTGAAGTCCCGCGGCTTCACCCACATCGAGCTGATGCCCATCTCTGAGCATCCCTTCGATGGCTCCTGGGGCTATCAGGTGACGGGCTGGTACGCCCCCACCAGCCGCTTCGGCACCCCCGATGAGTTCCGTGCCTTCGTGGACCGCTGCCATGCCGAGGGCATCGGCGTGATCCTCGACTGGGTGCCGGGCCACTTCCCCAAGGACGGCCATGGCCTGGCCTTCTTCGATGGGCAGCACGTGTACGAGCACGCCGATCCCCGCATCGGTGAGCACAAGGAATGGGGCACGCTGATCTTCAACTACAGCCGCAATGAGGTGCGCAACTTCCTTGTGGCGAACCTGGTCTACTGGTTCGATCAGTTCCACATCGACGGCATCCGTGTCGATGCGGTGGCCTCGATGCTCTACCGCGATTACCTCCGCCCCGATGGGGAGTGGCTGCCCAACGAGAACGGCGGCCGCGAGAACCTCGAAGCCGTGCGCTTCCTGCAGCAGGCGAACTACGTGCTCTTCCAGCACTTCCCTGGGGCCCTCTCGATCGCCGAGGAGTCGACCACCTGGCCGATGGTGACCCAGCCCACCGACATCGGCGGCCTGGGATTCAACCTGAAGTGGAACATGGGCTGGATGCACGACATGCTCGATTATTTCGAGCTCGATCCGTGGTTCCGGCAATTTCACCAGAACAACATCACGTTCTCGATCTGGTATAACTACACCGAGAATTTCATGCTGGCGCTCAGTCACGACGAAGTCGTGCATGGCAAGAGCAATCTCCTCCACAAGATGCCGGGGGACGACTGGCAGAAGTTCGCCAATGTGCGGGCCCTGCTCAGTTACATGTGGACCCACCCGGGCAAGAAGACCATCTTCATGGGCATGGAATTCGGCCAGAGGGCCGAGTGGAATGTCTGGGGGGATCTGCAGTGGGATCTGCTCCAGCACGAGCCCCATCAGGGCCTGCAGCGCCTGGTCGACGACCTCAACGCCTTCTACCGCTCCGAGCCCGCCCTCTGGCGGGACGATTTCCAGGAATACGGCTTCCAGTGGATCGACTGCAACGACAATCGCCACTCCGTGATCAGCTTCATGCGCCGCGAGAGCACCACGGGCCGCTGGGTGGTGGTGGTGGCCAACTTCACCCCCCAGACCCACTCCCACTACCGGGTGGGGGTGCCGCTGGCTGGCTTCTACAGCGAGGTGTTCAACAGCGACAGCGCCCGCTACGGGGGTAGCAACCTCGGCAACCTCGGCGGCAAGTTCACCGACGACTGGTCGATGCACAGCTACGAGAACTCCCTCGATCTCTGCCTGCCGCCGCTCTCGGTGCTGGTGTTCCAGCGCGATGAGAAGCGCAGCCAGCAGATGCCTGCGGGCGAGGGCTCGGCCCTCGAGCCCGCCTGAGCGGGTCTCCGTTCCCGGGGCGTTGTCGAAATGTCACGCGGCCGCCCCCGGGCGGCCGGGGGAGCCGGGGCCCTTCGGCTAGGTTGCCGAATCGCTTCTCCCACCCCGCTCCATGGCCGAAACCGCCCCCCTGCTGCTGCGCGCCGCCCGAGGTGAGCAGGTGGAGCGGCCGCCGGTGTGG
>JBMLOS010000177.1:0-9590 GCA_049242845.1 Prochlorococcaceae cyanobacterium
GGGGCGTCGAGCGAAGGACCCCGGCGCGCGACGGGCCAGAGGAATGTCTTCACCGATCACAGGTATCACCGATCACAGGTGCCGGCACCCCCACGTGCAGCCGTTCAACAATCGTACGGACGGCCCCTTTGCGGCCCCCGGAGGTGAAGGCAACGGTGTTAGCTTCCAGCCCAGGATCCTTCTGGCGGAGCAGGTTTCAAGATGTTGCGCGTTGCGGTGGTGGGCGGCGGCCCAAGCGGTTCCTGTGCTGCGGAAGTTCTGGCCAAGGCCGGAATCGAGACCTGGCTGTTCGAGCGCAAACTCGACAATGCCAAGCCCTGCGGTGGGGCGATTCCCCTTTGCATGGTCGAGGAATTCGACCTGCCCGAATCGATCATCGACCGCAAGGTGCGGAACATGCGGATGATCTCCCCCTCCAACCGGGAGGTGGACATCCATCTGGACAACCAGAACGAATACATCGGCATGTGCCGCCGCGAGGTGATGGATGCCTTCCTCCGCAACCGCGCCGCCGATCTCGGTGCCCACCTGGTGAATGGTCTGGTCACCAAGATCGACACTGGTGCCAATCGCCAGGGTCCGTACACCCTCACCTACTCCGATTACAGCGCCGGCGAGGCCACCGGCGAAAGCCGCACCCTGGAGGTGGATCTGATCATCGGCGCCGATGGCGCCAACAGCCGGGTGGCCAAGGCCATGGATGCCGGCGACTACAACGTGGCCATCGCCTTCCAGGAGCGGATCCGCCTGCCGGCCGAGGAGATGGCCTACTACGAAGACCTGGCGGAGATGTACGTCGGCACCGACGTCTCCCCCGACTTCTACGCCTGGGTGTTCCCCAAGTACGACCACGTGGCCGTGGGCACCGGCACCATGCAGGAGAACCAGGCCCTGATCAAGGGTCTGCAGGTGGGCATCCGCGAGCGGGCCAAGAAGCGGCTGCTCAACGGCGAGGTGATCAAGGTGGAGGCGCACCCGATTCCCGAACATCCCCGCCCCCGCCGGGTGGTGGGCAGCATGGCGCTGGTGGGTGATGCCGCCGGCTACGTGACCAAGAGCTCGGGCGAAGGCATCTACTTCGCCGCCAAGAGCGGCCGCATGTGCGCCGAGCAGATTGTGGAATCCAGCCAGGGCGGCAGCCGGATCCCCACCGAGGCCGATCTGAAGAAGTACCTCAAGAAGTGGGACCGCAAGTACGGCGCCACCTACAAGGTGCTGGAAATCCTGCAGAACATCTTCTACCGCAACGACGCCGCCCGCGAGGCCTTCGTGGAGATGTGCGATGACAAGGACGTGCAGAAGCTCACCTTCGACAGCTACCTCTACAAGCGGGTGGTGGCGATGAATCCCTGGCAGCAGATCAAGCTCACCCTGCTCACCCTCGGTGCCGTGCTGCGGGGCAACGCCCTGGCCCCCGGCAGCTACCGGCCCGTGCCCAGTGCCGTGCGCACGGAGGAGGAAGCCGATGCGCTGCTGGCCTCCGGCACGATCAAGGGCGGCATCAAGGTGGCGAACCAGAAGAAGCCCCTGGTGCGCAGCGAAGGCAACAGCGAGGAGCGCGAGCCGGCCCTGGCCGGCAAGTAATCCCTCGCGGCTTGCCGAAATCCTGCCGTTGCCGCCCAAGGCTGTGAAGGTTCTTCCCCCTTCAGGTCGGAATGATCCACTCCATCCAGTCGGTCGGCCTCTGGCTCGGCGAAGCCGTGGCCCATGCCTTTGCCCCCCTGATTCCGGACCCCACCCGGATGCCTCCCTCGATCGGGGTGCAGCCCTACAGCTCCCACCCCCGCAAGGGATGGTGATCGGCCTGCCATCGAGCCGGGCGCATGCGCATTCTCCTGGTTGAGGATGACCCGCGCCTGGCGGAACCGCTGACGGCGTTCCTGGAGCAGGAACGCCATCCGGTGATCTGGCTGAGCAACGGCCAGGCAGCTCCGGAGCTCCTGCTGCAAGGCCATGTGGATCTGGTGCTGCTCGACTGGATGCTGCCGGGGCTCGACGGCCTTTCGATCGTGCGCCAACTGCGCGGGCGGGGCCTGGACACACTGGTGCTGATGATCACCGCCCGCGACGACCTGCAGGATCTGGTGCAGGGCCTCGGCGAGGGGGCTGATGACTACCTGGTGAAACCGTTCCGGATGGTGGAGCTCGCGGCCCGGATCCGCAGCCTGGAGCGCCGCGGCGGCCGCCCCTTCCAGGATCCCCACCTTCACTGGAAACAGCTGCACCTCTCCGTGGCGGAGGGAAGGGCCAGCTGGGGAGAGACCCCCCTTGTGCTGACCTCCCGGGAACTGCGCCTGCTGGAGTGGTTCCTGCGCCATCCCCAGCGGCTCGTGAGCCGGGGGCAGCTGCTGGATCAGCTGTGGTCGCTGGATGCCGAGGCCGGCGAGGACACGGTGAAGACGCACCTCAACAACCTCCGGCGCAAGCTGCGGGCCGCCTGCGGCGAGGATCCGATCGAGAACCGGCACGGCCTGGGCTACCGGCTGCGGGAGGAGACGCCGTGAACCGCCGGCTTCCCTGGCTGCGCCCTCTCAGGGAAGGCGGCGCCGGGTTCGGCCACCAGCGGCTGCGGCGGGAACAGCGCGAACTCTTCCTGCTCCATCTGGCCAGCCTGAGCGCGGTGCTCCTGCTGATGGCCGAGGTGGTTCGGGGCCTCTCCCGCCAGGCGGAGCGGGCAAGCCTGCGCGAGGAACTCGAGGTGGTGGCTGCCGAGCTCAGCCAGCTGCCCCTGCCCACCGCCGGAGAACAGCGCGATCCCAGGAGGCGATCGCCCGGAGCTTCCGGCAGGCCCATCAGCAGGTGGAGGGGTTCACCGCCGCGGGCGGAGCTCCCCTGCTGCGGCTGGGGGAACCGATCACGCTGCCGCCCCAGCAACCGCCGGATCCACCCGACACCAGGGCATGGCAGCAGGGCCCCGCCAGCCTTGCGCTGGTGCGGCCCCGCGCGCCCCAGGGAAGCAGCTCTTCCACGGGTGGCATCGCCTGGTTGCGGGTGAGCACCTCCCTGGAGCCGATGCAGCGGCGGCTGCGGCAGCTCGATCTGACCCTGGCCGCAGCGGTGGGGCTCGCCCTGCTGCTGAGCGCCGCCGCCGCCGTGCGGCTCAGCCGCCGCTCCCTGTGGCCGCTGGAGCAGCACCTCGATCGGCTGCGGCAGTTCAGCGTGGATGCCTCCCACGAGCTGCGCGGTCCGCTGGCCGCCCTGGCGGCCAATCTGGAGATGGCCCTGCTCGAGACCCCGGCCGGAGCCAGCACCCAGCGCCGGAGGTTCGAGGCCATGGCCAGCGCCACCGACCAGATGGCCCAGCTGGTGGACGGCCTGCTGCTGGTGGCTCGCCACGAGGGTGCCGCGCTGCCGCAGCCGACCCCCGTGGATCTCACGGCGCTGCTGGCGGAGCAGGTGGCCCTGCAGCAGGCCGGCTACCGCGTGGCCGGCCTGAGCCTGGCGAGCGAGCTGGAGAGCGATCTCACCGTGCTCGCACAGCCAGCTCTGCTGCAGAGGATTTTCCGCAACCTGCTGGACAACGCGCGCCAGTACACACCCAGGGGCGGCAGGGTGGCGCTGCGGGCGCAGCGCTCCGGCACAACCGTGCGGGTGGAGGTGGAGGACACGGGCTACGGCCTGCGGCCGGAGGAGGCCGAGCGGGTGTTCGATCGGCTCTGGCAGGCGCGGCCGGACCGCGGCGGCGGGGGCAACGGCCTCGGGCTGGCGATCGCCTCCAGCCTCTGCCAGGCCCATGGAGGGCGGATCGAGGTGCACAGCAGCCACGGCCAGGGCAGCTGCTTCACGGTGCACCTTCCCCTCCAGCCCAGTCGGGGTGCGCTGGGACGGCCGCAGGTCAGCCCTGGATCCGGCTGAAATCCGCCAGCACCTCGGCCTGGTTGCGCAGCACCCCCAGCAGGTTGAGGCGGTTGGTGCGCACGGCCGGATCATCCACCATCACCAGCACGCTCTGCTCGCCGTCGAAGAATTCGGCCAGGGCGCCGGCGCTCCCCGCCAGCCCCTCGGCCAGGGTCCGGTAACGCTCCAGCCGATCGCCGGAGGCGCCGCCGGCTGCGATCGGCGCGAGGCGCTCCAGCACGGCCAGCATCGAGGCCTCGCTCTGCTTCTCGAAGCGCTGGGCCTCCACCACCCCGGCCGGATCGAGCACCGACGGCTCCAGATCCCCCTTGGCCGCCAGGCGGGCGGCACGGGTGACCACCGCCTGCACCGCCTCGAGGGCGCCGCTGTTGCGCAGATCCATCAGGAGTGCAGCCCGCTGCCGGGCATCGGCGGGATCGGCCAGGATCCGCTCCAGGGGCACGGTGTCGCCGGCCACGGCCTGCACCAGATCGGCGGGGATGCCCTCCTCCTCCATCAGGCTCGTGAGCCGCTGGCGCAGGAATTCCCCCAGTTCAGAAGCCAGGGCGGTGGCCTCCACGCCGAAGTGCGGGAGTTGATCGGCCCAGTGGGCCGAAGCGCGCTCCAGCAGGGAGCCCAGATCAAGCGACCAGCCCCGTTCGCTGAGGATCTGAAGCAGGCCGTTCCCGGCGCGGCGCAGGGCGTAGGGATCGGAGGAGCCGCTTGGCCGCTCCCCCTTGGCATAGATGCTCAGCAGGAGTTCGAGCCGCTCCGCCAGGGCCACCACCGCCCCGGCATCCGAGCCGGGCAGCGCATCCCCTGCCCCGCGGGGCAGGTAGTGCTCCAGCACCGCCAGGGCCACCGGCCTGGCTTCGCCCTCGGCCAGCAGATACTTGCCCCCCATCACCCCCTGGAGCTCGGGGAATTCACCCACCATCTGGCTGACCAGATCGTGCTTGCAGAGGTGGGCGGCCCGGCGGGCATGCTCCGCCGTGGCGGCGGCCAGGGGGAGCTGCTCGAGCAGCACGTCGGTGCACCACTCCAGCCGCTCGGTGCGATCGCGCAGGCTGCCGAGGCCCTCGGCGAAGGCCACCCGCTGCAGCTGATCGCGGCGGTCGATGCTGGGCACGGCCCGGTCGGCCTGGAGGAAGAATTCGGCATCGGCCAGGCGGGCCTTGAGCACCCGTTCATTGCCGCGGCGCACGGTGTCGCTGGCCTCGGGCCGGCCGTTGCCGACGCAGAGGAAGCGGGGCAGCAGGCTGGAGCGTGCCTCCAGCGCCAGGGGATCCTCCGCGGTATCGAGCCTGTAAAGGGGTACGTAGCGCTGGTGGGCCCGCATCACGGTGCTGAGCACCTCCGGGGGCAGATCGAGGAAGCGATCGGCCACGCTCCCCTCCAGCAGGAGCGGCGCCTCCACCAGATCGGTGAGTTCCTCGAACAGCTCCTCCGGCAGGTCCGGACGGGCCGATAGAGCGGCAGCAGCCTGGTCCACCCCCTGGCGGATGGTGGCGGCCCGGGCGGAGCGATCCACGGCCACCCCGGCGGCGGCCAGGGCGCTCACGTAGGCGCCGGCGGAGGGAATGGTCACCTCCTGATCGGCCAGACGATGGCCCCGGCTGCGGTTGCCGGCCACCACCTCGGGATCGCAGCCCACCAGCTGCAGGGGCAGCACCTGCTTGCCCAGCAGGGCCACCAGCCAGCGGATCGGACGGCTGAAGCGGCTCTCGCCCTCGCCCCAGCGCATGAAGCGGCGCCCCTGCAGGGCCTTGATCCAGCGGGGCGCGAGCTCCACCAGCAGGTCGGCGGCGGCGCGGCCGGGTTCGAGGATGCGGGCGAAGGCGAACGGCCCCTTGGGGGTGTCGCGCAGTTCCAGGCTCTCCGGTGCCACGCCGCAACGACGGGCGAAACCGATCGCGGCGGGGGTGGGGACGCCGTCCTGGAAGGCCTGGGCCGCCGGGGGCCCCTTGCGCTCCTCGCTGAGGTCCTCCTGCCGCTCCGCCAGATCCTCCACCAGCAGGGCGATCCGGCGGGGCGTGCCGAGGGTGCGCACCTGCCCGCAGGAGAGCCGGGCGGCCTCCAGATCCGTCCGGACCAGCTCTTCCAGCTGGAGCAGGGCACTGCGGGCGAAATCGGCGGGAAGTTCCTCGGTACCGATCTCCAGCAGGAAGGTGGACACGCTGCGGCGGCGGTAAGGGGAGACTGTATTGAACGGTGCGGAGGTGTGCCATCACCCGCCGCGCCGTTCGCTAGCTTCGGAATTCCCGTGCCCGCCGGATTTCCGATGCCCAAGACGACGGCCCCCGCCAGCCCGTCAGCGGCGTCTGCACCGGGGTCTGAACCGGCGATTGCAGCCGATTCTCCGGTGGCGGGCTCGGGCAATGGCGGGCCACCCTCCAAGGTGGAGATCCTCAAGCGCGAGAGCGGCTTTCTGCTGGAGCCCCTGCGCACCGAACTGGCGAACGACAGCCCCCACTTCAGCGAGAACGCGGTTCAGATTCTCAAGTTCCACGGCAGCTATCAGCAGGACAACCGCGACAACCGACAGAAAGGAAAGGACAAGGACTGGCAGATGATGCTCCGCCTGCGCAACCCGGGGGGCCGGGTGCCGGGCGCGCTCTATCTGGCGATCGATGAACTCGCCGACCGCCTGGGCAACGGCACCCTGCGGATCACCACCCGGCAGGCCTTCCAGATGCACGGCGTGCGCAAGGAGAACCTGCAGGAAGTGATCGGCACGATCGTGCGTTCGCTCGGCTCCACCCTCGCGGCCTGCGGCGACATCAACCGCAACGTGATGGCACCGGCCGCCCCCTTCGAGAAGGGGGGCTATCCGGCGGCACGAGCCCTCGCCGACCAGATCGCCGATCTGCTCTCCCCCCAGGCGGCCGAGGGTTCCTATCTCGACCTCTGGGTCGACGGCGACCTCAGCTACCGCATCCGGCCCTCCACCCCGGTGCGCCGCGCCCGGCAGCGGCAGCAGGAGGGGGGGGTGTACAGCGGCACCCCCGAGGAGCCCCTCTACGGCGCCACCTATCTGCCGCGCAAGTTCAAGGTGGCCGTGACCGTGCCGGGGGACAACTCGGTGGACCTGCTCACCCAAGACGTGGGTCTGGTGCTGTTCACCGACCCCTCCGGCCGGGCCCAGGGCTGCAACGTGTACGTGGGCGGCGGCATGGGCCGGACCCACAACAAGGAGGAAACCTTCGCCCGCACCGCCGATCCGCTCGGCTATGTGGCGATCGAGCACCTCTTCGATCTGCTGCAGGCGATCGTGGCGCTGCAGCGGGACCACGGCGATCGCCACCAGCGGCGCCACTCGCGCATGAAGTACCTGATCCACGACCGGGGCATCGCCTGGTTCCGCGCCGAACTGCAGGAGCGCTACTTCCCCCATCCCCTGCGCGGCCTGCGCCAGGAACCCACCACCCGCCTCACCGACTACCTCGGCTGGCACCGCCAGGGCGGCGGGCTCTGGTTCGTGGGGCTGCCCCTGCTCTGCGGCCGCATCTCCGGCGAACTGAAGCAGGGCCTGCGCCAGCTGGTGGACACCTACAAGCTCGAGCTGCGGCTCACCCCCAACCAGGATCTGCTGCTCTGCAACATCGGCACCAGCCAGCGCAGCGGGCTGCGCACCGCCCTGGCGGCCCTGGGACTGGAGACCCCCGAGGCGCCGCCGCCGCTGGCGCGCCATGCCATCGCCTGTCCCGCCCTGCCCACCTGCGGCCTGGCGATCACCGAATCCGAGCGGATCCTGCCGGAGGTGCTGGGGCGGCTTGACGCCCTGCTCGGTCGCCTCGGGATCGAGCGTTCCCTGCTGGTGCGCATGACCGGCTGCCCCAACGGCTGTGCCCGCCCCTACATGGCGGAGCTGGGCCTGGTGGGGAGCGGCGTGAACCAGTACCAGCTCTGGCTGGGGGGCTCCCCCAACCTCACCCGCCTGGCCCAGCCCTATCTCGATCGGATGCCGCTCGAGCAGCTGGAAGCCACGCTGGACCCCCTTCTGATCGCCTGGCGCGACCAGGGCGGCCGCCGCAGTTTCGGGGATTTCATCCACAAGGCCGGCAGCGACACCGTGCAGGCCCTGCTGGCCGGCGCCACCGCCTGATCCCCATCCCGACCGCGTCATGCCCCTGCCCATCCGTGCTCCTGGTGCCGCTCAGCTCCGGCTCGCCGCAACCGCCCTCGTGATCGGAGCGCTGCCGCACCTTTCCATCCCCGCGGCCCTGGCCCAGCCGGCCAAGCCACCGCCGCCGGCTTCCAAGCCCACGATCTATCAACCCGACCAGGTCACCTGCCGGCCCACCACCCTGGAGGAGGCCTACCGGCTCCATCTGGCGCCCTTCGCCGACCAGCCCGAAACCGTGCAGCGCAGCCTGCGCCAGATCCAAGCCGAGATGACCAACCGCAGCATCGAGCGCTGCCTGGCCAAGAACCTGCTCACTCCGGCCGAGGCATCCCAGCTGCGCAGCCGCCTGGGGCTGCCCGCAGCCGCCTCCACGCCGGCCCTCTAGCAGGGCTCCGGAGCCCTGCCGTAGCAGGCGGCCGCCTCACCCCGCTGCCAGGCCCAGAGCTGATCCCCGTGGCTGAAGTGCCACCACTCCTGGGGGTGGCGCGCGAATCCCGCCCCCACCATCGCCTGCTGCAGCCGATCCCGGCGGCCCTGCCAGAGGGCCGCCGCACCGGAAGGATCCCGGGCTGCCTGGTCGCGGTAGTGGTCGGGCTCGGACACCGCTTCGAGCGCATCGATGGCTCCGCCCATCTCCAGGGGAATCCCCTCGGCGGTGGCGAGGGTGAGATCCACGGCACCGCCGGTGCTGTGGGGCGGCGGGGTGGCCGGATCCTCGCTGGGGGGGGCCCAGAAGCGCGCCACGGTGTCCACCACCGCCAGGTGGGCGCTCTCGCCTGGCCCGCCAGAAGATTCCACCCCGCCGCTCTCCACCAGGGCCAGGGCGGGAGCGGCCTCGAGGCCCAGCCGCTCGCATTCCTGCTGCACCGTGAACCGCACCATGAACCGTTGCACCGCCACGGGGCGCCAGGCATCGAAGATCGCCAGCCGCCAGGTGGGCTCCAGCCGCTGCAACGCCTCCTGGGCCTGCAGCAGCCGCTCCACCACGCCGCTGCGCAGCTGGAAGGGGCCGGCCGCGCTGCCGTAGGGGGCACCGAGCGCCTGGTAGGGATGGGGCTCAAGACGCAGCAGATCCGGCGGCAGGGGGATCAGGGGCTCCCGGTTGTCGGCGATCGGAATCGGACTCCAGGGCCGCATGGGCAGAAGCGTGGAAAGCGAACGGGCAGCCGTCAGGCGCCGGCTCAATTCAAGCGGGTCGCCTCCAGCTGCCGCAGCCGCTGCTCCTCCAGGGCCCGGGCCAGGGCCGGGTGGCGCTCCAGGGAGGGATCCCGCTCGATCAGCTCCTGCGCCACCTCCCGGGCGAGTTCCAGGATGGCGCCGTCGTCGGCGAGGCTGGCCAGGGCCAGATCCGGCAGGCCGGACTGGCGGGTGCCCAGCACCTGCCCCGGGCCGCGCAGCTGCAGATCCATCTCGGCGATGGTGAAGCCGTCGTTGCTCCCCACCAGCACCTCCAGCCGCTGGCGGGCCACGGCGTTGTCGCCGTCGTGCAGCAGCAGGCAGTGGGAGGCGGCCGCACCGCGTCCGACCCGGCCGCGCAGCTGGTGCAGCTGGGCCAGCCCGAAGCGCTCGGCATGCTCGATCACCATCACGCTCGCCTCCGGCACATCCACCCCCACCTCCACCACGG
>JBMLOS010000178.1:0-2586 GCA_049242845.1 Prochlorococcaceae cyanobacterium
GCCCCAGCAGCACCATGACCCTGAAGATGGGCATCGAGCGCAAACTCCGCGAGGCGATTCCCGAGGTGAGCGAGGTGGTGCAGGTGCTCTGAGGCACCACACGCCCCCTGCGGAAGGCCGTCCGGGTCGGCCCCTAGGCTGCCGCTCACCCGCCCCCCCGACCGTGCTGGATCAGCGCCTGCTGCGCGACAACCCCGAGCTGATCAGCGATCAGCTCGGCAGACGCGGCATGGAACTCGATCTCACCGGCCTGCAGGCGATCGCCCTCCAGGAGCGCGACCTGGAGGAGCAGCGCAGCGGACTCCAGGCCGAGGGCAACCGCATCGGCAAGGAGGTGGGGCAGAAAATCCGCTCCGGCGCCGCCCCCGGAGGGCCGGAGGTGCAGGCCCTGCGCGACGAGGGCAACCGGCTCAAGCAGGAGGTGGCCCGGCTCGAAGAGGAGGAGAAGGCCCTCGAGGCGCAGCTGCGGGAGCAGCTCCTCACCCTGCCCAACCTGCCCTCTCCCCTCAGCCCCGACGGGCGCGACGAGCGCGACAACGTGGAGGTGCGGCGCTGGGGAACTCCCCGCCTTCCCGCCGAGGGTGAAACCCTCGAGGAGCACTGGCAGATCGCCGATCGGCTGGGCCTGTTCGAGACCGAACGCAGCGTGCGCATCGCCCAGAGCCGCTTCGTGACCCTGCTGGGCCAGGGCGCCCGGCTGGAGCGGGCCCTGATCAACTTCATGCTCGATCTGCACGGCAGCCGGGGCTACCGGGAGGTGCTGCCGCCGATCCTGGTGAACAGCGCCAGCCTCACCGGGTCGGGGCAGCTGCCCAAGTTCGCCGAGGAGAGTTTCCGCTGCGCGGACGACGACCTCTGGCTCACGCCCACGGCCGAGGTGCCGGTGACCTCGCTGCACCGCGATGAGGTGATCCCCGCCGACCAGCTGCCGCTCCGCTATGTGGCGTTCACGCCCTGCTTCCGCCGCGAGGCCGGCTCCTACGGGCGCGACACCCGTGGCCTGATCCGGCTGCACCAGTTCCACAAGGTGGAGCTCTACTGGTTCTGCCACCCGGACCACTCAGGCGAGGCCCACGCCCAGCTCACCGCCGACGCCGAGGCCGTGCTGGAGGCCCTCGAGCTGCCCTACCGCCGCATCGAGCTCTGCACCGGCGATCTGGGCTTCTCCGCGGCCCGCACCTACGACCTGGAGGTGTGGCTGCCCGGCGCCGGCGCCTACCGGGAGATCTCCAGCTGCAGCACCTGCGGCGACTTCCAGGCCCGCCGCTCGGCGATCCGCATGAAGGAAGGCAAGACCACCCGCCTGCTGCACACCCTCAACGGCAGCGGGCTGGCGGTGGGCCGCACCATGGCCGCCCTGCTGGAGAACGGCCAGCAGGCCGACGGCAGCGTGCAGCTGCCCGCGGCCCTCGTGCCCTATTTCGGCAGCGAGCGGATCAGCGCTGCCTAGAAGCTCCGCATGGAGCTCCGGAACACGGCGCGGACCGGCAACCATCACAATGGGGAGATTCCCCCTCCCGGAACTGCATGGGTGTTCTCACGGCACTGGCGATCCTGGCGGGGCTGATCGTGGTGCACGAGGCGGGGCATTTCTTCGCCGCCACCTGGCAGGGAATCCGGGTGAGCGGCTTCTCGATCGGGTTCGGTCCGGTGCTGCTGCAGCGCCGCCGCCGCGGGGTGCAGTTCGCCCTGCGGGCGATTCCGCTGGGCGGCTACGTGGCCTTCCCGGACGACGACGAAACCAGTGAGGTGCCCGCCGACGACCCCGATCTGCTGCGCAACCGGCCCCTGCCCCAGCGGGCCCTGGTGATCGCCGCGGGCGTGATCGCCAACCTGCTGCTGGCCTGGCTGGTGCTGGTGGCCCAGGGGGTGGTGGTGGGGATCCCCGCCGGCTTGAGCGCCACTCCCGGGATCCTGGTGGCCGGGGTGCAGCCGGGTCAGCCGGCGGCCCTGGCGGGCCTCCAGCCGGGCGACCGGATCGTGGGCCTCGATGGCGTGGCCCTGCAAGGCGGCCAGGAGGCGGTGGCGGGCCTGGTGCAGGACATCAAGGCGGCCCCCGGACGCTCCCTGGCCCTGGAGGCCCAGCGGGGCGAACATCGCTTCACCCTGCAGCTCACCCCGAACGAGCAGGGCGGCATCGGCCGCATCGGCGCCCAGCTGCAGCCGAACGGCACCGAGGTGTTCCGCGCGCCGCGCGGTCCGCTCGAGCCGATCCGCCAGGCCAACCGTGAATTCCTCACCCTCACCCGCCGCACGGTGGAGGGCTTCGGCACCCTGGTCACGCGTTTCGGCGAAACCGCCGGCCAGGTGTCCGGGCCGGTGAAGATCGTGGAGATGGGCGCGCCTCGCTCGCCAAGCAGGGGGGAGGCAGCCTCTATCTGTTCACCGCCCTGATCTCGATCAACCTGGCCGTGCTCAACGCCCTGCCCCTTCCCCTGCTGGACGGCGGCCAGTTCGTGCTGCTGCTGTTCGAGGGTCTGCGGGGACGACCCCTGCCGGAGCGGTTCCAGATGGCCTTCCTGCAATCGGGGTTCGTGTTCCTGGTGGGGCTGAGCCTGGTGCTGATCGTGAAGGACACCAGCCAGC
>JBMLOS010000179.1:0-17665 GCA_049242845.1 Prochlorococcaceae cyanobacterium
TCACGGTGAAGGCGGTCTGGTTGCTGTCGGTGTTGCGATCCACCATCAGCGGCAGGTCGAGCTGGTCGAGCCGCTCGCCCTCCATCGCCAGGCAGATCAGCCCCCGGGCTTCGGTGGCCATGAAGTTGATCTGCTCCGGGGTGGCGAACTGGGCCGCGCAGATCAGGTCGCCCTCGTTCTCCCGGTTCTCGTCGTCCACCACCACGATCGCGTCCCCGTTGCGGATCGCCGCGAGGGCATCGGCGATGGCGTCGAATCGGATCGTCTCTCCGGCGGATCCTTCGGCGGGATTCGGGCCGGTCGCGGGATTCGGGCCGGGTCGGGTCGGGTCGGAAATGGCGGTCAAGGCCGGGGGCCGAGTCGCAATGGTCCTTTATAGAGCCCGGTACGATCGGCCGTTCCCGTGACTCCGGCATGGCTCTCTCCACCGCTCCTGCCGCCACCGCCTCCCGGGTAGCGGTGGTCGGTGCCAGCGGCTACGGCGGCCTGCAGACCCTGCGGCTGCTGCACGGCCATCCCCATCTGAGGGTCACCTTCCTCGGCGGAGAGCGCAGCTCGGGCAAGCGCTGGAGCGAGCTGGTGCCCTTCCTTCCTCTGGAGGGGGATCCGGTGGTGCAGGCCCCGGATCCGGATGCGATCGCCGCCGCCGCCGATCTGGCCGTGCTCAGCCTGCCGAACGGCCTGGCGGCCCGGCTGGTGCCGCCCCTGCTGGAGCGGGGGGTGAAGGTGGTGGACCTCTCGGCCGATTTCCGCTACCGCTCCCTGGCCCAGTGGCAGGAGGTGTATGCCGCCGAGGCGCGCGAGGTGCCCCGCGACGACGCCGGCCTCTGCCAGGAGGCGGTGTACGGCCTGGTGGAGTGGGGCGAGGAGCGGATCCGCACGGCCCGGCTGGTGGCCGCCCCCGGCTGTTTCCCCACCGCCAGCCTGCTGGCGTTGCTGCCCTTCCTGCAGCAGGGCCTGATCGACACCCGCGGCATCGTGATCGACGCCAAGACCGGCACCTCCGGCGGCGGCCGGGCCGCGAAGGAGCACCTGCTGCTGGCCGAGGCCAGTGAGGCGGTGGCTCCCTACGGCGTGGTCGGCCACCGCCACACCAGCGAGATCGAGCAGCTGGCCGGCGAGGCGGCGGGCCATCCGATCCAGCTGCAGTTCACCCCCCACCTGATGCCGATGGTGCGCGGGCTGCTCGCCACCGTGTACGGGCGCCTGCGCGATCCCGGCCTCACCGCGGCCGACTGCACCACCCTGCTGGCCGCCGCCTACCGCCATGCCGAGGCGGTGGAGGTGCTGCCGGTGGGCACCTATCCCTCCACCAAGTGGGTGCGGGGCACCAACCGGGCCCTGCTCTCGGTGCAGGCCGATCCCCGCACCGGCCAGCTGATCGTGATGAGCGCCGTGGACAACCTGATCAAGGGCCAGGCCGGCCAGGGGGTGCAGTGCCTCAACCTGATGGCCGGCCTGCCGGCGGGCACCGGTCTGCCCCTGCTGCCCTTCTATCCCTGAGGGGCAGGCCCCTGGAGGGCAGCCGCCCCATCTGTGCCCGAGGCCAGCCGCTTGGCCGCCAGGGCCACTGCCAGGGGAAGGATGCGGTGCTCCTGCGCGTGGATGCGGGTCGCGAGGCTGTCGTGATCGTCGCTGTCGAGCACCGGCACCGCCGCCTGCACCAGGATGCGACCCGCATCCACCTCCTCGCTCACCAGATGGGCCGTGCAGCCCGTGAGCCGCACCCCCGCCGCCAGGGACTGGCCGATGGCGTCCATGCCGCGGAAGCTCGGGAGCAGGGAGGGGTGGATGTTCACCAGCCGCTCCGGATAGGCGGCGATCAGCAACGGGGTGACGATCCGCATCCAGCCCGCCATCACCACCAGCTCCACCCCGGCCTCGCGGAAGGCCTCGATCAGGGCCCGGTCCAGGGCTTCGCGGCTGGGCTGCTGGCGGTGATCGAGGGTGCGGCAGGGGATGCCGAGCCGCTCCGCCCGCAGGGCGGCACCGCAGCCGGGGTTGTTGACCACCAGCAGCGCCACCTCCGCTGCGGGTCGCCCCTGGCGGCAGGCCTCCACCAGGGCCTCGAAGTTGCTGCCTTCCCCCGAGGCCATCACCCCCAGCCGCAGCAGCGGCGAGCTCTCCCGCAGGTCGCTCTGCCGCAGATCGGGCTCCTGCAGTGGTGGCAATGGCCACTGGACGGAGGGCAGGGGATCGCTAGGGTCTGCCCAAGCGGGCATCGCGTCCATGTCCCATCTGTCCATCCTGCCCACCGTCCTGCGTGACGCCGACTGCCTTGCGGCCAGTCTGGCGTCGATGGGCCAGCAGCCCCACTGGGGCGGCAGCCTGCGCGGCTTCGCCGGAGAGTCGGTGCCGGTGGAGCTGCAGGTGGAGGTGGAGGCCGGCCTGAGCCTGGGCTGGGCCCGCCAGAGGGACGGCAGCCTCGCCCTGGTGGGTGATCTGCAGCGCATCAGCCGCTCCCGCTCCCTCCAGACCCTGCTCTCCGAACTCACCCGCCGCTATGCCGGCCGCCTGGCCCTGCAGGAGGCCGAGGCCGGCTTCGCGGGAGCCCGGATCACCCTGGCCTCCTGAGGATCGGCTCACGGTGCCCCTGCTGACCCTGGACTTCACGGAGGCGTCCCGGCACCGTCTCCAGGCCTCTCTGCGGTTCCGGCCCCGGGGCCCCAGGCTTTCCTTCCACCTTCCCCGCTGGACGCCGGGCTCCTACCTGCTGCGGGAGTACGCCCGCCACCTGGAGAGCCTGGAGGTGAGCCAGGGCGGACGCTCCCTCTCCCCGCGCCGCCTGGCCCCCAACCGCTGGCAGATCGAAGATCTGGCCCCCGACGAGGAGGTGGAGATCCGCAGCTGGCACCAGGCCACCGAGCTCTCGGTGCGCACCTGCCACCTCAACGCGGACCACGGCTTCGTCACCCTGGCCGCGGTGCTGCTGCTGGTGGACGGGGAGCGCTGGGAACCCCACCGCCTCGCCCTGGAGCTGCCGCCGGGCTGGGAGCCCTTCGTGCCCCTCCCCCGCAGTGAAGACGGCCATTGGCTGGCCGCCGATGCCGACCAGCTGATCGACACCCCGGTGGAGGTGGGGCCCCATCCCAGCCACGCCTTCACCGTGGCCGGCATCCCCCACCGCTGGGTGGGCTGGGGCGGCGATCTGCCGGCGGTGGATCCTGACTGGCTGGCGGATGTGGAGCGGGTCTGCGGGGCCTGCTGCCGCCTGATCGGGGAGGAGGCCCCGGCGGCGCCCGATTATCTGTTCGTGCTCCACCTGCTGGAGAACGGCTACGGCGGTCTGGAGCACGACCGCAGCACCGTGCTCCAGTACGGCCGCAGAACCCTGGGCCGCCCCGAGGGCCGGCGGCGCCTGCTCCAGCTGGTGGCCCACGAGTACCTGCACCAGTGGAACGTGCGGCGGCTGCGGCCCGCCGAGCTCTGCCCGATCAACTACGACCGCGAGGTGATCGTGCCCACCCTCTGGTTCGCCGAGGGGGTCACCAGCTACTACGACCAGCTGCTCCCCCTGCTGGCCGGCTGCAGCAGCGAGGACGACCTCCTGGAGGACCTCGGCGCCGACCTCAGCCGCTACCGGCTCAACCGCGGCCGCCGCATCCAGAGCCTGCGCCAGAGCAGCGAGGAGGCCTGGGTGAAGCTCTACCGCGCCGACGCCACCTCCCCGGAGAACCAGGTGAGCTACTACCTCAAGGGGGCGGTGGTGGCCCTGGCGCTGGATTTGCACCTGCGGGCCGTGGGGTCCTGCCTGGCGGTGGTGCTCCGCCATCTCTGGCAGCACTGGGGGCGCCACGGCCGGGGCTATGGCCCCGACGACCTGCTGGCGCTCTTCCGCCGGGAGGATGCCGCCCTGGCGGAGCTCCTGCCCCGCTGGCTGGAGGGCACCAGCGAGGCCGACGAGCCCGATCTGGACACCTACCTGGCCAGCGTGGGCCTGGAACTGCTGCCGGAGAGGGCCGCAGGGCCGGATCTGGGCCTCTCCGCCACTGTCCAGGCCTCCGCCCTGGTGGTGCAGGGGGTGGAGCGGGGCGGCCCCGCCTGCCGGGCCGGGGTGGATGTGGGGGATGAGCTGCTGGCCCTGGCGGGCCGGCGGCAGCGCACCCCGGAGGATCTCGAGGCCCTCGGCCGCGACCCCTTCCTCGAGCTGCCCCTGCCCCAGGGGGAGGAAGACGGGCCGCCGGCCCTCCCCCTCGAGCTCTGGATCGGCCGCGAGGGTCTGGTGCGGCGCCTGAAGCTCGTGCCCCGGCCGCCGCGGGTGGAGCGCTGGAAGCTGTCCTGGCAGTCCGATCCCGCCGCGGAGGTGCTGGAGCGCCGCCGGGCCTGGCTGTCGCTGGTGCCATGAGGTTGCTGCCTGCCCTGCTGCCCCGGCGCTGGCGCCGAAAGCGACGAAGACAGACGATCTTCCGCACCCACTCCCGGCTCCGCCTTCCCTTTTCCCTCCCCCCTGCGCCGGTGCTGCTCTGCACCGTGGGGGGCGTGGTGGCGCTGGTGGGGCTGGGCTGGCTGGCGCGCCAGCTGGTGGCCTCCGCCGCAGACGGGGGACCCTCCCTGCTGGAGCTGCTGCAGGAGGTGCGTCAGCCCCCCTCGGCCCCTCCACCCGGCCGTCGGCACGTCCCGGCTCCCCCGGTGCGCGCCAGCTGGACCTCTCCGCTGCGGACCACCTGCAGCCCGCCGCCGCCCGAGCTGCGCCAGCGGCTGGAGACCCTGCTGGCGAAGCTGCCGGAGAAGCAGCAGCGCATCCAGATCGATCCCAGCAACTACGGCGAACGCTTCCACAAGGACGCCTACGGCAACCCGGTGGATCCCCGCCCCCAGATGGTGGTGCTGCACGAGACGGTGTTCGGCATCAGCTCGGCCCTGAACACCTTCCTCACCCCCCACCCCCGCGACGAGGACCAGGTGAGCTACCACACCCTGATCGGCGAGGACGGCAGCATCATCCAGACGGTGGATCCCTCCCAGCGGGCCTTCGGGGCGGGCAATTCCGCCTTCGACGGGCAGTGGGTGATCACCAACCCCAGCGTGGGGGGCTCGGTGAACAACTTCGCCCTGCACCTGAGTCTCGAGACCCCGATCGACGGCGAGGACGACGCCCCGAGCCACAGCGGCTACAGCGCCGCCCAGTACGACGCCCTGGCCGTGGTGCTCACCGACTGGATGCGGCGCTTTTCGTTCCCCGCCTCGCGGATCACCACCCACCGGCATGTGGACCAGGGGGGAGAGCGCTCCGACCCGCGCAGCTTCGAGTGGGGGGAACTGCAGGTGCGGCTGGCAGCCCTGGGGATGCTCTGCCCGGATCCAGCCCTCACCCGCCGGGAGGGGCTCAGATCAGGGGGCTGAGCTGTTCGCGGCGGTGGCCGTAGAGCAGGGCATGGAGGGCCGGGTCCTGCATGTAGCGCAGCACCCGGGAGGGGTAGTCGAGCTTGCCGTTGTGCAGATAGGCCAGGGTGGCGAGGGCCTTGGCCTCCCGGGGCGAGCGGCTGGCGATCGGCGGCAGCGGATCGCGCAGTTCCAGCTGCCGCTGCAGACGGGCGAACTTGCCCACCAGCAAGCTCACGTTGCGGGCCGGATCGAGCAGCTGCTCCCGGGCGGCCTGGATCTCCTCCGGGCTGGCATCCTCGGCCAGCAGGCCCTGGTGCACCATCTCCCCAAGGCCGAGCTGGGCGGGTCCGAGGGTGCTGAACAGGCCCGACTGGACTGCGATCGGGTGGTCCTCGCCGGGTTTGGCGTGCTGCATCTCATCGAAGAGCACGGCGGCCACCAGCATCGGATTCACCCGGCGGCGGCGGGATTCGCTAAGGATCACCGGCCGCAGCTCCTCCAGCCGGGTGAGAGTGTGGGAACGCAGCGGCTCGAGCTGGTCGAGCCCCTCGGTGAACAGCTGGGCCAGGGCCGGCTGCGGGCCATGGACGCCGAAGCGGCGCTGCAGCTCGCGTAGTTCCTCGGCGGTGAAGTCGATCGGGTTGGCGCGCTGCCCCTCGTTCACCGAGCCGGTGGGGTCACTGCCGTCGGTGCTGATGCTGGTGGTGAGGCTCGGTTCGGTGAGCAGCACCCGCAGATGGGAAGGGCTCTGGCCGAGGCCACCGATCGAGGCCCCGAGCAGGGCGGAAAGCACCAGCAGGAAAGTGCGGCGCAGCCGTCCGGAAGGAACTCCAACTCCACTCGCCCCGGCCGCGGGGTGGTGCGGAGGGCGCAGCACGGAAGGGAAGCGCAGCACGGCGGCGGAAAGGGAAGGGAGAGGTGAAAACTTTCTGGTACAAACCTAAGCAATCCTCCAGGCTGTGTAGTCGGTTGGTGTGCGGTTGCGGTTCCTCCTGCAGCCCCGATACGTTCCAGGGGTCTCCCCCGCCGGCGGTTCAGGCCCCATGTCCCAGCTTCCCGCGTTCAACGGTCACGACCCGGCGACCCAGTGGCGGCGCTTCTGTGCGCTGCTCTGGTATCACGAGGAACTCAGGATCTGGTTCGATGTGAGCCGCATGGCGATCGATGGGCCCGATCTCGAGGCCCTGCGACCGCGCTTCGATCAGGCCTTCGCCGCCATGGCGGCCCTGGAGGCGGGCGCCATCGCCAACCCCGATGAGCAGCGCATGGTGGGCCACTACTGGCTGCGGGCTCCGGATCTGGCGCCCGATCCCGCCAGCGCCGCCCACATCGCCGCCGAGGTCGACCGGATCGAGGCCTTCGGCCGCGGGGTGCTCGACGGCACGATCACGGCCCCAGGCGGGGAGCGCTTCAGCGATGTGCTCTGGATCGGCATCGGCGGTTCCGGCCTCGGCCCGCTGCTGATGATCCGCGCCCTGCAGGAGGGCGGCCTGCCCTTCCACTTCTGCGACAACGTCGATCCCCAGGGCCTCAGCCGCACCCTTGCCCAGCTGGAGGATCGCCTGCGCACCACCCTGGTGATCGTGGTGAGCAAGTCCGGCGGCACCCCCGAGCCGCGGCTGGGCATGGAGCAGGCCCGCGCCCGGATCGAGAGCCGCGGCGGCACCTGGAGTGCGCAGGCTGTGGCGGTGACCATGCTCGGCAGCCGGCTCGATGAGCTCGCCGCCGGCGAGGGCTGGCTGCAGCGCTTCGACATGTTCGACTGGGTGGGCGGCCGCACCAGCATCACCAGCGCCGTGGGGCTGCTGCCCGGGGTGCTCTCCGGTGCGGATATCCGGGCATTCCTGAATGGCGCCGCCCGCATGGATGCGGCCACCCGCGTGGCGAGCCTGGAGGAGAACCCGGCGGCCCTGATGGCCGCCGCCTGGTTCAAGGCCGGTGGCGGGCGCGGCGCTCGGGACATGGTGGTGCTGCCCTACCGCGACCGGCTGGAGGTGTTCAGCCGCTATCTGCAGCAGCTGGTGATGGAGTCGCTGGGCAAGCAGCTCGACCGCGACGGCCAGGTGGTGAACCAGGGCATCGCCGTGTACGGCAACAAGGGCTCCACCGACCAGCACGCCTACGTGCAGCAGCTGCGCGACGGAGTGGACAACTTCTTCGTGACCTTCATCGAAGCGCTCGATGATCCGGAGGACATCGGCAGCCTCCACGGCGAGCGGCCGGGGGATTTCCTGGAGGGCTTCCTGCAGGGCACCCGCTCAGCCCTGATGGAGGGCGGCCGCCAGTCGATGACGATCACGCTGCGCCGCTTCGACGCCCGCGGCCTCGGTGCCCTGGTCGCCCTGTTCGAGCGCGCCGTGGGGCTCTACGGCGAACTGGTGAACATCAACGCCTACGACCAGCCGGGCGTGGAGGCCGGCAAGAAGGCCGCCGCCGCGATCCTCTCCCTGCAGGAGCGGCTCGAGGCCGCCCTCGCCGATGGCCAGGAGCGCAGCCTGGAGCAGCTGCAGCAGCAGCTCCAGGCCGAGAGCCCCGAATCCATCTTCTGGATCCTGCGGCACCTGTGCGCCAACCCCCGCGGCTACCGCGCCGAGGGGGACTGGCGTCAGCCCGAGACCCTGCGCTTCCGCAGGGGCTGAGCCTCAGGGCACCAGGTTCACGAGCTTGCCCGGCACCACGATCACCCGGCGGGGAGCCTGGCCCTGCAGCCAGCGCTCGGCGATCTCGCTTTCCAGCGCCAGCTTCTCGAGGGTGGCGGCGTCGGCATCGGCCGGCACCTCCAGGTTGCCGCGCACCTTGCCCTTCACCTGGATCACCAGCGGAATGGTGCTGCGCACCAGGGCGGACGGATCCACCACGGGCCAGCCCTGGCGGTGGATGCTGGCCGCCGCCGGCTCCTGCCCGGCCCCACCGCCGAGGCGCTGCCAGAGTTCCTCGGCCAGATGGGGGGCGAAGGGGGCCAGCAGCAGCAGCAGGGTGCGCAGGGCCTCGCAGGCGATGCCATCGCGGCTGCCGGCCAGGTGGGAGGCCATGGCGTTGCTGAGCTTCATCAGCTCGGACACCGCCGTGTTGCACTGCAGCTCCTCGCCGCTGAGGTCCTCGCTGACGGCCTCGATCGCGGTGTGCACGGCGCGGCGCAGTTCCCGTTCGTCGTCCTGCAGGTCTCCTGCCCCCACCTCCGGCGGGATGCCGCCGGTGCGCTCAAGCCGCAGCCCCCGTTCGCAGGCCCCATCCACCAGCCGCCAGAGGCGCTGCAGGAAGCGGAACTGCCCCTCCACATCGGCGTCATCCCACTCGAGATCCTTCTCGGGCGGCGCCTTGAAGAGGATGAACATGCGGGCCGTATCGGCGCCGTAGCGGTCGATCACCACCGCCGGATCGACGCCGTTGTACTTCGACTTCGACATCTTCTCGAAGAACACCTCCAGCACCTCGCCGCTCACCGGATCGCGCGGGTCGGTGGGGTCGGCCACATCGCCCGGGGCGATGTAGCGGCCGCTGGCGGGATTGCGGTAGGTGATCCCCTGCACCATGCCCTGGGTGAGCAGCCGGCGGAAGGGCTCATCGAAGCCCAGCAGCCCACGGTCCCGCAGCACCTTGGTGAAGAAGCGGGAATAGAGCAGGTGCAGGATGGCGTGTTCGATGCCGCCCACGTACTGGTCCACCGGCAGCCAGGAATCCACCGCATCGCGGCTGAAGGGCAGGGCGGTGTTGTGGGGGTCGCTGTAGCGGAGGAAGTACCAGCTGGAGCACATGAAGGTGTCCATGGTGTCGGTCTCGCGCCTGGCCGCGCCGCCGCAGCAGGGGCAGGCCACCTCCACCCACTCCTCCAGCTGGGCCAGGGGGGAACCGCCCTTGCCGCTGAAGGCCACATCGCGGGGCAGCTCCACCGGCAGCTGCTCGGCCGGAACCGGCACCACGCCGCAGCTCGGGCAGTGGACCACCGGGATCGGGCAGCCCCAGTAGCGCTGGCGGGAGATCAGCCAGTCGCGCAGGCGATAGGTGATTTTCCCCTGGCCCCAGCTCTCTTCCTCGGCTGCCGCCACGATCGCCTGCTTCGCCTCGCCGCTGGCCATGCCGTCGAAGCGGCCGGAGTGGATCAGCACGCCGGATTCAGTCCAGGCACCGCCCTCGAAGGCGTGCTCATCGCTGCCCTCGGGCACGATCACCTGCCGCACCGGCAGCTCGTACTGCCGCGCGAACACGAAGTCGCGCTGGTCGTGGGCGGGCACGCCCATCACGGCGCCGGTGCCGTAGTCGGCGAGCACGTAGTCGGCGATCCAGAGGGGGATCAGCTCGCCGTTGGCCGGATTGCGGACCCGGGCGCCGATCGGCACGCCCCGCTTCGGCCGGTCGTCCGCCGTGCGCTCCAGCTCGCTCTGGCGGCTCACCAGGTCGCAGAAGGCCTCCACCGCGATCTCCTGCTCCTTGGTGGTGAGCGGGGCCACCAGGGGATGCTCGGGGGCCAGCACCACGTAGCTGGCGCCGAAGATCGTGTCCGGCCGGGTGGTGAACACGGTGATCCGCTGCTCCGTGTCGTGGCCGGCGGCGTCGACCACGGTGAACTGCAGCTCGGCACCGGTGCTGCGCCCGATCCAGTTGGCCTGCATGGTGCGCACCCGCTCCGGCCAGCCCTCCAGCTTGGGAAGGTCGTCGAGCAGCTGATCGGCGTAGGCGGTGATCTTCAGGAACCACTGGCGCAGCTTGCGCTTCTCCACCAGGGCTCCGGAGCGCCAGGAGCGCCCCTCGCTGTCCACCTGCTCATTGGCCAGCACCGTCTGGTCCACCGGATCCCAGTTCACGGTGGCGTCCTTCTGGTAGGCCAGGCCCGCCTCGAGGAACTGCAGGAACAGCCACTGGGTCCAGCGGTAGTAATCGGCGTGGCAGGTGGCCACCTCCCGGTCCCAGTCGATCGAAAGACCGAGCTCGCGCAGCTGGTCGCGCATCGCCGCGATGTTCTGGTCGGTCCAGGCGCCGGGATCCACGCCCCGCTCGATCGCGGCGTTCTCCGCCGGCAGGCCGAAGGCGTCCCAGCCCATCGGATGGAGCACCCGGTGGCCCCGCATCCGCGCCGCCCGGGCGATCACATCGGTGATCACGTAGTTGCGCACATGCCCCATGTGCAGACTCCCCGAGGGATAGGGGAACATCGAGAGGGCATAGAAGGGTTCACCGCCCTCCCGGTCGGAGGGCGTGGCGTGCAGGCCGTGCCGCTCCCAGATCTCCTGCCAGCGCTTCTCGATCGTCTGGGGCTGGTAGCGCGGGGATTCGGTCACGGCGGGGCTGCAGGGCCGCAGGGCAGCCTGTGATCGTGCCACAGCCCAACGGGCGCTGCCGCCGCTCAGCCGAGGGCCCGGAGCACGCAGATGGTGTTGCGGTTCACCAGGTGCAGCGGCCTGCCGTCCTCATGCTGCACCCCCAGATAGAAGACGTCCTGCCACTGGATCACCCCCTCCACCTCGGTGCCGCCGTGCAGCAGCAGGCTCACTGGGGTCTTCTCCCGGATGAGCTGCTGGATGTGGCGCACCCCGGGCTGGGTGGTGTCCAGGGTGGCGGCGCGTTGTTCGAAGAACTGTTCCATGGAGGAGCGTGGCGGGCGCGGTGCCGTCCCGGCGCCGCTGCAGTTGGGGCGGATGGTGCGGCATTCCTAGGATCGCCGCCAGCTCCCGGCATGCCCCATCGTGCTCCAGTTCAGCAAGTATCAAGGCCTGGGCAACGATTTCCTCATGCTCGACGGCCGCTCCGCCGAGCCCGGGGACGACAGCCTTGGCCTCACCCCGGAGCTGGTGCGCCGCCTCTGCGACCGGCGCTTCGGGGTGGGGGGCGATGGCGTGATCCTGGCCCTGCCGCCCCAGGCGGACGGGGAGCTGCGCATGCGGATCTTCAACGCCGACGGCACCGAGCCTGAGATGTGCGGCAACGGCATCCGCTGTCTGGCCCGCTTTCTGGCCGACAGCGACGGCGACGCCCCCGGCCGCTCCTGGCAGGTGGAGACCCTGGCGGGGCGGATCGTGCCCGAGCTGCTGAGCGACGGCACCATCCGCGTGGACATGGGGGCGCCCTTCCTGGAGCCGGCCGCGGTGCCCACCACCCTGCCCATGGGGGAGGCCGGCATTCCCCAGGGGGAACTGGAGGCGGCGGGCTACAGCTTCGCGGTGGGGGCGGCCGGCATGGGCAATCCCCATGTGGTGATCCCCGTGACCGATCTGGAGGCGGTGGAGCTGGAGCGCTTCGGCGCCGAGCTCGAGGTGCATCCGGCCTTCCCGGCCCGCACCAACGTGCATTTCGTGCAGGTTCTCCACCCCGGCCATCTGGTGATGAGGGTGTGGGAGCGGGGCGCCGGCCCCACCCTGGCCTGCGGCACCGGCGCCTGCGCCACCCTCGTGGTGTGCCACAGCCTCGGCCTGTGTGAGCGGCGTGCCCGCCTCGATCTGCCGGGCGGCCCGCTCGAGATCCACTGGGACGAAACGAGCGGGCACCTGTTCATGGATGGGCCGGCCGAGGCCGTCTTCGATGGGGTGGTGAATCCCGCGCTCTTGGAAGACCCCAGCCGCGGTCTACCAGGGTCCCCCGCTTCTGCAGCCCCTGAGGCTGCCGCTCCCGTGGCGGTGCCGCCGGCCGCACGCGGGGCTGCGCCCCAGCCCGCTCCTGCAGCCTCCGCCGCGCCGGCCGCTGTGTCGCCCGAAATCAACTGTGCCGTGGTGTGCGTGAACGGCTGCATCCGCCCGGACAACTGCCCCAGCGCCGAGGCCCGCGCCCGGGTGGCGGCCCTGCTGGAGCGCAGCTCCCTCGACGACCTGGTGGCGATCGCCACCAACTCCCTGGAGGAGCGCACCCGGGCCCGGGCCAGCCAGGACGGCGGCCTTGGCGGCTGAGCTTCAGGGGGCTGGGGTCTACCTCGACGCCTGTGCCACCAGCCCGCCGGCTGCGCCGGTGCTGCAGGCCATGGCCGACGCCCAGGCCGAGGCCTGGGCGAATCCCTCCAGCCTGCATGGCTTCGGGCTGGCCGCGGCGGAGCGTCTGGAGCGCAGCCGCCTGCAGGTGGCCGCCCACCTCGGCGCTGATCCAGGCCAGCTGGTGTTCCTCTCCGGCGGCAGCGAGGCCAACCATGCCGCCCTGCTGGGGGCCGCCGCCCGGCTCCCGCCCGGGCGCGTGCTGATCTCCGCGGTGGAGCATCCCGCCCTCGTTGCCGCCGCCGCCCAGCTGGCGCAGCGGGGCTGGGAGGTGCAGCTGCTGGCGGTGGACGATTCCGGCGTGGTGGACCTCGACGTTCTGGAGCGGCTGCTGGAGCCGCCCACCCGCCTGGTTTCGGTGCTGTGGGGCCAGAGCGAGGTGGGCACCGTGCAGCCGATCGAGGCGATCGGGGCCCGCTGCCGCGCCGCCGGGGTGCTGTTCCACACCGATGCGGTGCAGGTGGTGGGCCACCGGCCCGTCGATCTGGGGCAGCTGCCGGTGGACCTGCTCAGCTGCACGGCCCACAAGCTGCAGGGTCCGCGCGGCATCGGTGCCCTGGCCCTCGCCCCCGGCGTGGAGATCTCCCCCCTGATCGGCGGCGGCGGGCAGGAGGGCGGCCGGCGCGGGGGCACCGAGCCGGTGGCGCTGGCGGCGGGCTTCGCGGCGGCTCTCGATCTGGCGGCCGGGCGGCTCGCGTCCCAGGAGGGCAGGGATCCGCTCGAGCCGCTGCGCGACCGGCTGCTCGAGGCTCTGCTGGCCCTGCCGGGCATTCGCCTGAGCGGTCCCCGCCCCGGGGAGGGATCGGGGCGTCTGCCCCACCACATCAGCCTGCTGGTGGCCGATCCGACCGGCCAGCCCCTGCCCGGCCGGGCCCTGGTGCGGGCCCTGTGGCGGGAGGGCTATGCGGTGAGCAGCGGCTCGGCCTGCAGCAGTGGGGCAGGAAGCGGCGCCAGCCCGGTGCTGCTGGCGATGGGCCTGCCGGAGACAGTGGCCGCCAGCGGCCTGCGCATCAGCCTGGGGCCCTGGCTGCAGCCCGAGCAGCTGGAGGGTCTGCCGGCGGCCCTGGAGCGGGCCCGGGCTGCGGTGGCCGGGGCTGGGTAGGGTCGCGCCCACGCCGCCCGCCGCCGATGCTCCCCGCCGATCTCCGTGCCGCCGAGTCCCAGGCCCTCGAGGCCCTGCGGGCCGCCCTGGTGGCCGAGCCCACCGGCCGCTGGACCGTGGAATGGCGCTTCGAGGGGTTGCGCCTGCTGCCAGTGGCCCTGCGGCTGGCCCGGACCCTGCGGGAGCAGGGCATTGCCCTGCAGCTGCTGTTCGGCGATGCGGGCGCCACGGCCCTGGCCCGCCGCGATGCGCCCGATCTGGCGGAGGCGATCGCCAGCCTCGGCGACCGGCTCCGCCGCAGCGCCGAGGCTGAGCCGGACGCCCCCGCCGAGGTTCTGCTGCTGGTCGGCGCCACCCCGGCGGAGTACGACCTGGTCGAACCCGTCTGCCGCGGCCATCGCGGCGCCGTGGTGCTGCTGAACGGCACCCTCGAGGACGCGGCGGTGGGGATCGGCAGCGTGGCGCGGGAGCGTCGCCGTGGCTTCCTCTCGGGCTGGCAGAGCGCCTATGCCCTGCTGCCCCGGGCCGATGGTGCCCTGCGTCGCGCCTTCCCCAGCCCCTGGGAGCTCTATCGCCTCGACCCCGACGGCTACCGCCCGTGCACCACCTTCGAGCAGAAGCCCGATGGGGAAGCCGTGGCCGAGGCCCTGGCCGGGGAGGAGGGCCTGGGGCTGGGAGGGCAGATACAGGTGCTGGACCAGTTCCTCGAAGGCCTGCGGCAGTGAGCGGCGCCCCGGGCACCTCTGGCGCCCCCGGAAACCCTCCGTACACTGCCCCCATCGACGGAGGCCCATGGCTGATTCCCCCGCATCCCGACCCCGCCGCTGGAGCCTGGTGGATGCTGGGGCCGCAGCCGCCGTTCTCCTGGCCGCGGGCGGGGTGATCTGGAGCCCGAAGCTCAGCAGTGCCGTGGCCCAGGCCACCGGCGACCTCCAGCCCGTCACGGTCACCGTGGATGTGCGCGGCGTGCCGGTGGCCGATCCGGGTCGCCTGATCGCCTCCGCGGAGAAGGAGGGCAAGGTGGCCATCGTGATCCGCAACCAGCCCCACGGCCAGGTGGCGATCCGCCGCCTGCAGCCCCTGCAGAGCCGCCTGGTGGCGGTGCAGCCGGATGGCTCGGTGGTCACCGCCCCCGATCCCAACCAGGCCATCTTCGGGCGGCTCGATGCCCGCTTCGTGCTGGAGGGCCAGGGCCGCAAGGGCGAAGGCGGCGTGGTGTTCGGCAACCAGAGCCTCAAGATCGGCGCCCCCGTGGAATTGGAGGGGGACCAGTACCGGGTCAGCGGCGTGGTGACCGACCTGCGCGTCGGGGAGGGCTGAGATGCGGAACCTCTCCCCCTTCGCCCTGCTGATCGCCTCCCTGCTGGGGGTCGCCCCCGGCGTGGCCCTGGCCCAGCAGCGCCCGGCCGTGGTGGCCGCCGATTCCGCCAGCGGCCTGGCCCCGGCCCCGATGGCCAGCCTGCCGGCCATGCCGCCGCCGGTGGGCCTGCCGCGGCTGCAGACCACGGTGAGCTGTCCGGCCCTGCAGCAGCGGCTGCAGGCCACCCTCGGCGGCGAGCAGGTGGTCTGGAGCGTCACCGTGGCGGATGCGGGTGGACGTCTGCTGGCGGACGTGAACGGCACCCGCCCCCGCATCCCCGCCTCCAACCAGAAGCTGATCAGCTCCGCCTTCGCGCTCGATCGGCTCGGCCCGGACTACCGCCTCAGCACCCGTCTCTGGCGCCTGCCGGACGGCACCCTGCGGCTCACGGGGGAGGGTGACCCCGATCTGGCGGTGCCGCAGCTGCAGCGCTTCGCCAAGCTGGCCCTGGGGTCCGGAGGGGGCAGCGGCGATGCCCCCGGCCTGGTCACCCTTCAGCTGGCGGAGGAGCCCACCCAGGCCTGGTGGCCCCAGGGCTGGCATCCGGCCGACCGGGCCTACGCCTACGGCGCCCCGATCACCCGCCTGGCGGTCACCAGCAATGCCATCCACGACGCCGTGGCCAACCCGCCCGCCCGGCTGCAGGCCCTGCTGCAGAAGCTGATGACCCAGCAGGGCGGCAAGGGCCGCCTGGCCCTGGTGCCCGCCTCCAGCCCCCTCCCCCAGGACGCGGTGCTGCTGCACGAGGAGAACTCTGTGCCTATGTACGGCCTGCTCAGCCTGGCCAACACCGAGAGCCACAACTTCACCGCCGAAGTGCTGCTGCGGCAGGCCAGCGGCAGCTGGAATCTGGACCAGTCGCGCCAGCTCACCACCCTCTGGCTGCAGCAGCAGGGTCTGCCCACCGAGGGGGTGCGGGTGATGGACGGCAGCGGCCTCGACCGCGCCAACCGGCTCACCAGCCGCCTGCTGGCAGCCCTGCTGCTGCGCATGGATCAGCATCCCTATGGCCGCCAGTACGTGGCCTCGATGGCGGTGGCCGGTCAGCGGGGCACCCTGCGGAACCTATACATCGGCACCCCTCTGCAGGGCCGTTTCCGCGGCAAGACCGGCACGATCAGCGGCGTGCGCTCGATCAGCGGCTATCTCGACACCCCGGACGGGGTTCGCTACGTGAGCGCCATCTCCAACGGCGCCTCCGCCCCGAACCAGACGATCGGCCAGGTGCTGCGCCAGGCCCAGACCCCGGGCCTCTGCCCGGCGGTCTGAGCTCGAGGGGGGGCTCAGCCCCTCCCGCCGGCCACCTGCCGCAGCTTGCCGGCCGCCCGGCGGGCCCGGCTCACGGAGCTGGCTCCCGCCTCGCCCTCCGCCACCGGGCGGGGGGCACTGATGGCGGTGTCCTCGGTCTGGAGGCGCACCAGCTCGCGCCTGCCGGCGAGCACCACCTGGCTCATCTCCTTGAGACGGCCCTCCAGCTCACCCAGCACCTGTTCGGCATAGCGGTTGGCCCCCTCCTGCACCGTGGTGGCCTCCTGGCGGCTGCGGGCGATGAGCTGGTCGCACTGCTGCTGGGTCTGCTGGCGGAACTGGAGGGCGTCGTTCTGGAGCCGCTCCGCCTCCACCTGACTCTCCCGCTGCACCCGCAGGCCCTCCTGGCGGATGCCCTCCAGCTCCTGCAGGCTCTGCTGACGCGAGCGCTCGTGCTGCTCGAGCAGCAGCCGGTTGCGTTCGGCGGCCTCCTGTTCGAGCTGCTGGCGGCGGGTCTGGGCCTCCTGCTCGAGCTGCTGCCGGCGGGCCGCGAACTGCTGCTCCATCTGGGCCAGACG
This sequence comes from Prochlorococcaceae cyanobacterium, assembly GCA_049242845.1. Lineage (GTDB taxonomy): Bacteria > Cyanobacteriota > Cyanobacteriia > PCC-6307 > Cyanobiaceae > CBW1002. The sequence goes on from JBMLOS010000179.1 coordinate 16,567, forward strand.
GCTCTGGTGCTCCTGCTCCGCCTGGGCGGCCTGCTGGCGGGTCTGGAGCAGCAGGGCCTCGCAGCGCTGGCGGGTCTGGTCCCGCTGCTCGGCCGCCAGACGTTCCGCCTCCTGCAGCACCGAGGCGGAGGCAATCAGCTGTTCGCGCTCCCGGCGGGCCTGGGCCACGATCTCCTCGGCCTGCTGGCGGGCCTTGGCCACGAACTCCTCGCGCTGCCGGATGAGGGCATCGGCCTGCTCGATCTGGCCGGGGAGGGCCTCCCTCAGGGCGTCCATGAGCTCGATGGCGTCCTGCTCGTTCACCAGGCGGCCGCCGCTGAAGGGGATGCGGCTGCCATCGAGGACAAGCTCCTCGAGCTGGTCCAGCTGATCGAGCACGGTGATGCGCAACTCGGACATATCAGGACGGTGAGGATGATTGATTAAAGAGCCTGCTCAGATCTTCCGCCACCGCGGCCGGCACCATGTGACGCACATCGCCGCCGAAGCGGGCCACCTCCTTCACCACCGAACTGCTCAGGAAGCTGTGGTGGACGGCGGTGGCGAGGAAGAGGGTCTCCACCGCGGGCGCCAGGCTCTTGTTGGTGTGGGCGATCTGGAGTTCGAACTCGAAGTCGCTCAGGGCCCGCAGGCCGCGCAGGATCACGCCGGCGCCGCAGCGGCGGGCGTAGTCCACGGTGAGACCGTCGAAACTCCCCACCTCCACCCCCGCCAAGTGCCCCGTGGCCCCGCGGATCTGCTCCAGACGGCGCTCCAGGCTGAAGGCCGCGCGCTTGTTCGGGTTCTGCAGTACCGCCACCACCACCCCTTCGAACAGGCGGCTAGCCCGCTCGATCAGATCGAGGTGGCCGAGGGTGAGGGGATCGAAGCTGCCGGGGTAGAGGGCGCGCATCGCGGGCAGCGGGGGCCCCACCGTAGGGGCGGCGGCGTCTTTCTAGAGTCGGTCCAGCCAGGGCGTCCGCGCCCCTCCTGCCATGTCCGACCTGCCGAGCCTGAACGCGGAAGCCAAGAAGGTGCTGCTGCGCAAGATCCCCCACGGGTTGTTCATCTGCGGCGTGGCCGAGGGGGAGGAGGTGAACGGCTTCACCGCCAGCTGGGT
>JBMLOS010000180.1:0-18584 GCA_049242845.1 Prochlorococcaceae cyanobacterium
GCAGGCCACCGATGTACCAGCGGGCGGTCTGGGAGAGGTTGGCGTAGGTGCCTTCCCCGAAGAAGAGCGGCTGGCCGCCCTTCCAGAGGCTCTGGTGCACGTGCATGCCGCTGCCGTTGTCGCCGAACACGGGCTTGGGCATGAAGGTGCAGCTGCGGCCGTACTTGCGGGCCACGTTGCGCACCACGTACTTGTAGATCATCACGTTGTCAGCCGCGCTGATCAGCTCGGCGAACTTCATGCCGAGTTCGTGCTGGCCCGCCGCAGCCACCTCGTGGTGGTGCTTCTCGATCGGCACCCCGAGGGAGCCCATCAGCAGCAGCATCTCGCTGCGGATGTCCTGCAGGGTGTCGTTGGGGGCTACGGGGAAGTACCCCTCCTTAAGGTTGATCTTGTAGCCGAGGTTGCCGCCCTCCTCGATCCGGCCGCTGTTCCACGGCGCCTCGATCGAATCCACGCTGTAGAAGCAGCCCCCCTCGCTGGAGCTGTAGCGCACGTCATCGAAGATGAAGAATTCGGGTTCCGGCCCGAAGTAGGCCGTGTCGGCCAGGCCGGTGGAGCCGAGATAGGCCAGGGCCTTCTGGGCCAGGGCCCGGGGACAGCGGCCGTAGGGCTGGCCGCTGCGAGGCTCCTGGATCGAGCAGATCAGGCTGAGGGTCTTGTGGCTGTAGAAGGGGTCGATCCAGGCCGTGGCCGGATCCGGCACCATGGCCATGTCCGACTCGTTGATCGCCTTCCAGCCGCGGATGGAGGAGCCGTCGAAGGCCAGTCCCTCCACGAAGGCCCCTTCGTCGACCAGATCGGTGCAGACGGTGAGGTGCTGCCACTTGCCGTGGAGGTCGGCGAATTTGAGGTCGATCAGCTCGATTCCCTCGTCCTTGATCAGACGCAGGACGTCCTGGGCGGTTTGGGCCATGACGATGTGATGGAACGGTCCCGCGACAGCCACGGGTCAGGGGAAGGTAGGGATCGCGCCGCGCCTCTCTTGTAGTGGTCGTTACCGTCTGGTCGTTGCGGATGGGGTTCCTGTTGGGGTGTCACGCCATCTGCGCTCCTGAGGGTCCTGCCCCCGTGGACGCTTTCCATCTGCCGCGGAGGCGGGCGGGGTGCCGGTGCCGCGCCCAGCGGCCGCCCGCGTAACCGTTTCTGTCAACTTGCCGAGAACGCCCCTGGCGGCTGGGGTTTGAGCGGTTCACAAGTGCTAGTTTCCGCACCAGGTGCGTCGATCCACAACACCCATGCGCGATGCCATCACAGGTTTGATCGGCCGCTACGACCAGCTGGGTCGTTATTTCGACCGCGATGCCATCGACCGCATCCAGGCCTTCTATTCCCAGTCAGCCATCCGCCTGGCGGCGGTGGAGCTGATCAACCGCGAGGCCGCCGAGATCGTGCGGGAAGCCTCCCAGCGCCTCTGGAAGGAGGATCCGGAGCTGATCCTGCCCGGCGGCAACGCCTACACCACCCGCCGGCTGGCCGCCTGCCTGCGGGACATGGACTATTTCCTGCGCTACGCCAGCTACGCCCTGATCGCCGACGACGCCACCATCCTCAACGAGAGGGTGCTGCACGGCCTCGACGACACCTACAAGAGCCTCGGCGTGCCCACCGGCCCCACCGTGCGGGGCATCGCCCTGATGGCCGATGTGATCTGCGAGCAGCTCTCCGATGCGGGCGTGGCCGACCCCGCCACCCTTTCGGCTGTGGTCCGCGCTCCGTTCGAGCACCTCTGCCGCGGCCTCGGCGCCACCAACGTGCGCGCCCGTTGAGCTCCCGCGCTCCCACTGCTTAGGCTCACCCGTCTCATCCCCCACCGCCCTCGGTCTTGGTTTCCACTCCCGCCCGTCCGCCTGTCCACGAAACCGGCATCAGCCAGGCCCATCGGCTCTCCCTCGAACCGATCGCCACTCCGGATCGTCTCCTGCTCGGCCCCGGGCCCTCGAATGCCCACCCCACGGTGCTGCAGGCCCTCTCCCGCACCCCGATCGGTCATCTCGATCCCCTCTACGTGGAGTTGATGGGTGAGGTGCAGGAACTCCTGCGCTACGCCTGGCAGACCGACAACCGCCTCACCATCCCCATGAGCGGCACGGGCAGTGCGGCCATGGAGGCCACCCTGGCCAACACGGTGGAGCCCGGGGACAAGGTGCTGGTGGCGGTGAAGGGCTATTTCGGCCTGCGCCTGGCGGACATGGCCGGGCGCTACCGCGCCGAGGTGGTGACCATCGAGCGCCCCTGGGGTGAGGCCTTCACCCTCGAAGAGCTGGAGACGGCCCTGAAGGAGCACCGCCCGGCCATCCTGGCGATGGTGCACGCCGAAACCTCCACCGGTGTCTGCCAGCCGATTGAGGGCATCGGCGATCTCTGCCGCCAGTACGACTGCCTCCTCCTGCTGGATACGGTCACGTCCCTGGGTGGTGTTCCCCTCTTCCTGGATGACTGGAAGGTGGATCTGGCCTACAGCTGCAGCCAGAAGGGGCTCAGCTGCCCTCCCGGCCTGGGTCCCTTCACCATGGGCCCCCGGGCCGAGGCCAAGCTGGCGGCCCGGCAGGGCAAGGTGCCGAACTGGTACCTCGATGTGAGCCTGCTCAACCAGTACTGGGGGAGCGACCGGGTGTATCACCACACCGCCCCGGTGAACATGAACTTCGGCATGCGCGAAGCCCTGCGTCTGCTGGCCGAGGAGGGTCTCGAGGCCGCCTGGGCCCGCCACCGCAGCAACGCCGAGCGGCTCTGGAGCGGTCTGGAGAGTCTCGGTCTCGAGCTGCATGTGCCCGAGGCCCTGCGTCTGCCCACCCTCACCACCGTGCGCATCCCCGAGGGGGTGGACGGCAAGGCCTTCAGCCTCCACCTGCTCAACCGCCACGGCATCGAGGTGGGCGGTGGTCTCGGCGCGCTGGCCGGCAATGTGTGGCGCATCGGCCTGATGGGCTTCAACAGCCGTCCGGAGAACGTGGATCGTCTGCTCGATCTGTTCGCCACCGAGCTGCCGGCCTTCCGCGCCGCCGCCTGAACCAGCGGCTGAGCTGCTCGCTCGCTTCCGCCTCACGCACCCCGCCCACCACACGCATGCTGTGGTGGGCACTGGGATCGCTGGCCAGATCGAGGCAACCGCCAAGGGCACCCCGCTTCGGATCGGGGGCGCCGAACACCACCCTCCCCATGCGGGCCTGCACCAGGGCGCCGGCGCACATCGGACAGGGCTCGAGCGTCACCAGCAGGGTGCAGTCGTTGAAGCGCCAGTCGCGGCGCAGCATGGCCGCCTGCCGCAGGGCCACCAGTTCGGCATGGCCGAGCGGGTCCTGCTCGTGGTGCCGCCGGTTGCTGCCCCAGCCGATGCAGCGGCCCCGCGGATCGAGCACCAGCGCCGCCACCGGGATCTCGCCGCTGCGGCCCACCCGCTCCGCCCGGCGCAGCAGCAGTCCCATCCAACGATCGAGCACGTCCGCCTCGCCACCAACCCCGGATGGAGGCGGCCCCTCGGACCGCAGACTCTGCGCTGTTGCCATGCCGCCGTTGTAGCCGTGCGCCGGCCCCTTTCCCCCCTCACGTCAGAATGGGCGACCCTTTCCGTCCGCCGTTGGCCAGCGCGCCACCTGCCCTGCGGGCGGTTCCGCCCCTTCCCTTCGCCGATCCGGGCCAGGCCGATCCGGCCCTGGAGGCCTTCCTGCACCGCGCCGCCAGCCAGCTGACCCGCTGGGTGGGCAGCAGCCTGGAGCGCTCTCCCCTGCCCGGGTTGAGCGTGCTCCCGGAGGTGGCTCCCGGCGCCGAGGGCCTGCCCGCCGAAGCGCTGCTGGCCGATCTGCAACTGGTGATGGACGGGGCCTACAACCCCCACCACCCCGGTGCCCTGGCCCACCTCGATCCCCCGCCCCTGGCGGCCTCGATCGTGGGGGATCTGATCTGCGCGGGCCTCAACAACAACTTGCTGGCCGAGGAACTCTCCCCCAGCCTCAGCCGGCTGGAGCGCAGCCTCTGCGGCTGGCTGGCCGAGGCGATCGGTCTTCCGGCAGGCAGTGGCGGCGTGCCCGCCAGCGGCGGCAGCCTCAGCAACCTGATGGCCCTGGTGCTGGCCCGGCATCGCGCCGGCCTGCAGCAGCGCTCCGACGGGGTGGTGCTCGCCAGCCAGGACGCCCACGTGTCCCTGGGCAAGGCGCTCACGGTGATGGGCCTTCCTCCGGCGGCCCTGCGGCCCCTCGCCACCGATGCCCAGGGGCGGCTGGATCCCGCGGCACTGGAGGAAACCCTGGCCACCCTGCGGCGGCAGGGTGTGCCCGTGCTGGCGGTGGTGGCCACGGCCGGCACCACGGTGCGGGGTGCCGTGGATCCGATCGAGCCCCTCGCCCGGCTCTGCCGCCAGGAGGGCGTGTGGCTGCATGTGGATGGGGCGATCGGAGCGGTGTTCGCCCTCAGCGGCCGGCATCGTCACCGGGTGGAAGGGCTGGGTCTGGCCGATTCGGTGACCCTCAATCCCCAGAAGCTCCTGGGCATCACCAAGACCTCCTCCCTGCTGCTGCTGGCCGAACCGGCGGGCCTGGAGCGGGTGTTCGGCACTGGCCTGCCCTACATGGAGCCCAGCTGGGGCGGCAGCCATGGGGGCGAGGCGGGGTTGCAGGGCACCCGGCCGGCCGAGATCCTCAAGCTCTGGCTGGGGTTGCGCCAGCTCGGCCTGGACGGCATCGAGGCCGTGCTGGAGGGCGCGATCCAGCGGCGCCGCCATCTGCAGCAGGCCCTCTCCAGCCGCTCCGGGCTCGAGCTGCGGGACGGCCCGCTCCATCTGCTCGCCTTCACCCCGGCCGGCTGCGATGCGGAACAGGCCGCTGTCTGGAGCCAGCACACCCGCCAGCTCCTGCTGGCCGAGCAGCTGATGCTCTCCCGCCCCCTCCACCAGGGACGCCACCATCTCAAGGCGGTGCTGGGCAATCCCCACACCGGCGAGGCCCTGCTCGATCAGCTGGCCCAGCTGGTTCATCTGTCCCTCGACACCCTCTGACTGCGCTCTCGATCCGTCTCGCTCGATCGCCTGCTTCCCGGCCTCCCCTGCCCCGCTGAACCGCCCGGTTTCTTCCTCCATGGATCCCACCCCCTCCTCCTCTGCGGAGGATTCCACCGCTGCTCCCACCACTCGCCCTGCGCCCCTGGCCGGTGCGGGCGGCGCCGACCGGCGGGGCCGCTGGGTGGCGATCGTGACCGGTGCCCTCTCGATCCTGATTGGCCTGGCCTACCTGGTGCTGATCACCCTTCTGGATCGTCAGGGGCCCCTGCTGCCGCCCCCCCCGGAGGCCTTCGGCGTGGTGGCAGCGACGCGGCCCTGGGTGTCTGCAGTGGTTCCACCACCCGGCGCAGGGCCGCGTCCAGGAAGCGGCGCAGCGCCCCTTCGCGCCGGTTGAGTTCGTACTGGCGCTGCACCACTTCCTGCAGACCGCCGTCTCCCCAGTCCTGATCCTGCTCGAAGTAGGTGATGAAGCTGCGGCCCGCGATCCGGGTCAGCCAGGCGGCACTCACGGCCTGGATGGCACGGCCCAGCAGCAGCGTGGGCAGCTGCAGGCTGAGGGCTGAACTGATCAGCCCCACGCCACCCTTGATCAGCCCCAGTCCCGCAAGGGTGCGGCCCACGGAGAGGGCCAGGTCCTGGGCGGCCGACCGGCTGAGGGTGACCCCGTAGATCCGGCCGATCTCCACCACCATCTGGGCATTGACGGCGGCTGCGCCCAGCAGGTCCACCCCCGGCAGTGGCGTGACCGCCAGCACCCCCGCGCCGATCCACATGTAGCGCTCCACGATGCGGTCGGCGTCGCGGCGCCGCTGCCGGCTCAGCAGGGCGCGGCTGGCTTCGCTGAGGCGGCGGCTCTGCAGCAGGATGTTGTCCGCGATCAGCTCCTCGCCGTCGGCGTGGAGCACCTCCGCCAGGCGACGCACCAGGGCATCCACCTCCGGTGGCGGCTGCAGCGGCCGCCCCCCCGGCATCGGCACGCTCTGGGGAGCGGCGCTGGCACTCACCACATCGGCGGGGGCCAGCCTTCCGCGGCAGCGCTGACGCAGCAGCTGCAGCAGCCGCTGCTCCTCCTGCTCTCCCCGCAGGTCGCATTTGTTCAGCACCAGCAGCAGGCGCTTGCCGAGGCTGGCCAGGGTGTCGAACACCTCCAGTTCGGCAGCCCGTAGGTCGCCGTCCACCACCAGCAGCAGCAGGTCGGCCCGGGCGGCCTGCTCGCGGGAGATCCGCTCCCGCCTGCGGCCTTCCACGCCCGCCTCGAGGATGCCGGGGGTGTCGATCAGCACCACCGCCCGGGTGAGGTTCCGCAACCGCAGCCGGTAGCGATCCATGGTCCGGGTCGAGCCCATGGCCGCGCCCACCTCACCCACCAGTTCCCCGAGCAGCGCCCGGATCAGGGAGGTCTTGCCGGCCGAGCCGGTGCCGAACACCACCAGCACCAGATCCCCCCGCTCCAGCTCGGCCTGCACCCGCTCCCGTTCCTGCCGCAGCGCCTCGCGGGCCACCGCGTCGCGCACCCGCTCCAGGGTGGCGTCGATGGCGGCCAGCTGGCTCTGCACGGCCTCCTGGCGGTTCCCCGGGGGGGGGGGCGGGGGCGGGGGCCCCCCCGCGGGCCCGCTCCCCCGCCCGCCGCCCCGGCGCAGATCCCGCAGCCAGGGGGAGAGAACCTGTGCCAGCACCAGCAGCAGACCCACCAGCAGCAGCAGGCTGATCGGGCCCACCAGCCAGCCCGGCAGCCAGTAGCTCAGCTGCCAGAGCAGTTGATTCACCCCCTGCAGCACCATCCCCACCACCACCAGCACCGCCAGGGCCAGCAGCAGCCAGATCCAGGGCTGGCGGGGCAGCTTCATCGGGCCGATGCGGGGAGGGGCGAGGAGCGGATCACATCGGCCCAGAGCGAAGCAGCCAGGGCGCTGCCGGCCCGGGTCGGCCGGTTGTCGTCGTTGCCGAGCCACACCCCCACCACCCAGTGCCGCCGTGGCTCGAACCCGATGAACAGCAGATCGCGCCCCTCGTTGGTGGTGCCGGTCTTGCCGCCCTCGTCGCCCCCGAGCCAGGCGGCGGAGCCCGTGCCGTTGCGCACCACCGAGCGCAGCAGATCCCGCATCACCCGGGCACTCGCCTCGGAGGTCACCCGCCGTGCCGGCGCGAGGCTCCCGCCCGCCCGGGCCTGGCCGGCCGTGCCGCGGCAGCGCTCCCGCGTGGCCGGATCCGCCAGGCGGCCTCCGCCGGCGCAGAGCTCGGCATCGGTGAGGCGGCGAATGGTGGTGGGGGCATGCCAGAGGCCATCGTTGGCGATGGCGCCGTAGGCGGCGGTGAGCTCCAGGAGGGTCACCTCGCTCTGCCCCAGAGCCAGCCCCGGCACCGCCGCCAGGGGGCTGGTGATGCCGAGTTCGCGGGCCTTGCGCACCATCGCCTCCAGCCCCACCCGCTGGCTCAGCCGCAGAGCCGCGGTGTTGCTGCTGCGGGCCAGGGCCTGGCGCAGGCTGAGGCTGCCGCCGCAGCCGCTGCTGAACTGCTGCCCCCGCCACACCAGGGGGCCGCAGCCGATCCAATCGCCGGGTCGGGCTCCCTTCTCCACCGCCAGCAGGTAGGGCACCAGCTTGAAGGTGCTGCCGGGCTGCCGCAGGGCCATCGAGGCCCGGTTGAACTGGCTGCGGGTGTAGTCGCGGCCGCCGGCGATGGCCAGGATGCCGCCGGTGCGGCTATCGAGCACCACCACCGCCCCCTCGCTCACGCCGCTGCCGGCCTGGGCATCGAGGAACGCGCGCAGCTGCCGCTCGAGCTGCTCCTGCAGCACCGGCTCGAGGTGGGTGTCCACCAGGAAATTGCCCTCGCGGGCCACGTCCGGCCCCACCAGGGCTTCGAGATCGCGCCGCACCTGATCGGTGTAGAAGGGCGCGCCGCGGGTTCCGCCAGACGCCTTGCAGGCCTGGGGAGCCAGCAGGATCGGCAGCCGACGGGCCCTCCGGGCCGCATCACTGCCGATCCGCCCCGTATCGGCCATCTTCGCCAGCACCCGGTTGCGGGATTCGAGGGCCGCGCGGGGATCGAGGCAGGGGTCATTGCCGTTGGGAGAGGGGAGCAGGCCCACCAGCAGGGCCGCCTGGTCCAGCGAGAGCTGGGAGGCCGGCCGGTCGAAGAAGCGGCGGGCGGCATCCTCGAAGCCCCAGCCCACGCCGAGATAGACGCGGTTGAGGTAGCTCAGCAGCAGCTCCTCCTTGCTGAAGCGGGCCTCCAGCTGCAGGGCCACCAGCAGTTCGCGCCACTTGCGGCCCAGGGTCTCCCCCTGGCCCACCTGTTCGGGGTACAGGCTCCGCGCCAGCTGCTGGGTGAGGGTGCTGCCCCCCTCCAGCACGCGGCCCCCCAGCAGGTTGGTCACCAGGGCCCGGGCCGTGCCGATCGGATCCACGCCCGGATGCCACCAGAAGCGGCTGTCTTCGCTCGCCAGCAGGGCGTCCACCAGCACTGGCGCGAAGCCGCCCAGATCCGGCAGTTCGCGGTGCTGCTCGCCCTCCACCGAGCGGATCGGCTGCTGCCGCCGGTCCGTGAGGGCCAGGGGACCGCGCACGGTGGCCAGGCTGCCGCCCCGGATCGGGCTGAACACCAGAGCGAGCGTCAGCAGCAGCAGGCCTCCCCCCGCCACACCCGTCAGGGCCATCGCCAGCAGCCGCGGCAGCTGCTGCCAGGCTCGGGCGCCCGGCTGGTGGAAGATCAGCCAGGGCACCGGCTGGGGCCCCTGGGGGCCGAGCGCCACCGCATCGCCCTCCTGGAGGAGGAGTTCCTGCACCCGCTGTCCGCGCCACCAGAGGCCATTGGTGGAGCCTGTGTCGCGCAGCACCCAGCGGCCGCCGCGCCGCTCGAGCCGGGCGTGCTCGCGGCTCACGGCGGCGTGGTCGATCACGATCTCGAGGGAGGGGTCGCGACCGAGCCGCAGGGCATCGGCGGAGAGGGCCACCCGGCGGGGCTCCTCGGCCGGGATCCGCAGGTCCAGTTCCGCCGCGGAGGGCTGAGCGGGCCTCATGCCGTGGTGCGGGAGCGGCCGTTGCGGCTGCGGAGCAGATCGAGGGCGAAGCAGACCACGGCCACGTTGATGGCCACATCGGCGAGGTTGAACACCGGGAAGCTCACCGGCACGAACTCGAGGAAATCCACCACCGCCCTCAGCCGCCAGCGGTCGATCCCGTTGCCTGCGGCGCCGCCGAGCAGCACCGCGGCGCCGGCCATCTGCCAGGCCCCCATGCGCGGCTGGCTCAGCAGCCACACCACCAGGCCGATGGCCACCAGCAGGCTCACCACCCCCAGGGCCCAGGTGGCGCCGGTGAACAGGCTGAAGGCGGCGCCGGTGTTGTAGGCCAGGCGCAGCTGCAGCAGGCCGGGGATCAGGGGCTGGACCCGTCCATCGGCGAGCTGGTTCACGGCCCAGTGCTTGCTGAGCTGATCCACCGCCACCAGAACCACGGCCGCCGCCAGGGCGAACAGCTGGCGGCGGCCGGGACGGCGCCGGGGCAGGGAGGGGGTCATGAGGGCAGGAGAAGCAGGCGCCGCAGCAGCAGGGCGACCACGGCCACCGCGCAGCAGAGCAGAAGCTGCGGCAGCAGGGGGCCCACCGAGTAGCTCATCAGCAGTGGCAGCAGCGTGCCACCCCAGCGGCCCGCCAGGGCCCCCAGCAGCAGGTTGGCGATGCCGCAGAGCTGGATCACCACCAGCCCCAGGGCCGCCGCCCCGGCCAGGGCCAGGGGGTCGTTCATGCCCGGCTGGCGGGCCAGACGCCCCGTGAGCCAGCCCGCCGGCAGGAATCCAACCAGGTAGCCGAAGCCTGGATCCAGCAGGTAGGAGAGGCCGCCGCCGCCGGTGAACACCGGCAGCTGGAACAGGCCCACGCTGAGGTAGGCCACGGCGGCGAGCATGCTGCTCCGCGGTCCGCAGACCAGGGCGGTGAGCAGCAGGGCAGGCACCTGCAGGGTGATCGGCAGGGGCACCAGGCTCCAGCCGGCCCCGGGGTCCTGCAGACCGCCGCTGGGCAGGGGTACCGCGGCCTGGATCAGACCACCGACCAGGATGAGCAGGAGACCGGCGATGGCGCCGCTCCAGGTGGCAAGGGCCCGCAACGACTGGATTCAAGGGCTGAGGCCATCCTGCTGCAGCTAGGTTCCCCTGGCCAGCGCATCCCGCAGGGGGCCCCGCCCATGCCCGCATCAGCCGGTGATCCCGCCTTCGCCGTGGGCGACTGCGTCCGCCTGCGCCAGCCGCTGCGCTACCTCAAGACCGCCGACCCGATGCCGATGCTGCGTCCGCCGGATCTGGTGGATCCGGACGAGCAGGGCACGGTGGTGGGTCTGCGGGCCCTGGAGCAGCTGGCGGTGCGCTTCCGCCGGGGCACCTTCCTGATCGCCGCCGCCGATCTCGCGCCGGCCGACCCCGGACCCGCCTGAACCAGGACCAGCGGATCCGCCCTGGAGCACTCCGGCCCGCTCAGCCGGCGGCGAGGGGGTGGGCCTCCCAGACCGCCCGGGCCGCCTCCAGGGCGGCGGCCGGACCACACAGGCTGAGGTGTGGCCTGCTCAGGCAGCGGCGGGCCGTGGCCTGCAGGGCGGCCCCATCGAGCTCCTGCACCTGCTGCAGGGCCTGCTCCACGTAGTCGTCGCGCAGGCCGTGGCCGAGCACGAGCGAGAGGCGCTCCGCGATCTGGCCGCAGGTCTGGCGGCCCATGGCGTCCTGGCCGCGAAACTTCGCCCGGGCCAGCTCCAGCTCCGCAGACCCGAGCGGCTGCAGCAGCAGGCGCTGCCACTCCTCTAGCAGGGAATGGCAGGCCTCGGCGGCCCGCTCGGCCGAGGTGGAGAGGTGGAACACGAAGGGGGTGGCGCCCCGTCGGGCGGGCATGTGCACCCCCACCTCGTAGGCCAGGCCCTGCTCCTCGCGCATCACCACGAACAGCCGGCTCGACATCCCCAGGCCCAGATGGCTGTGGAGCAGCCGCAGCGCCAGGCCGTCGGGATGGCCCAGGGGCACCGTGGCGGCCCCCAGCATCAGCACCATCTGCTCGGTGTCCTCGGCGCAGGTGGCCAGCCGGGCACCGGGCCGTGCCTCCGGACCCGCCTCGGCCCGGGGAGCCGGCCGGCTCCAGGGGTCGCGCTCCAGCTCGAGCGCGAGGTTCTCCTCCAGGCGGGGGGGCACATCGCCGCAGAGCACCAGCACCGAACCCTCCCGGCCGAGGCCCTCCCGCAGGGGCTCCAGCGCCTCCACGGTGAGGGCCTGGAGGTCCTCCTCCACGCCGAGGGGGTCGTGGCCGTAGGGGCCGTCGCCGTAGAGCTGCTGCCGGAGCCGGTCGTGGCAGAGCTGGAAGGGATCCTCCTTCTGCCGCTGCAGCGCCTGCAGGTTCAGCTGCTGCTCGAGCTCGAACTGATCGGCCTGCAGCCAGGGCCGGCGCACCATCGTGAGCAGCAGGGGCAGCAGGGTGTCGCCGTCCTCGGCGGCACACTTGAGGCTCACCAGCAGGTTGTCCTCACTGGCTTCGCTGCGGAGGGAGGCCCCGCAGCCCTCGACCAGATCCGCCAGGGCCTGGGGACCGAGGCTGCCGCAGCCGCGGGTGAGCAGGCCGGCGAGCAGCTGGTGGGCGCCGCGGCCGCCCTGGGGATCGCTGCCGCTGCCGCCCCGCAGCCACAGGCGCGCCGCCAGGATCCCCGGCGCCGGCCGGTGCTGGATCACCAGCGGCAGCCCCCCCGGCAGGGAGTGGTGCTGGAGTTCCGATCGAGGCGGTGCGGCGGAGGGAGCGGGGATCGGGGCGGGCATCAGGCGGGTACGGCCTCGAGAACGCAGGCTTGCGCCGGGTGGAACCGGGGCAGCATGGCCTGCTGCAGGCGCTCCGGAGTCCAGCGCTCCAGCCATTGCAACGGGCGCTCCAGGCCGGCGTGGCGTCCCCAGAGGGCATTGGAGCCGATCACGGTGGCCACGCCGCCGGCCGATTCCAGCCCGAAGCGGTAGGCGTGGGCCACCAGCCGGTGGCAGCGAGACCACTCCTCCTCCCCCACCGGCGCCTCGGCCAGTTCCTGCCACACCTTCTCGATCGCCTGCCGCACCTGCGGCAGATCCTCGGGCTCGCAGACGGCCTCCAGCAGCGCGAGGCTGCCGCACTCGAGCACGTGCAGGTCGAGATCCACGCTCTCCACCAGGCGGAGGTCCTCCCGCAGGCGATCCACCAGCCGGCTGCGGCGCCCCTCCGCCAGGAGCGTTGTGGCCAGGTCGGCCCCCATCACCTCCTCGCTCTGCTCGGCCGGCGGCATCTCCCAGGCCATCAGCAGGCGGGCCGCCTCCAGCCGCGGCAGGGCGATGCGGTGGACGCCGGGGCGCAGCCTCAGCGGTGGCGGAGATGGCAAGGAAACCGGTGCCCCCGGCAGGCTGCCGAGGGCGGAGTTCTCCAGCCGCTCCTGGAGGGCTCCGCCCACCATGCCCGCTTCTTCCAGGGCGCCGCTGAGGGCCAGCAGGCACCGGTCCGCGCCGTACAGGCGCCCGCGGAAGCGGGCCATGGCCTCGGGCGTGTGGCGCAGCAGTTCCTCGCGCAGGCCAAGGATCGCCTCTCCGTAGGGGTGATCCGGACAGGCGAGCTGCAGCAGCCGCTGCACGGCCACCTCCTCGGGCTGGTCCTCGGACTGGGCCAGTTCCTCGAGCACCACCTGCCGCTCCATGGCGAAGGCCTCGCCCTCGAGGCGAGGGTGCAGCACCAGATCCAGGAGCAGATCGAGGGCTTCGCCGGCCGCCGCCGGCGGGATCAGCACGTGGTAGTGCACGTCGTCGAAGCCGGTGGCGGCGTTGCTGCTGCCCCCGAGGGCCTCGATGCGGCGGTCGAACTCGCCGGCCTGCAGCCGCTCGCTGCCCTTGAACACCATGTGTTCGAGGAAGTGGGCAAGGCCGCTCTCCCCCGGCTGCTCCCAGGCGCTGCCGGCCCGGCACCAGAAGTCGATGCAGGCCAGGGGTGCCTCCTGCAGGGGGAGGCTCACCACTGCGGCGCCGTTGGGCAGGTGATCGAGCCGCGGGCTCGCCAGTGCGGGAAGCAGCAGCGGCGACGCCTCGCGGGACTCGACAGCGGGCACGGGGCAGATGCGTGGCAGGATCTGCATTCTGCTGCTGCCCCGGGCGGCCCGCGTCCGTCCCTGCCGCCCATGACCACCACCGAGGCTCCCCGCGCCGATGGGGTGCATCCCCTCGTCGATGCCCTGGCGGAGCGCATCCGCAGCCGCTGGAGCGATCTGCCGGACCTGGAGCCCCTCGCGGTGGCCGACGACCTTGAGGCGATCAGCGGCAGCCTTGACGGCGAACATCTCTTCATCCGTAACGAGCTGCGCCGCTGCCGCGGCCTGCGCAAGCTCCACCTGGAGACGGCCCGGCTCGGAGCGGGGCTGCAGATCCTCCACTGCGTGTTCTTCCCCGATCCCCGCTACGACCTGCCGGTGTTCGGGGCCGACATCGTGGCGGGGCGCGGGGTGGTGTCCGCCTCGATCGTGGATCTCTCACCGGTGCGGGGCGAGCTGCCGGAGGCCATCGCGACCGCCCTGGCGGCCCGGCCCCAGCACCCCTACAGCCAGATCCGCGAGCTGCCGGCCTGGGGATCGATCTTCTCGCCCCATGTGCGCTTCGTGCGGCCGGTGGATGCCCGCGAGGAGGGCTGGTTCGTGGAGGAGGTGGGCACCTTCCTGGATGTGCTGGCTGCCGCGGTGGCGGAGGCCACGCCGCAGGCCCCCGACCACCCCTCTACGCTGGAGCGATGGGCTGGGCAGCTCCGGTATTGCAAGCAACAGAAACAAAACGACAAGACGCGCCGGGTGCTGGAGAAGGCCTTCAGCCCCGCCTGGGCCGACCGCTACATCGAGGAACTGCTCTTCGACGATCCGCCGGCGCCCTGAGGCGTCCGGTGCTGCGCCTGCTTCGGTACTGGCCCTGGCTGCTCGGCCTTGCCGTGGTGGTGGGGGGGATCGGCTTCTGGCGCTCCCGTACCGCTTCGGCCCCCACGCCGGCCCCCGTGGCCCGGCCCGCCGCCCCGCGGTCGGTGGCGGCCCTCGGCCGGCTGGAACCCGCCGGTGATGTGCGCCGCCTGGCCGCCCCCATGACCGGCTTCGGCAGCCCGCGGATCACCGAGCTGCTGGTGGAGGAGGGGCAGACCGTGCGGCAGGGTCAGCTGCTGGCCCGCTTCGACAACGGCCCGGTGCTGGCGGCGGAGCGCCGCCTGCTCGAGACCCGCATCGCCAACCTGCAGCGCCGCCTCACGATCCAGCAGCGGGACATCGCCCGCTACCGCACCCTCGCCGGCCAGGGAGCCTTCCCCTCCGGCTCGCTCGACACCCGCGAGACCGATCTGCTCAAGCTCGTGGGCGAGCGCAATGAAGCCCAGGCCCAACTGGCCCGGGTGACGGCCGACCTGGTGAACACCGAGCTGCGGGCCCCGATCGACGGCATGGTGCTGCGGCTCCATGCCCGGGTGGGTGAGCGCCCCAGCGATGCCGACGGCATTCTTGAGATGGGCGCCAGCGACCGGATGGAGGCCCTGCTGGAGGTCTATGAATCCGACATCGACCGGGTGCGCCTGAACCAGCAGGTGGAGCTCACCAGCGAGAACGGCGGCTTCGATGGGGCTCTCACCGGCAGGGTGGTGCGGATCAGTCCCCAGGTGCGGCAGCGGGAGGTGCTCTCCACCGATCCCACCGGCGATGCCGATGCCCGCATCGTGGAGGTGCGCGTGGCCCTCGACCCCGCAGGCCGTGCCCGCGTGCGCGACCTCACGGGCCTGAAGGTGATCGCCCGCTTCTCCTCCTGAGGCCGCCGCCGATGCTGCGCTGGTGGCGCTCCCGACGCATTCCCCTGGCCTGGCTGCTGCTCACCCGGCAGCCGGCCCGGCTCGCCGTGGCCCTGGCGGGCATCGCCTTCGCCGGCATCCTGATGTTCGTGCAGCTCGGCTTCCGGGACGGGCTGTTCGATGCCAGCGTCACGATCCACAAGCTGTTCGACACCGACCTGGTGATGATCAGCCCCCGCTCCACCAGCTCGATCGGCATGGCGGGCTTCCCTGAGCGGCGGCTGGTGCAGGCCATGGCCGATCCGGCCGTGCAGGGGATCACCCCGGTGCACTGGAACCTGCTGCTCTGGCGCAACCCGGAGAACCGCAGCACCCGCTCGATCCTCACGATCGGCTTCGAGCCCCGCGATCCCCTCTTCACCGACCCCGCCATCGCGGGTTCCGCCGCCCAGCTCTCCCAGCTGGGGCGCGTGCTCTTCGATGAACGCTCCCGGCCGGAATTCGGCCCGGTGGGCTCCTGGTTCCGCCAGGGCAAGGTGGTGGAGAGCGAGGTGGGCGGCGTGCGGCTGCGGGTGGCGGGTCTGTTCGCCCTGGGCCCCTCCTTCGGCGCGGACGGCAACATGATCACCAGCCGGGAGACCTTCCGGCGCCTGATGCCCAACCTCCCGCCGGGGAGCATCGAGATCGGCCTGATCCGCCTGCAGCCCGGCAGCGACCCCGAGGCGGTGATCCGCCGGCTGCAGGCCCTCCTCCCGGACGACGTGGCGCTCTACACCAAGAGCGGCTTCGAGGAGTTCGAGAAGACCTACTGGCGCACCAGCACCGCGATCGGCTTCATCTTCACCCTCGGAGCGGCTATGGGCTTCGTGGTGGGCTGCGTGATCGTGTACCAGATCCTCCATTCGGATGTGAGCGATCACCTGCCGGAGTACGCCACCCTGATGGCCATGGGCTACCGCCTCTCGAGCCTGCTGGGGGTGGTGGCCCGCGAGGGCCTGCTGCTGGCGGTGCTCGGTTTCGTGCCGGCCACGATCGCCACCCAGGGCCTCTACGCCCTGGTGCGGCACGGCACCCGCCTGCCGGTGTCGATGACCACCGAGCGCACCCTGCTCATCTTCGGGATGATTCTGGTGATGTGCATGGGGTCGGCCGCCCTGGCCATGCGCCGCCTCGCCGATGCCGATCCGGCGGAGATCTTCTGAGCCCCATGACCGTCTCCCTCGCCCCCGCAGGCCCTTCCGGCAGCACCGGCACCGCCCCGAGCGTGGCCGTGCGGAGCCTGCGCCACTGGTTCGGCAGTGGCGCCATGGAGCGCCAGGTGCTGCAGGGCATCGACCTCGAGATCCAGCCCGGCGAGATGGTGCTGCTCACCGGTCCCTCGGGCTGCGGCAAGACCACCCTGCTCACCCTGGTGGGGGCCCTGCGCCAGGTGCAGGACGGCTCGGTGCAGGTGCTCGGCCAGGAGCTGAACGGCTCCAGCCGGGCCCAGCGCCAGAGGCTGCGCCGCCGCATCGGCATGATCTTCCAGGGCCACAACCTGCTGCGCTGCCTCACCGCCGAGCAGAACGTGCAGATGGGGGCCGACCTGCTCGAGGGGCTGAGCTACCGGGCCCGCCGCGACCAGGCGCGGGAGTGGCTGCGGGCGGTGGGCCTGGGGGATCACCTCGCCAAGCTGCCCCACGATCTCTCCGGCGGCCAGCGCCAGCGGGTGGCGATCGCCCGCGCCCTGGCGGCCCACCCCCGCCTGCTCCTGGCCGACGAGCCCACCGCCGCCCTCGACAGCCGCAGCGGCCGCGAGGTGGTGGATCTGCTGCAGCGCCTCGCCCGGGAGCAGGGTTGCGCCGTGCTGATGGTCACCCACGATCCCCGCATCCTCGATGTGGCCGATCGGCTGCTGCGCATGGAGGACGGTCACCTGCTGAACCAGTCCTGAGGGCAGACCCGGCAGGGGTGCCCGCGGTCGGTTGGCTAGGGTGATTGTCGATCTCATCCCCGGAACCACCCGGAATCCACGGTTCGTATGGCCAAGCGCAGGAATCTCAAGAAGGAAAAGCAGGAGCGCAACCGCGCCTACGCGCGCAAGTTCAAGAAGCGCAAGCTGCGCAACGACGGCCGCGGTGAAGGGGCAGGCAACGGCGTGACCGGCACGGCCAACAACGGCGGCGCTGCCGACTGATCACGGTTGCCACGGCCGAGCACGGAAGGGATCCTGCGGGATCCCTTTTTTCTTGCTTCCCGGCCCCGTTCCTCCCTCCCCATCCGGTCCGCTTGGACCCCTCGCCGCGGCCATGTTCCTGAGCGTCGTCATCCCCACCTACAACCGGCTGCCGATCCTGCGGAAATGCCTGCTGGCCCTCGAGGCGCAGCGCCTGGAGCCTCCGGTGGACGGCTTCGAGGTGGTGCTGGTCGATGACGGCTCCACCGACGAGACCGTGGCCTGGCTGGAGGAGAACGCCGCCGCCCTGCCCCATGTGCGGTTGATCCGCCAGGAGCACGGCGGCCCGGCGGAGGGCCGCAACCGCGGCGTGGATCACGCCCGTGGGGATGTGATCGTGTTCATCGACAGCGACCTGGTGGTGCTGCCCGACTTCCTGCTCTGCCATGCGCGGGCGCTGGAGCGCACCTGGCGCAGCCGCGGTGACCGGCTCTGCTTCACCTACGGCGCCGTGATCAACACGGCCAACTTCGAATCCCCCACCAGCGAGCCCCACAAGCTCAACGATCACTCCTGGGCCTATTTCGCCACCGGCAATGTGGCGATCGACCGCGAGGTGCTGGAGCGCTCCGGCCTCTTCGACACCAGCTTCCGCCTGTATGGCTGGGAGGATCTCGAACTGGGCGAGCGGTTGCGGCGCCTCGGTGTGGTGCTGGTGCGCTGCCCCGAGGCGAAGGGCTACCACTGGCATCCGGCCCTGCGCCTCGAGCAGATTCCCGATCTGATCCGGGTGGAGCGGGAGCGGGCGAAGATGGGCCTGCTCTTCTATCGCAAGCACCCCACCCGCCGGGTGCGGTTCATCATTCAGTACACCTGGCTGCACCGGGTGCTCTGGGAAGTGCTCACCCTCGGCGGCCTGCTGAACGAGCGCAGCCTCCGTCCCCTGCTGGCCTGGTTGATCCGCCGGGGCCAGCCGGGCCTCGCCATGGAACTGCTGCGGCTGCCGCTCAACCGCATCGGCGTGCGGGCCCTCTACCAGGAAGTGCGCCAGGCCGGCCTGCACTGAAAGCCGGCGCCGGGAGGGCCGTTTGATACGGTGGCCCGGTTCCCTTTCACCGCACACCTGTCCGTTTCGGGTGATCCGATCCTTCCCTGCGGCACGGCAGGCAGCTGAGCGGCCCTTGCGCCGATTCCCTGTCCACCGTTCCGCTGCGATCCACGTCCGCCGTGATCTGCGACCTTCGCAATCCGGGCGCGGCCACGATCAGAAGGAATCGAAGGATCCCAGGCAGGTGGAGGCCAACCCGAAACTTTCCGATTCATGGCTGTTGTCACTCTCGCTGAAATGATGGAGGCGGGTGCCCACTTCGGGCACCAGACGCGCCGCTGGAACCCCAAGATGTCGCGCTACATCTATTGCGCGCGCAACGGGGTCCACATCATCGACCTCGTGCAGACCGCCGTCTGCATGAACAACGCCTACAAGTGGGTGCGCAATGCCGCGCGCAGCGGCAAGCGCTTCCTCTTCGTGGGCACCAAGAAGCAGGCTTCCGAGGTGATCGCCCAGGAGGCCGCCCGCTGCGGCGCCGCCTACGTGAACCAGCGCTGGCTGGGCGGCATGCTCACCAACTGGACCACGATGCGCGCCC
>JBMLOS010000181.1:0-8862 GCA_049242845.1 Prochlorococcaceae cyanobacterium
GCATGCCCTCGGCCGTGGGCTACCAGCCCACCCTCGGCACCGACGTGGGTGAGCTCCAGGAGCGCATCACCTCCACCCTGGAAGGTTCGATCACCTCGATCCAGGCCGTTTACGTGCCCGCCGACGACCTGACCGACCCCGCTCCGGCCACCACCTTCGCCCACCTGGACGCCACCACCGTGCTCAGCCGCGGCCTGGCCTCCAAGGGCATCTACCCCGCCGTGGATCCCCTGGATTCCACCAGCACCATGCTGCAGCCGGCCGTGGTGGGCGACGAGCACTACCGCACCGCCCGCGCCGTGCAGAGCACCCTGCAGCGCTACAAGGAGCTCCAGGACATCATCGCGATCCTGGGTCTCGACGAGCTCTCCGAGGATGACCGCCGGATCGTGGATCGGGCCCGCAAGATCGAGAAGTTCCTCTCCCAGCCCTTCTTCGTTGCCGAGGTGTTCACCGGCATGCCCGGCAAGTACGTGAAACTGGAGGAGACCATCAAAGGCTTCAACATGATCCTCGCCGGCGAGCTCGATGATCTGCCGGAAGCCGCCTTCTACCTGGTGGGCAACATCGACGAGGTGAAGGCCAAGGCCGCCAAGATCACCGCTGAAGCCAAGGGCTGAGCGCGTCCTTCCACCGCTCCTTTCCCTGAGGTTCCCGATCCATGAGTCTTACCCTTCGAGTTCTGGCTCCGGACCAGAGCGTCTTCGACGGCAGCGCCGATGAGGTGATCCTGCCCAGCACCACGGGCCAGGTGGGCATCCTTCCCGGCCACGTGACCATGCTGGCGGCCCTCGACACCGGTGTGATGCGTCTGCGTGATGCCAACGGCTGGAGCACCATCGCCCTGATGGGTGGCTTCGCCGAGGTGGAGGCCGATGAGGTCACCGTTCTGGTGAACGCCGCCGAGCTCGGCACCAGCATCGACACGGCCGCTGCCGAGGCCGAGTTCGAAGCCGCCCAGCAGGCCGCCTCGGCCTTCGAAGGTCAGCAACCCAGCACCGAGAAGCTCAAGGCCCAGCAGAACCTGGCCCGCGCCCGCGCCCGTGTGCAGGCCAGCAAGGCCAGCTGAATCCCTTCCGGTATCGCCCACCTCCGGGTGCGCCTTTGCTTTGCAGGCCCGTTCTCTCGAGGAGCGGGCCTCTTTTTTTTGTCCTCGGGCGCGCCCCTAAGCTCGCCCCGCGACCGGCGAGACCATGGGGAAGGGGGAGGAACTGGGTCTGCAGATCAGGGCCTGGCAGGAGGCCGGTGTGCTCGACCTCGACCACCCCACGGCCCTGGCGAACCGCCTCACCGATGCCCTCGGAGCGGAGGAATGGCTGCGGGGGCCCGTGCGCGACCTGGCCTCCCAGCCCCTGCTGCGTCAGCTGCTGCGCGCCCGCGGCAGCCAGCGGCAGAGCGCCTTCCACAGCCTCGCCCAGCAGCTGGAGAGCACCTACGCCCCGCGGGTGCTGGCCGAACTGCTGGCCCTGCTGCAGGCGGCCAGCGGCCTCCGGCTGGAGCACACCGATGCCCAGCCATCTGCTGCGCAGCCGTCTGATGCGCAGTCGCCGGAGGGGGCCTCCTGGCCGGAGAGCGAGCCTCCAGTGCCAGCTCCAGCCCTCCCCGTGCCCCAGGACTGGCCGAGCCAGCTGCGGCTGCTCGGCCCCGGCACCGCCCTGGCGGCCCTGGCGGCCCTGGTGTGGCGCTGGGGAGCCGGGGAGCTGGACCGCTGGCTGTTTGAGCCCTGGGGCTGGAGTGGTGGCCTGGTGCTGGTTGCGGCGCTGGGGCTGCTGCAGGCCCTTGCGCTCGGCCCCCTGCGCCGGCTTCGCCGCGACTGGCCCCTCGAGCAGGCCGATGCCACCGACCCCCACCAGGCGTGGCGCTGGATCACGGCCCCCTGGATCCACCACGCCAACGACGAAGCGGCGCTGCATCTTCTTCTTCTTCTTCTGCTGCTGGGGTCTTCGCCCCTGTCCCTGGCCGATGTGGTGACGCGCTACTGCCTCACCAGCCTGGCCACCACCGCCCTGGCCCTGCTGGTGGCCCAGCGGCGCACCCAGGAGGGGCGCTGGGACGGAGCCGGCGGCGCCGTGGCCGCCCTGCTGGCCCTGGGGGGCGGAGCCAGCCTGCTGCACTGGCGCCCGCTGGCCTACCCCCTCGGAGCCGTGTCGATTCCGGTCTGGGTGCCGCTGGTGGTGGTGGGCTGCCTCCAGCTCCAGTGGCAGCTGCCGCGCCGCAGCCCCCAGGACCCCAGCCGCCCGATCGACCGCCTGCTCAGCTGCCAGTGGTGGTGGGGCACGGTGCTGGGTCTGAGCTGGGCCCTGGTGAGCCGGCTCACGGAGCTGGTGGAGGGCCTGCGACCGGCGGCGGGGTGAGACCCGGCACCCAGGCCACTCAGGCGGCCGTGCGGGCGGCGGCCACCTGCTTCATGTAGCGCCCCCACAGTTCCGCCACCAGGGCGCCGCTCGCCGCCTCCGCCGGCCGGTTGTCGTCGTTGCCCATCCAGATGGCGGTGAGGATCCCCAGGGAAGGGGAATATCCCACGAACACCACGTCCACCCCGTTGTTGGTGGTGCCGGTCTTGCCGCGGGCATCGGCCACCACGCCGGCGGCCCGCCCGGTGCCCTCCTGCACCACCGCGGCCAGCAGCCCGTCCATGGCCTGGGCCGTCTCCGGAGGCAGGAGCTGGCGGGGCGCCTCCCCCACCGGCACCGTCACCCCCCGCTCGGGGCAGGTGGCGAGGGTGTAGATCGAGCCGCAGATGCCCAGGTCGTAGATGCGGCTGACGCCGTGCATCGGCACCGAGCGGCCGCCGTTGGCCACCACCGCATAGGCCCGCGCCAGCTCGTAGAGCAGGGTTTCGCGGCCCCCCAGCACGGTGTTGAAGTCCTGGTCGAGGGGGGTGCTGATCCCCAGCAGCCGGGCCTGGCGGATCACCTGGGCCAGGCCCACCCGTTCCGCCAGCCGCAGGGCCACCACGTTCTCGGAGCGGGCGAAGCCCTCCCGCACGCTGATGCTGCCGCCGCCCCGCCGGCAGCCGGCCACGTACTGCAGGGGCGCGCAGGAGATCGGATCCGCGGGGCTCACGCCGGCCTGGAGCGCCGCCAGGAAGGGGAAGAGCTTGAAGGCGGAGCCCGGCTGACGCAGGGCCTGCACCCGATCGAAGCTGGAGCGGCTGTAATCGCCGCCGCCCACATAGGCCAGGATGTCGCCGCTGGCGGTGTCCAGCGAAATCAGGGCGCCCTGGGTGAGCCCCGCCGCGGCCGCGGGACCCTCGAGGAAGCGCTGCAGCTGCTGCTGGGCGAGGGCCTGCAGCTTCGGGTCGATGGTGCTCACCACGGCGTAGTTGCCGCCGGCGGCCTGCTCCGAGAGGTTCAGCCCGAAGCGGGTGCCCTCCAGCTCCCCCAGCACGTAGTCGCTGAAGAAGGGGTAGCGGGTGAAGGTGGAGGCACGGCAGGCGGAAGGATCGATGTTGAGTGGCCGCCGCTGGGCGTCGATCAGGGCCTGGTCGCTGAGGTAGCCCTGCTCGTGCATCAGCCGCAGCACCAGGTTGCGGCGGTCGCGGCCGGCGGTGGGGTCGTCGCGGTTGCAGGGGCTGTAGCCGTTCGGGCTGGGCAGCAGCCCCACCAGGAAGGCGGCCTGACCCACGTCGAGGTCGCTGGCGGAGCGGCGAAAATAGAGCTGCGCCGCCTGCTCGAAGCCATCGGTGCCCAGTCCCAGGTGAGCCCGGTCCAGGTACATCTTCAGGATGCGGTTCTTGCTGTAGCCCACCTCCAGCTGCAGGGCCACCCACAGCTCCCGCAGCTTGCGGGCCACGCTCACGTCCGTGCCCACCGCGGGGTAGTAGAGCCGCGCCACCTGCTGGGTGAGGCCGCTGCCGCCGCCGCTGCCCAGCAGGGCGGAACGCAGGGTGCCGAACAGGTCCACGCCGCTGTTCCAGCCGAAGCGCGCCTCCTCGGAGGCCAGCAGCGCCTGGCGCAGATGCAGCGGATAGGCATCCAGCGACGGCAGAGCCGTGGCGGAGCCCTCGCGGGCGTCGATCTGCTCGCCCGCGGCCGAGAAGATCTTCACCGGCCCGGCGATCGAGCGGATGCGGGAGCCGCCACCCACCGTGGCCGCCGCCAGCAGGCCGCCCACCAGCAGCGCCGAACCCACCAGGGCCGTGAGGCCGCCCAGATGCAGGGCCTGCTCCAGGGCACTGCGTGGGTGGAAGTAGCGCAGCTGGGGGGCCTCCGCCTTGAGGGGCGAGCCGAGCTGCACCACATCGCCGTGGCGCAAGCGGATCGAGCGGATGCGGCGGTCGCGGTGGAAGAGGCCGTTGGCGGAGTGGAAGTCCTCCAGCTGGAAGTCGCGGTCGGTGCGGCGCTCCTGCTCGAGGATCGCGTGCACCCGGCTGAGGCTGGGGTCGGCCACCGGCAGCTCACAGGCCGGATCCCGGCCGATCCGCAGCCGCTGGCCGCTCTGCAGCGGGAAGCGCCCGAGGAGCTGCTCACCGGACCAGAGCTCCACGGCGGCCTGGCGCTGGCGCAGTTCACTCCAGGCCCGGGCCGCGCCGCCGGGCCGCTCCGGCAGGGGACCGCGGCTGCAGGCCCGCCAGAACGCGAGCCAGCGCTCCAGACGGCTGGGGGCGGGGGAATCCGGGGCCGCCGGGGAAGCAGGCAGGGCAGGCAGGGGCGAGCGGCCCATAGGCTACGGACAGCACTGGAGAGCGATCGGTTGGCGCACCAGCGGGATCCCTGGGAGCCCTTCCGGCTGTGGCTCGCCCTCACCCTCGGCCTCTACGCCCTGCGGGCCACCTTCGCGGTCACCTGGCTCGGGGCCATCCCCGGCTGGGTACTGCTGGCGATGGTGCTGGTGGCCCTGGCCCTGGCCAGCAGGGCCCTGCTCTTCCCGGGGCGGGTCGTGCCCTGGCGCGAGGGGGATGGGGGCTGGTGGGCCGACCTGCGCGAGGACTGGCAGCTGTGGTGGCGCCGCCGCCGGGGATCCTGAGCCTGCCTGCCCCCATGGACGCCCGCGCCCACCTGCTCCTGCCCTCCGAAGGCAACCGCCGCCTGCCCCTCGATCCGACGCGGCCGCTGCGGATCGGCCGGGATCCCTCCTGCGAGCTCTGCCTGCCGGACGCCGCGGGCCTCTCCCGCCGCCACGCGGAACTGCGCTGGAACCCCGCCGCAGCGTGCTGGGAACTGCTCGATCTGGGCAGCGCCAACGGCACCTACCTGGAGGGGGAGAAGATCACGGCTCCCCAGCCCCTGCGCCACGGCCAGGCGATCCGCCTGGGGCGGCGGGGGGTGGACCTGCTGTTCCAGCAGCCCATCCCGCAGCCGGCCCCGGCCCCTGCCGCCGCTCCGGCCCCGAGGCCATCCCCCACACCCACCGCCGCGCCGGTGGTGGCGGCCGGCAGCATCACGATCGGCGAGGAGCGCCTGGCCCTCGATCGGATCCGCTCGGTGGAGGTGCGCAGCCTTGCCCTCCATCCCCAGATCTTCAGCTGGTGGGTGCTCACCTGCCTCGGGGGGCTGCTGCTGCTGCCGTTCCCGCTGATCTTCTGGCCGCTGCAGGTGGGCGCCCTGGTGGGGGCGGTTCTGCTGGGCTCCCGCAAGGAGCACGAGCTGGTGGTGGTGCTGCGCGATGGCCAGGCCCGCCGCCGCAGCTTCGGCAACCGGGGCACGGCCCTCTCCCACCGCAACGGCATCCGGCGGGCCCTGGGCCACAGCCTCGAGCCATGAACTGGATCCTGCCGCCCGGCCTCAGCCTGCCCTGCCGGGAACTGGAACGTCCGCTGCGGATCCTGCGCGGCCTCGGCGGCGGCAGCCAGGGCCAGGTGTACGAGGTGGAGGTGAACGGCGAGCGCCTCGCCCTCAAGTGGTACCTGCCGGCCTGCCTCGCCGCAGACCCATCCCTGCCCCGGCGGCTGGCGGAGGCGATCCGGGCCACCGCCCCCAACCAGGACTACCTCTGGCCGATCAGCCTGCTCCACCCCACCGCCGCGGCGGAGGCGCTGGTGCGCTGCCGGCCGGCGGGGTTCGGCACCCTGATGGATCTGCGGCCACAGGGCTACGTGGGGGTGGCGGAGCATGTGGCCGGCCGGATCTCGATCAGCCTGCGCAACGTGGTGCGGGCCTGCTTCTTCCTGGCGGATGCCTTCCACGCCCTGCACCTGCGCGGCCTCTGCCACAAGGACATCTCCCTGGGCAACCTCTTCCTCGAGCCCGGCAGCGGCCGGATCCTGATCTGCGACAACGACAACGTGGACGTGGATGGCCGCGATCCGGGCAGCGTGCTCGGCACCCCGGGCTTCATGGCGCCCGAGGTGCTGCTGGGCCAGGCCAGGCCCGGGGCCGACAGCGACCTCTTCTCCCTGGCGGTGCTGCTCTTCCGCCTGCTCACCCGCAGCGATCCCCTGCGGGGGCGGCGGGAGCTGGCGATCCGCTGCCTTGATGAACCGGCCCGGCGGCGTCTGTACGGGGAGGATCCGCTGTTCGTGTTCGATCTCCGCAACCCGGACAACCGGCCCGATCCGGTGGAGCATGCGGCCGCCCTGCTCACCTGGCCGATCTGGCCGCCGCGGCTGCAGGAGCTCTTTCAGCAGACCTTCGGCGAGGGGCTGCGCCAGCCCGGCCGGCGGGTGCTCACGGGCCAGTGGCGGACGGCCCTGGCCCGCACCCTCGATGGCCTGCGCCTCTGCCCCGCCTGCGGGCAGGAGGTGTTCGCCGAGCCCGCCGCCGAGGCGCCGCAGGCCCACTGCTGGAACTGCGGCACCAGCCTGGAGCCGCCCCTGCGGCTGGAGCTCCCGCACGGCACGGTGCTCGCCACCCCCGGCAACGAGCTGCGTGCCCACCACCTCGATCCCCTGCGGGAGGAAGACCTGCGCGAGCCGCTGGCGCGGGTGGAGGCCCATCCGCAGGATCCGGCCATCCTTGGCCTGCGCAACCTCTCGGGTGAGCCCTGGAGCGTGGAGCTGGCCCAGGGGCAGCGGGTTCCCCTGGAGCCCGGGAAAACCTGTAATCTCGCGCCCGTGCGACGGCTCACCACCCCCGCCGGCCCGATCACCGTGGGTCGCTGATCCCCCTGGGCTGAGCACCGGCCCGTCCGCTCCGATGCCCTTCCCCGACGTCCGCCTGGCCAGCCGGCCGCTGCACTTCCTCTACCTCTGCGACTGCTCCGGCTCGATGGCGGCCCAGGGCAAGATGCAGGCCCTCAACCAGGCCATCCGCCAGTCGCTGCCCGGCATGGCGGAGGTGGCCCGCCAGAACCCGGAAGCCCGGCTGCTGGTGCGGGCCGTGCGCTTCGCCGACGAGGCCCACTGGCACATCGCCGAGCCCACCCCGGTGGAGCAGCTCCAGTGGCGCGATCTCGAGGCCGGTGGCGTGACCGCCATGGGGGCGGCCCTGGAACTGGTGGCGGCGGCCCTGGCGACACCCCCGATGGAGGAGCGGGCGCTGCCGCCGGTGCTGGTGCTGATCTCGGACGGGCAGCCCACCGATGATTTCGAGCGGGGCCTGCGCCAGCTGCTGCGCCAGCCCTGGGCCCAGAAGGCGGTGCGGCTGGCGATCGCCCTCGGCCACGACGCCGACCTGGAGGTGCTGCAGCAGTTCATCGGCGTGGATCCGGGCGGCCGCGGCCGCTCACCGCGGCGCCCCCTGCAGGCCAGCAACGCCACCTCCCTGGCGCAGTACATCCAGTGGGCCTCCACCGCCGTGGTGGGGGCGGCCTCGATGCCCACCAGCCGTGTGCAGGGCAGCGGAGCAGAAGACTTCGGGGGAAGCAGCGTGCCCCTGCCCGATCTGCCGCCCACGGTGCTCGACCCCACCGACGACATCGGCCCCCTGGTCTGGTGAGCCCCTGGCAGCCCGCCATGGTCTGCAGCCGCGCCGGAGCGGCCCATCTGCGGCGCGGGCGCGGCAGCCAGGACTGGACCGCCAGCACCGCCCTGCAGAGCGCCGATGGGCAGCCCCTGCAGCTGATGGCCGTCGCCGACGGCCACGGCGGCAGCCGCTACCTCCGCAGCGCCACCGGCAGCCGGCTGGCCTGTGAGAGCGCCCTGGCCGAGGCGGGCGCCGCCCTGGCTGCCGCCCGCCTCGAGGGAACGGCGGAGCCGCAGGAGCGCTGGCAGCAGTGGCTGGCCCAGGAGCTGCCGCGCCGCATCCAGGCGAGCTGGCTGGAGGCCATCCGGCGGGACTGGGACAGCCATCCCGGCGCGGACGACGACGGCACCGAGGCCTCTGGGTTCTCACCCCTCCTCTACGGCACCACCCTGGCGCTGGTGGTGCTCACCCCCCGCTGGTGGGGGCACACCGGGTTGGGGGACTGGGACCTGGTGCGGGTGGAAGCCGATGGGCGGGCCCAGCTGCTGAGCGAGGAGACCCCAGGGCCGGATGCCCCCGGCGAGGCCACAGCCAGCCTCTGCCTGCCGGAAGCCGCGGCCCTCTGTGCCCCCCGGGCAGCCCTCCATCGACTCGATGGGGAGATGGGCCGCTTCGGCTTGCTGCTGAGTACGGACGGCATCCGCAAGTCGTGCGCCACCGACGCCGACTTCCTTGCCCTGGCCAGCCACCTGGTGAGCGAGGAGAGCCGCGGCCAGCTGGAGCCGCTGCTGGATCGAATCAGCCGGGAGGGCAGTGGCGACGACGTGAGCCTGGCCTCGGTCCACTGGGAGCCTCCCGACGAAGCGGACGCTGCGCCGACTGATGCCACGCCGGCTGATGCCACGCCGCAGGGCCACCGGCGGGGACTGCCGCCCTTGCTGCTGCTGGGGGCCGTCAGCCTGTTGCTGGCTGTGGCCGCGGGAGCGCTGGCCCTGCGGCGGCCGCCGCCGCCAACCGTTGCGGGGGCGCCCCCCCCCCCCCCCCGGGCCCCCCCCCCCCCCCCGCCGCGGCGCCCCCC
>JBMLOS010000182.1:0-2558 GCA_049242845.1 Prochlorococcaceae cyanobacterium
GCTACGGCTCGGCCGGCCAGCAGCGCACCCTGGTGCTGGCCCTGAAGCTGGCGGAGCTGACCCTGGTGGAAGAGGTGGTGGGGCAGCCGCCGCTGCTGCTGCTCGACGACGTGCTGGCCGAGCTCGATCCGGAACGCCAGCGCTGGCTGCTGGAGGCCGTGGGCGAGGGGCACCAGTGCCTGGTGAGCGCCACCCATGTGGAGGGATTCGGCGGCGGCTGGCGGGAAGCGGCCCAGCTGGTGGGGATGCGGGCCGGCCGGCTGACCGATCCATGACTTGCTGCACCACGGCAAGGATTCGGGACGTAAGGTGGTGAACTGTTTGCCTGGATTCGATGAACCAGAGCCTGCCCTGCCTCCACCCCAACCCGGGATGGGACGGTGCTCACTCCACCACCTCCGCCTCCGGCCTCCAGAGCGCGGCGCCCAGTACCACCGACACGGTGGGAAAACACTGCATCCTTGAGCTGTACGACTGCGATCCGGCCCGGCTCAACGACGAAGCCTTTCTGAGGGACGCCATCACGACCGCTGCGAAGCGTGCTGGTGCCACCCTCCTCAACCTGATCACCCACCATTTCGAGCCCCAGGGCGTCACCGGGCTCGCCCTGCTGGCGGAATCGCACATCTCGATCCACACCTGGCCGGAATCCGGCTATGCGGCCGTGGATGTGTTCACCTGCGGGGATCACACGATGCCCGAGCGGGCCTGTGCGGTGCTCTGCCAGGAGCTCGAGGCCGGCGGCCACAAGCTCACCAGCTTCCGGCGCGAAACCCCGGATGCGATCGCCGGGGCCGAGCGGGAGCCGATGCTCACGGCGGCCTGAGCGAAGGCCTCAGGGATAGAGGCCTGAGCGGAGGAGAGCTCATGAAAAGAGGGCGCGGTTGAGCTTCCCGCTCACCAGGCCCTCCAGATCCAGGCTCACCGCCGTGAAGCCGAGGCCCAGCAGGGCCTGCACCAGTTCCTGCCGGAATCCGCTGCCCTGCGGCCCGGATTCCGCTTCCGCCAGCCGGCCCAGGAAAAGGGGCAAAGCCTGGGCCTCCAGCTCGATCCGCGCGGTCTCCCCCTGGCTGCGGACGCGCAGGTCCCGCAGACCCCGCTCCCGCAGCCAGTCCTCGGCCGCCGCCACCCGTTGCAGGCGGGTGGCGGTGATCGGTTCGCCGTAGGGAAAACGCGACGCCAGGCAGGGCTGGGCCGGCTTGTCCCACCAGGGGAAACCCAGGGCACGGGAGATAAGCCGCACGCCCTCCTTGTCGATGCCCAGCTCGGCCAGGGGGGAGAGCACACCGAACTCCCGGGCGGCCTCCAGACCGGGGCGATGGTCGCCGAGGTCGTCGTGGTTCACCCCATCCAGCACGGGAATGCCCCCCGCCTCCGCGGCGATCGGCGCCAGCAGGCCGTGCAGTTCCCGTTTGCAGGCATAGCAGCGCCGCTCCGGATTGGCCGCATAGGCCGGATCCCGCAGCTCCGCCGTGGGGATCTCTCTGTGACGCAGCCCCAGCCAGGAGGCCTGCAAGGCAGCCTCACGCCGGAGATGGGGAGCAAGGGCCGGCGAGACGCCGGTGATCGCCAGGGCACCCTCGCCCAACTGCTCGGCGGCGATCGCGGCCACCAGGGTGCTGTCCACACCGCCGGAGTAGGCCACCACCACGGCCTGGAGGCCGGACAGCCGGAGCCGCAGCCGCCACAGGCACTCCTCCAGGGAGGGCGGCAGGCTCTCGACAAGGGAATGGGTCATGGCGGCAATCCTGGCAAGTCCGCTCCCCGGCGGGCGGCACCTGCGGAGGGCCCGCATCGGTAGCATCGGGGCTTCGGCTGCCCCACCGCCCGCCACTCCCCGATGGCCCCGTCCGCCCGCAGCACCCAGACCCCCCAGCGGGGCACCGGGCGTGGCATCGGCATCCGCACCGCCGCCGGCAGCGAGGAGCGGGCCCACGGCCAGCTGCACGTGTACGACGGCGACGGCAAGGGCAAGAGCCAGGCCGCCCTGGGGGTGGTGCTGCGCACGATCGGCCTGGGCATCTGCGAGCAGAAGCACACCCGGGTGCTGCTGCTGCGCTTCCTCAAGGGCCCGGGCCGTGCCTACGACGAGGATGCCGCGATCGAGGCGCTGCAGCAGGGCTTCCCCCACCTGATCGACCAGGTGCGCACCGGCCGGGGCGACTTCTTCACCGCCGAGGAGGTGACCCGCTTCGATCGGCAGGAGGCCCAGCGGGGCTGGGACATCGCCCGTGGCGCCCTGGCCAGCAACCTCTACTCCGTGGTGGTGCTCGATGAGCTCAACCCGGTGCTCGATCTGGGCCTGCTGGACATTGAGGAAGTGGTGCGCACCCTCTCGGCCAAGCCGGCGGGCATGGAGGTGATCGCCACGGGCCGGGGAGCCCCGCGCCAACTCGTGCAGCTGGCCGACCTCCACTCCGAGATGCGGGCCCACCGCCGCCCGGGCGGTGATCTGGAGGAAGACCTGGCAGGGGAGGGGCTGGATGAACCCTTGTCCTGGCAGGGCCGCGGCATCGACGGCATCGAGATCTACACCGGCGAGGGCAAGGGCAAGTCCA
>JBMLOS010000183.1:0-7794 GCA_049242845.1 Prochlorococcaceae cyanobacterium
GTCTGGCTCACTTCACCGTGGGCTACTTCGTGACCTACGCCGCCTTCCTGATCGCTTCCACCTCCGGCAAGTTCGGCTGATCCAGTGGGGGGGGGCTTCGGCCCCTCTCTCGGATTCACCGCTTCCCTCGAGGGACGACATCACCCCTGGCTTTGCGCCAGGGGTTTTTTCGTGTCTGCCCTTGGGCTGGCGCAGTTTTGGAAGTGTTCTCATCTTCAGGCTCGTTGGCTTGGGATCTCAGACTGACCTGACCTGACCTGACCTGACCTGACCTGACCTGACCTGACCTGACCTGACCCGGCCCGACCCGACACGAACTGCGTTGCACTTGCCTGCACTTTGTTGCACCGACCTGAGCTGAGCTCACCTGTACTGGCCTGACTTGTTCTGCTCAGGTCCGCATTGATCGTGCTCTTCGTCTTTGTCTTCGTCTGTTGCTGAGGCTTTCGCTTGGTTGCCGCACCAGCACCAGCACCTGTACCTGCATCTTTTACTATTCCTTGTTTGTGTGTGCAACTGAGCACTGGAGTTGGCTCTTCCCAAGGCCTTGTTCCCCAGGGGCCAGACGGCCCGATTCAACGTCTCCGGTGATCTCCACCCTTGCACGCACGGCGAAGACCCTTACTCATCTGAAGACTCATCTGCGTCCTTCCACTACTGCGAATTCGCTCCTGCGATTCCAGGGAACGTTCTTCCTGGCGTGGGCTTGTTCAGCCTCAACTGCCACCATTCACCCCCCAGTCCAGACTTCGCTGTCGGCCGCTCGTGGCTGGTTTTCTTCAAATGTTCTTGCTCACTTCGCCTTTCAAATCTGCACGATCAGATCCGGGACGCTGCTCGCCTGGGTGGCCACCACGGTTGCTCCTGCTCTCCAGGCTCCCTGCCTTGCTGGAGATCCCCTTTCCGCTGAAACTTGCCTCACAAAGGAACCCTGCCGCTCAAATCATTCCTTCCGCTACACCATCCGTCCACAGGTCGGAATCGCCGGCCATGAAAAAAGCCCCGCCGGAGCGGGGCTTTGGACCGGAGGCCCCACACAGGGCCAAGGCGTAAGCAGAGGGGCTGGGCCAGAGGTGGCTCAGTTCACGCTCCAGACACCACCGGCGATGTTCACCAAGGGAGCCACCACAGCCGTGCCGGCCAGGAACCAGGCGAAGGCGGCGCCGCCGCAGCCACCCAGCCAGAAGCCGCTGGCGAATTCAGCCCAACCGGCCTTGGTGAAAAGGTCGGCTGGGGGATTGTCGATCGTGGCGTCGGGGGGTTGCACGTTCGGGCCGTTGCCGGCGGTGCCGTAGATCGAGAGGCACACCGTGAGGATCGAAACCAGGCCGATCGCCGCGAGCAGGCCGGCGGTGCTGGCGTAATCCGTGTCCCGGAGGGGACCCGTGATCGCGAAGGGGCCGTACAGGAAGAAGCCGTGGGCCATCCCCACTTCCAGACCGCGACGGTTGGGGGAGAGGGCGGGACGATAGGCGGGCAGCGCGTTCAGGAACGCCTTCGTGAAGTAGCTGCTGTTGACGGGTGTGGCCAGATTGCCGACGGTCGGGTCGGCCACGGGGGTCACGGTCATGGTGGCGGAGGAAGGGGGAACGGGATCGGGGATCCGGTGTCGATGCCGACGGCTCAGTCGCGCGCTTCGATCACGTTGAACAGCAGGGCCATGGCCACGGCTGGCCCCAGGATTCCCACGAGGGGAACGAATACCGAAGGCATCCAGGCTGCGGCGAATTCTCCAGTCATGGCATAGGCCAATAGGAACCGTCGGTACTGTACGGAGAGCGCTGAAAGCCGCTGTTTCGACGCTTGGGCTGCGACATAAAAGTTCAATCCCAACGCCGTCCCTGCCGTCTCATCTCCACACCCTGCTGCGATGAATCCCTCCCTGTTCGGCGGTGCGCTGGCCCTGGTGCTCGTGCTGTTCTGGTGGCGGGCGCGCCCCCGCACCCCCCTGCTGCGCTCCCTCGACGCCACCGCCGTGGTGGATCTCAACCGCCAGCAGATCGAGCGGCTGCAGCGGCAGGCCTCCCTGCTGGCCCCCGTGCCGCCGGAACTCGAGCCGGCCTCGGAGGCCGCCTCCCTTGCCTCGCCACCGCCGCAGGCGCCCCAGCGTGCCCGCTGGCGCCGGGAGCGCCTGGAGCGGTTGCAGGCCCAGCTCTCCGGCGGCGGTTCCCGGAGTCGTGGGGCCCTGGAGGAGGTGCTGCACTGGGGAGATCCCGCGGCCCTGCCGCTGCTCCGCCGCGGCCTGCGTCACCCCGATCCGGCCGTGGTTGCCCTGGCTGCCCGGGGGCTGGAGCGCTTCCGCGGCCCACGCCGGGCTCCGGCTCAGCTCCTGGCGGCTTCGGCCACAGCCGCGGTGTCGCGGCCCCGCAACGTGGCCCGCACCCGATAGATGGGACGCCCCTGGCTCTCGTGATAGGTGCGCATCTGCAGCTCCGACAGCAGCCCGAAGCAGAACAGCTGCACGCCGGTGAGGAAGCAGAGCAGCGCCAT
The DNA here is from genome assembly GCA_049242845.1 of Prochlorococcaceae cyanobacterium. Lineage (GTDB taxonomy): Bacteria > Cyanobacteriota > Cyanobacteriia > PCC-6307 > Cyanobiaceae > CBW1002. The sequence goes on from JBMLOS010000183.1 coordinate 2,491, forward strand.
CAGCAGCAGGGGGCGATCCCCGATGTTGGCGCCCTGCAGTTTCTCCAGCAGCAACCACAGGCCGATCAGCAGTCCGGCGCCCATGCCCACCAGCCCACCCAGGCCGAAGACGTGCATCGGCCGGGTGAGGAACCGCTTCATGAACCACACGGTGAGAAGATCCATCAGCACCCGGAAGGTGCGGTCGATTCCGTATTTGCTGGTGCCGTATCTGCGGGGGTGATGGTTCACCTTCACCTCGGTGATCCTTGCCCCTTCAATGAAGGCGAGTGCCGGCAGGAAACGGTGCAGTTCGCCGTAGAGATTCATGTCCTCCACCACCTCGCGCCGGTAGGCCTTCAGCGAGCAGCCGTAATCGTGCAGCTTCACGCCGGTCACCCGGGCGATCAGGCGGTTCGCCAGCAGGGAGGGCAGCAGCCGGCTGAGGGCGGCGTCCTGGCGGCGGTAGCGCCAGCCGCTCACCAGGTCGTAGCCCTGATCCAGGGTGTCCAGCAGCAGGGGGATGTCGGCCGGGTCGTTCTGCAGATCCCCATCGAGGGTCACGATCACCGCGCCGCGGCTGGCATCGAAACCGGCGGCCATGGCCGGTGTCTGGCCGTAGTTGCGACGCAGCAGAACGGCCACCAGTTCCGGCACGCTTTCCCGCAGTTCCTGCAGCAGGGCCGGCGTGCGGTCCCGGGAGCCGTCGTCCACCAGCACCAGCTCGAAGGGCACCTGCAACGGCCGCAGCTCGGCCAGCAACTGCTCCACCAGGGGCCGCAGGCTTTCTTCCTCGTTGTAGAGAGGAATCACCACCGAGAGTGTGGGCGGGGTGGCGGCCGGCATGGGGGCGGGGGCGCGGGCGTGCCGAACCCTAGACCGCTGCGGGAGAACTGATCCCCGCTTCAGTCCCCGCAGGGGCTGCCGTCGTGGCAGTGCAGTACCCGCCCGGCGCCACGAAGCTCAGCGCGGTAGTGGCAGGACACCGGATCCTGGTTGCTGGGGGAGAGGTCGTCGATGCCGATGCCGTTGCGTCCGTGCTCGCGGCCGGAACTGTGCAGGTAGCGGCCACCCTCGAGATGCAGGGCCACATGGGTGCAGCGCCGGGCCGTGCCGAAGAAGATCAGGTCCCCCGGATGGAGCAGGGCGGTGGATCCCGGCCGGACCGCCACAGGCCGGCAGAAGCGCTCCTGCAGGTAGGCGTCCCGTGGCAGCCAGATGCCCTGGGCGGCAAAGAGGGTCTGGATCAGGCCCGAGCAGTCGTAGTCGGGTCCGAGGGTGCCGCCCCAGAGATACACGTTGGGCTGCCGCCGGGCCTGCTCCGCCGCGGCCAGCACCGCCTCGAGCCGCGCCTCGATCTGGGGGCGCTGCAGCCGCGGGGTGCGGGGCACCTCACTCGCCACAGCCCGGCCGAGCAGGTCGGTGGGCTCGATCCAGCAGGGATAGCCGTCCTCAAGCAGCCGCACCCGCAGACGGCCGCCAGCGGAACCCGGCGCCGGCGGCTGCCCGCCTTCCCGGAGCCGCAGCACCCGCCCGGCTGCCACCTGGGTGGCCAGGCCCATCCCCCTCGGGCGGCTGTAGGCATCGATCGGGGCCAGCAGCCGCCAGAGGGTCCCCGGCTGCAACAGCTCCGGAGCGGCCGGGAGCCCTGCCGGCAGGATGCCTAATCTCGCCATCGCGGGGATCGATCGAGATGGTGTTCTACAGCCGCGACGCGGCCATGGCCGAGCGGCTGGCCGCTCTGGTGACCGCCCTGGAGAGCCAGGGGCGGCCGGGGCTGTCCGGATCCCTCTCGATCACCTGGCTCCGCTACGACGGCGAGCCGCGGGATCGCGCCCTCGCCCTCGACACCTCTGCCTTCTGGGCCCAGTCGCCCCGGGGGGCCTCCTGGGGGGGAGAGACGCAGCGCTACCCGGCGAGCGTGGTGAAGCTCCTCTATCTGGTGGCCGCCGAGGCCTGGCTGCAGCGCCAGTGGCTCGTGGAAAGCGAGGAGCTGCGGCGTGCCCTGGCGGACATGATCCGCGATTCCAGCAACGACGCCACCGGCCTGGTGGTGGATCTGCTCAGCGGCACCACCAGCGGACCGGAACTACCTCCCCACCGCTATGAGCCCTGGTGCCATCAGCGCCGGATCGTGAACCGCTGGCTGGAGGAGCTGGCCTGGCCGGAGCTGAAGGGCTGCAACGCCTGCCAGAAAACCTGGGGTGATGGTCCCTATGGGCGGGAGCGGCAGTTCTACGGAGAGGCCCTGGAGAACCGCAACCGCCTCAGCACCGATGCGGTGGCTCGCCTGCTGCATGCGGTGATCGGCGGGGCGATCGTGTCCCCACCCGCCTGCCGCAGGATGCAGGCCCTGCTGGAGCGCTCCTTGGATGCCGAGGGTCGCCGCGCCGATCCCGAGAACCAGGTGGATGGCTTTCTCGGTGAGGCCCTGCCCGCCGGAGCCCGGCTGTGGAGCAAGGCCGGCTGGATGAGCCAGGCCCGCCACGACGCGGCCTACGTGGAGCAGGAGGGGGCTCAGCCCTTTCTGCTGGTGGTGTTCAGCGAAGGAAAGGACTGCGCCGAGGACAGCACCCTGCTGCCGGCGATCACCTCGGCCCTTCTGGAGGAGCAGGAACCCTTGGAGGAATGAACGCCGCCGGGCAGGGAAGCCGGGCGGCTGCAGCCCCGAGCGGAACTCAGGACAGCGGGATGGACGGGAACGGAGAGGGAGGGATTCGAACCCTCGACAGAAGTTGCCTCCTGTAACTCCTTAGCAGGGAGCCGCTTTCAACCACTCAGCCACCTCTCCAGCGGCCCCGTGAGCTTATCAGTGGGTCGGACGGCTGCGCCCCGTCCCCCGCGCCGGACTTTCTGCTGCGCCAGAGCCGTCCCCAACCTCGCTGTCCACGGCCAGGCGCGGCAGCCGGTGCTTGAAGCCGCAGAGGATCTCCCAGGGAATCGTGCCGCAGCGTTCGCTCCAGTCGGCGGGGCCGATCCTCCGTTCCGCCTGGCGGCCCAGCAGGGTCACCACCGATCCCACCTCCAGCTCCGGCACGTTGGTGACGTCCAGGACCAGCTGATCCATGGTGATCGCTCCCACCTGCGGCAGGCTGTGCTCGCGGAACAGCACCTGCAGCTGGTTCGAGAGCTGGCGGGGGACGCCATCGGCGTAGCCGATCCCCACCACCGCCAGCCGACTGGGGCGCCCGGTGCGGAAGCGGTGGCCATAGCTCACCCCCACGCCCGCCGGCACCTCCCGGATCAGCGAGACGCGGGCATGCAGCTGCATCGCCGGCTGCAGCTCCACCCTGCCGGCCAGATGGGGGGCCGGCTCCTCGCCGTAGAGCGCCAGACCCACCCGCACCAGGTCGTAGTGGAGGGCCGGATCCCGCAGGGTGCCGGCGGAATTGGCCAGGTGCCGCTGGCCGCAGGAGAGCCCCTGCTGACGCAGGGCGTCGAGCACGCTTTCGTAGCGCCTCTGCTGCAGGGCAGTGAGGCCCTCGTCCTCGTGGGGCGGCACATCGGCGCTGGCCAGATGGGAGTACATCCCCACCAGCTCCACGGCATCGAGTTCCTGCAGGGCGGCCACCAGCCGTGCGCCCTCCTGCCAGTCGACACCGAGGCGGGCCATGCCGGTGTCGAGCTTGAGCTGCAGGGCCATCGGACGGCCGCTGCCGCTGGCCAGGTTCTGGCAGAGCAGCGCTTCGCGCATGCTGCTGATCGTGGGCATCAGCTGCCAGCGCAGGCAGCTGCGCAGCTCCTCCGCCTGGGTGAGGTTGCCGAGCACCAGCACCGGCGCCTGGATCCCGGCGGTGCGCAGCTCCACCCCCTCCGCCAGGGTCGCCACCCCGAAACAGGAGGCACCTGCCTCCAGCGCCGCCTGGGCCACCAGAACGGCGCCGTGGCCGTAGCCGTCTGCCTTCACCACCGCCATCAGCCGGCTGTCCGGGCCGATCAGTCGGCAGAGGGCCCGGGTGTTGGCCCGGATGGCGGCGGTGTTCACCTCCACCCAGGCGCGCTGGCGGGAGTGGCCCGCCTCATGGGGGGCCAGGGGTGTGGTGAGCGGTGTGGAGCCCATCAGCCTTCTCCCCAGGCGGCAGCAGCAGCCAGGGCCACGGCTGCAGACGTTTCTGCCGCAGACGTCTCCGCTGCAGACGTTGCCGTAGTTAGCCGGTCGCAGTCCTGGAAGGAGGCGTGGGACACACTCTGTCTCGAACAACGCCCCTAGCATGACGTGCAATCAGGGGGGTGGCATGGGCCACGTACTCGTTCTGAATGCGTCCTACGAGCCGCTGAACATCACCCACTGGCGCCGCGCCATGGTGATGCTGCTCAAGGGCAAGGCCGAGGGCCTCGAGCACGACCCCACCCGTTCCATCCGTCCCGACCTGCTGCTGCCCACGGTGATCCGCCTCCGGCAGTTCGTGCGAGTGCCCTACCGCCCCCTTCCCCTCACCCGCCGCAATCTCTTCCAGCGGGACCAGCACCGCTGCCAGTACTGCGGCAGCACCCACCACCCCCTCTCGATCGACCACATCGTGCCCCGCAGCCGAGGTGGCGCCGACGTGTGGGAGAACGTGACCACCGCCTGCCTCGGCTGCAACGTACGCAAGGGCAACCGCACCCCCCGGGAGGCGGGCATGCCCCTGCTGCAGGAGCCGCGCCGGCCGGTGAGCGGCCTGAGCTTCGAGGCCAGCCGCCAGATCCGCTCCGGTCGCCACGCGGAGTGGGCGAAGTACCTGATCGGCGCGGCCTGAGCTCCCCGCTCGGATGCGCCACTGCGGTTCCGGCGCGGAGGGTTTCAGACGCCGAGGGCCTGCTGGGCCAGCTCCTCGAGCTGGCGGCTCTGCTCGGCGGCGATGCAGGCGCTGATCACCTCATCGAGGCCGCCTGCCAGCACGGTGTCGAGGGAGAAGTTGCGCCCCAGCCGGTGATCGGTGGTGCGGTTGTCCTTGTAGTTGTAGGTGCGGATCTTCTCGCTGCGATCGCCGCTGCCCACCTGGGCGCGGCGGGCCGAACTCTCGGCTGCGGCCGCGGCGGCCAGTTCGCGCTCCAGCAGCTTGGCCCGCAGGATCTCGAGGGCCCGTTCGCGGTTCTGCAGCTGGGAGCGTTCCTGGGTGCAGAACACCCGGATGCCAGTGGGCTTGTGCAGCAGATCCACTGCGGTTTCCACCTTGTTCACGTTCTGTCCGCCGGCGCCGCCGGAGCGGGCCGTGCTGATCTCGAGGTCGCCCGGATCGATCTGCACCTCCACGGGATCGGCCTCCGGCATCACCGCCACCGTGGCGGTGGAGGTGTGCACCCGCCCCTGGGATTCGGTGGCCGGCACCCGCTGCACCCGGT
>JBMLOS010000184.1:0-15673 GCA_049242845.1 Prochlorococcaceae cyanobacterium
GCCAGCTGGATGGGGTGAATTCGCACCACATCGTGGAGGCCTGCTTCAAGGCCTTCGCCCGGGCGCTGCGCCTCGCCACCGAAGTGGATCCGCGCCGCGCCGGTGCGGTGCCCAGCAGCAAGGGGGTGCTGGAGCGCGCAGGCGCCTGAGCGGGCGCTCGCGTTGTCACAGTCGTTCACGGGATGATGGATCTCCGGCCCCGGCCGGGCACTGCTCTTCCCGCCCCTTCCCCATGACCGTCGCCCCCAGCCGCGAACCCGCCAGCAGCAGCTCCGGCGGCCCGGCGGCCGCGGGCTACGAGCGTGCCGACTGGGCCAGCGCTTTCCGCAACGTGCTCAGCGAGCTGGAGAACGTGCCGGTGACCGCTGCCCGGGGCTCCATTCCCGAGGGGCTGCAGGGCACCCTCTACCGCAACGGCCCCGGCCGGCTGGAGCGGGGCGGGCAGTGGGTGCACCATCCCTTCGATGGCGACGGCATGATCACGGCCCTGCACTTCGCCGGCGGCCGGGCGAGCCTCACCAACCGCTACGTGCGCACGGAGGGCTGGCTGGCGGAGGAGAAGGCCGGCCGCTTCGTGTACCGAGGGGTGTTCGGCACCCAGAAGCCGGGGGGTCCGCTGGCGAACGCCTTCGACCTGCGGATGAAGAACATCGCCAACACCCATGTGGTGCGGCTGGGGGATCAGCTGCTGGCGCTCTGGGAGGCCAGCTCCCCCCACGCCCTCGACCCCGCCACCCTCGAAACCCGCGGCGTGACGCTGCTGGATGGGGTGCTCCAGCCCGGCGAGGCCTTCAGCGCCCATCCCCGCTTCGATCCGGGCCATCACGGCGAGCCGCGCCTGGTGACCTTCGGAGTGAAGACCGGCCCGCGCAGCACCGTGCGGCTGATGGAGTTCGCCACCGAGGGCGAGCGGGCGGGCCCGCTGCTGGCGGAGCGCAGCGACAGCTTCGGCGGCTTCGCCTTCCTGCACGATTTCGCCATCACCCCCCGCTACGCGGTGTTCCTGCAGAACGCCGTGGCCTTCAACCCCCTGCCGTTCGTGGCGGGCCTCAGGGGCGCCGCCCAGTGCCTGGCCTCGAAACCCGGCGAGCAGGGGCAGTTCTGGATCATCCCCCGCCCCGGTGCCCCCTCGGCAGAGCCGGCCGAGCCGATCGTGGTGCCCGCCCCCGAAGGCTTCGTGTTCCACCACCTCAACGCCTTCGAGGATGAAGCCACCGGGGAGCTGGTGGTGGATTCGATCTTCTACGACGACTTCCCCTCCCTCGGCCCGGAGGTGGACTTCCGCACGGTGGATTTCGAGACGATCCCCGCCGGCCGGCTGCAGCGCTGCCGCATCAACCTGGAGCGGCGCACGGCCGAGAGCACGGTGCTGGAGGAGCGCTGCTGCGAATTCGCCACGGTGAATCCACGGCGGCAGGGCCTCGAGGCCCGTTATGGCTGGATGGCGGTGGCGGAACGGGAGCGGGGCAACGACCCCCTGCAGGCGATCGAGAAGCTGGATCTGCGCAGCGGCGAGCGGCGGGTGTGGAGCGCGGCGCCGCGGGGCTTCGTGAGCGAACCGCTGATGGTGCCCGCCCCCGATGCAGCGGAGGATGCCGGCTGGGTGCTGGATCTGGTCTGGAACGGGGCGCGCTGCGCCAGCGATCTGGTGATCCTCGATGCGGCGGACCTCTCCGAGGTGGCGGTGCTGGAGCTGCCGCTGGCCATCCCCCACGGGCTGCACGGCAGCTGGGTGGACGCGGCCGGGCGCCCGTAGGGTCAGGCCGAGGGTTCAGGCAGCTCCAGCCGGTGCGATCCCTGCAGCTCCCCGGTGCTGCGCGGATCGCAGGTGAGCAGGATCACCTGCAACCCTTCTTCTGCGGCCTGGCGCAGCATCCGCACCACCCCCTGCTGACGGCCGGGATCGGAGTTGGCGAAGGCGTCGTCGAACACCAGGGGAAGGCTGCCGTCGTAGGCCTCGGCCAGCACGGCGGCCATCGCCAGCCGCAGGGCGGCGGCGAACTGCTCGCGGGCGCCGGCGCTGAGCACCTCGAAGCGGAACGCGGCTTCTCCGCCGCGGCGCCACTGCAGGCTCCGGAAGCCATCCCGGGCGTCGTAGCTCAGATCCGCCCGGGGCGGTTCCGGGAACACGTGGGCCAGGTAGGCGCCGATCCGCTCGGTGAGCGGGGCGGTGTAGCGGCTGGCCAGGGCGTTCTGCTCCTCCTCCAGCAGGCGCCGAAGCAGGCTGAGCATGGCGGCCTCCTTCTCGAGGCGGGCGCAGTCGAGCCGGCGGGATTCGAGCGCCGCCTCCAGCTGCTCCCGCTCCGCCGGCAGATCCACCCGCCCATCCCCCTGCAGGCGCGCCTCGGCGCGGATGCGGGCCTCCCGCGCCTGCCGCTCCTGCTCCTCCAGCGCCGCGATCTCCGCCTCCAGCCGGCGGCCCTCGGCCTCCAGTCCCGTCGGATCGAGGGCCGTGCGCTCGGCGGTGCGCTCCCGCAGGCGGGCCTGGCCGCCCTCCCGGCGCTGCAGCAGCTCGGCGATCGAAGCCTCCAGCGCGGCGGCTGAGCTCCAGCGCTGCAGCAGCGCATCGAGGCGGGTGCGGGCCTCCAGCAGCTGGTTCTGCTCTTCCCGCAGAGCCCGCTCGCCGGCATCGATCTCCGCAGCGAGCCCCTCGAGGAGCTTCTCCAGGTTCTGCAGAACGTCGCGGTGCTCCCGTTCGGCCGCCTCTGCCGGGGCCAGGGCGCCGCGGCCTGCCTCCAGGGCGGCTTCGAGCTGCTGGATCCACAGGTCCGGATCGCTGGGCGCCGGATCCTGGGGGGCCGGCTCATCGCCGCCGGGGGCAGGCGGCAGGGCCCGGAACTGGGCCCGCAGGCTCTCCAGCCGGCGCTGCAGCCGCACCGGATCCTCCTGAGCGCGCTGCTCCAGCAGGCTCTGCCGCTCCGCCAGCAGATCAGAGCGGCGCCGCTCGGCGGTGGCGGCCTCCTCCACCGAGGGCAGCTTCCAGCGCTGCAGAGCCTGCTCCAGGGCCCGCTCGGCCGCCTGGCGCTGCTGCTCGGCCTCCGCCGCGGTGGCGCCGCCGCCGGGGATGAGCCGCAGTTCCACGTCGTCGCCCACCTTCAGGCTGGCGGGCTGGGCCAGCAGGCGGCTGCTCCCCTCCGGCAGCGGCTCCCCCGCCAGGGTCACCGGCCGGGAGGCGCGGATCACCTCGATTCCGGCGGCCATCGCCTCGACGCGGGCCCGGGCGGCATCCCCCTGCCGCTCCAGGGCCCGCAGCCACTCCATGTCCCGGCTGCCGAGGGCCGGCAGGAGGGCCAGCTCGCGCTCAAGCCGATCGAGGCGCTGCTGCAGGGCCTGCGCCTGCTCCAGCCGCGCCGCCGTCTGCTGACCTTCGAGGGTGAGGCGGGCACGCTGCAGGCGCAGCTCGGCGGCCTCCACCGTGCGGCGCGCCTGATCGAGCGCCTGCTGCAGTCCATCGCGCTGCCGCTGCGCCGCCTCCCGCTCGGCCTGGCCGCTCTGCCGCCGCTGCCGCAGCTCCTCCAGCTGCCGAGCCCGGGGCGCCTGGGCCGCCTCCAGCTCCGCCACCCGCCGCTGCAGGGCCTCCAGCTGCTGGCGATCGTGCTGCTGCTGCTCGAGTTCGCGCTCCAGGGGCGCCAGCGCCAGCTCCTCCTGCTGGATCAGGCGCTGGAGCTCCTGGCAGCGGGCCTGGCGTTCCCCCAGGCCGCGCTGGGCCAGTCGCTGGGCGGGCAGCGCCTCCGCAATCCGGGCCAGGGCGGTGCTGGCGGATTCCAGGGTGCAGCGGGCCTCCTCCTGCTCCGCCAGCAGCGCCTCGGTGGCCTGCAGCTCCCGTTCGGCCTCCGCCACGGCATCGCGGGCCTGCTGCAGGGCGGAGCCCCGCCGCACCTGGGGGGCACGGTTGGCGCCGCCGGGGGTGTACACCTCCCCCCAGCGGCGCTGGATGTCGTCGAGCACGGCCCGATCGAGGGGCGACTGCACCGCCAGCTCAGCCCCGGCCTGCAGGCGCCCCACCAGCCGGTCGTGGTCGTAGGCGGCGGAGTTCTGGCCGAGGGGATTGAGGCTGGCGGCGCCCTGCCACACCCAGAGGTGGGCCCAGCGCTCCTTGAGCTGTTCCCCGGCGGCGCGGGTGCGGGGCACGGCGGCGGTGCCGATCAGCTCGGCGAGCCGCTGCTCGGCCTCATCCCCCTGGAGGCTGCAGCCGCGGGCATCCTGCAGCGTCACGCTGCCGCGGCTGCCGGCGAAGCGCTTGAAGAGGGCCCAGGCCTCGCCGCCGCACTCGAACGCCAGCTCCACCTCCGGATCGGCCCGGAAGGGATCGGAGCGCAGCGCCTCCAGCACCGCCCCGCCGGTTTTCACCGGCAGGAACAGGGCCCGGTGCAGGGCCTCGGCCAGGGTGCTCTTGCCGCTCTGGTTCGGCCCGCTGATCACCGTGAAGCGCGGATCGAACGCCACCGAAAGCTCCCGGTGGAGGCGGTAGTGGCGCAGCCGAACCGAGCGAAGGCGCATGGGGCTCAGGCGTTCTGATCGCAGGCGCGATGCAGCTCCCGCAGGGCCAGCCGGGCGATCTCGGCGTCCGGGGCTGGGGGATCGGGGGAAGCGGGATCGAGCATCGCCTCCAGCCGCTGGGCCACCCGGGCCACCAGGGGATCGCCGGCCCGCTGGGTGAGCTGGCGCAGCTCGGCCGCATCGGGCGCCACGCTGGTGCGGTCGCGCAGCTTCAGCCGCAGCAGCCGGGCCTCGAGCCGCTGCAGCAGATCCTGGAGGCGAGCGGCCGCCGCCAGGCTGAGGCTGCCGTCGAGTTCGAGCAGCAGCAGATCTGTATTGCTGCGGGAACCGAGCAGTGCGCGCAGATCCTGCTCCAGCCTCTGCAGGTCGTCGTCGCTGTTGAAGCGGTGGCGGATCTGGTGCCAGAGGATGCCCCCGGTGGGCAGCGGCTGCACTTCGGGCGCGGCACCACGCTGCAGGGTCACCAGCAGCACCTGGCCGGAGCGGTAGTCGGCGCTGCGGGGGAAGCGGTCCATCTCATGGCAGCCGGCGTACCAGGCCTGCGGCCCCACCTGCTTGAGGCCGTGCCAGTCGCCCAGGGCCACGTAGTCGATCGCGCCGGCGGGGAGGGCATCGAGATCGATGCGGTTGGTGGCCGCGGGCGGGTTCTCATCGTCGCTGTCGGCGCCGCTGTCGTTGCCGTCGTCTCCGCCGAAGCCCTGGATCGAGCCATGGGCGAGCACCAGCCGGGGCTGATCGCGCCAGGGGGAGAAATCAAGCCGGCGCAGCCAGGCGGTGGGATCCACCGGTTCGGCGCGGCGCAGCAGCGGGCAGGGCAGCAGCACGCCGCTCAGCCCCAGCCGCTCCAGCTCGAACGGTTCGTGCTGCAGCAGCACCGTGAGGTTGGGGGCGAGCTGCTGGCATTCCTGGCGGAAATAGCTCTCCTGCCAGAGGCTGCCGGCACCGCCGTGGTCGTGGTTGCCGGGGATCACCAGCACCGGCAGCTCCAGGGCACCGATGGCACTGCAGGCGGCCGACACATCGGCCCGGGTGGGCTGGTGGGAATCGAAGAGGTCGCCGGCCACGGCGATGAAGCCCGCCCCGTGCTGCCGCGCCGCCGCGCCGAGGCGGCCGATGGCGGCCAGACGTTCCTGGCGCAGCCGGGCCCGCTTGTCGGGATCGGCCACCCGGGCATAGGGCTTGCCCAGCTGCCAGTCGGCCGTATGGAGAAAACGGAGCGGGGGCAGGGAGCTCACTCCAGGTCCACCGATTCCAGCAGGAGGCGGCTGCGCAGGAGGCGGTCGGCGTCGGTCGCCCAGGCCACGATCTGGCTGTGGCTGGCGTCGTCGTCGTGGCGCATCTCCTCCACCACCTCGTTGTGGAAGTCTTCGAGCTGCTGCAGCAGGGCCAGGGCGATCTGCTGGTCCTCCCGGGCGGTGGTGTCGAGCTGCTCGATCAGCTCGAGCACCTGCTGCACCCGGGGGCTGGAGGTGGGCTCGGCCTTCTCGGGTCGCGCGCCCCGGCCCTGCAGGGCGATCAGCTCGTCGGGGCTGGTGGGAATGCCCGCGCCCGGTGCCTCACCGCGCTCGAGGTCCACCATCTCGGGATGCACGCCTTCATCGGGGTCCACGGGCTTGCCGCCGCTGAAGCGGTAGCGGCCGCTGCGGCCGCGGGGCGTGCCGCCGCCGGACTCCGGGGGTGGCTCGGGGGGAAGGTCCTTGGCGGGCAGGGCCGGGAGGGAACGCGAAGCGAGGGGCGGGCTCAGCCGGCGGGCTCGGAGGCATCATCCGGCGATCCGGGCCAGGCGTGGAAGCGGATCGGCTCGTAGCGGGCGATCGTGACCCGCCAGCCCCGCAGGGCCAGATCCTGCAGCCCCTGCAGCAGAACGGAGGTGTCCCCCCCGGCCACCCAGGCCGCCTTGAGCTGGGGCAGCTGGTTCTGCAGGAGCTCGAGCGGCAGTTCCAGCAGCAGCAGGCTCGGCTCTCCCGCCGCCCGCTGCAGGGGGGCGGCATCGCTGCGCTGCCAGAGCCGCAGCAGCAACTCCAGGGCCAGGGTGCGGCCGTCCTCCCCCGGCTCGGGAGCACCGGCGGCCGCCGCCGGGATCGACTTCCCCGCCAGCGGCAGAGCCCGCTGACCGGCCTGCTCCACCAGGGCCAGGGCCACGAGATAGGGGGCGTCGGCCATGGAGGGAGGAAGCGGGATGACACCACCCTGCAGGATCACCGAGAGCGCCCCGCAGCGCCCATAGGGTGTCCCATGGACATGCGTCGCTCCCGGGCCGTGCGAGCCCAGGTGCATGGATCTCACCCCCTTTATGGAGCAGACCGGTCAAGGGAGCCCTGAAGAGGGGCCCGAGTCGATCGGGATCAACGACCGGGGGTGGTGGCCGCCAAGGGCCGCGTCCTGCTGCGGGCCCTGTGCCGCAGCATCAGGGGGGCTCCCTAATCACCTGCGCCGTGACCGAGCAGAACGAGTGCCTGGCCTACCTGGTGGCGGAAGCGGGGGACCCCTACGAGCTGCTGGTCTGCACCGACCACCTGGAGGGGGCAACGGCTTCGAGCTGGCGCGCCTGGCCCGCGAGCTCCATCCCAGGCTCCACTCCGTGGTGCTGGCGCAGGGGGATGCGATCCCGGCCGAGTGCAGTTATGCCCCCTGGCTGGAGGCCCTGGTAAGCGAGGCCAACTGCTTGGATGAACGGCCGCTGCTCCAGGCGGCCGTGATGGCCATTCTCGGCGTCAACGTCTAGCTTGCGCAGCCACTCCCTGCGGACCGACACCCTGCCCTAACTGAGATGTCCGAGGCGCACCTCCGCGGGAGTACGAGGTGCCCGACCTGCTCGCCAGCGGGCTCAGCGACCGAGAGATCTCCCAGCGGCGATGATGAGCGACGAGAAACCGCCCGCACCTACACCAAGTGGCTGCTATGGAACCTGAACGTGCACAACCGGCTTAGGCGCTGCTGAAGGGCATGCGCTGCGGCTTGGTGCGGCTCTGGGTCCCCCAGGACTGATTCAAAGTATTCATGTGGTTACGCTGCCGACTGTCGCCGCGCCATCGCCAGCAGCGCCGTGATGTCATGCATCACCGCCTGCAGGCCAGCGCAGATCGACCGAAAGCCGTTGAGTCGCAGCAAGTTCATCGCCGCCGTGCGCAACGCGGCCATCACGCCGACACCGTTGCCGCGGTAGCTGTGCCGGTCCTCGTGGAGCTGGGTGTCGCGGATCCAATGCCAACTCTCCATTCCCCAGCAGCCTCTCGCCAGTTGCAGCAACGCTGCTGGGGTTCTGCGCAGGCTCGTCCGAAACAGATGCGTCGCTCGGAAGGGCTGGTGGCCGTCACGCAGGCCGGGGGCTTTCAGCTCCACGATCCAGCTGGTGACGCTCAGGCATCGCGGATTGTGCTCTGGCGCCTCCTGGGCCCGCAGCTTCCACGTGATCTCGCGCCTGTGGCTGATCTCGTAATCCGTTGCCATGAGAGGGATCCTGCGCTTGCCCTGGAACTGAGTGCCGATCTGGCGATGCAGCGTCTTCTGGACGCCCTTCACGGTCAGGAGGAAGTCGGCCCCCTGCTAATGGAGCCGGTGAAAAACGCCTGATGGGTATGAAGAAAGGCGTCCGCCTGGATCAGAGCACCCTCCTGATCGAGCTGGCCGAGCAGCTGCCGGAGCACCCCGCGTCGCGTCCGTCCATCCGGGATCGCCTTGAGGTAGCTGATCATATGGAGATCGGTTGCGGCAGAGGCGGTTTCGGGCACGGAAAAGGCACGGGCCACCCCATCGAAACCGACGAGCAGACCGGAGCACGACCAGTCGTCACACACTTTGAGGCAGCCCTGGAGTCCCCCCACCCCAGAAAACACGTGGACAGCGGCCAGGGAGTCAACGGCGCAGCCTTCTCCCGATCCGCAAAGCCGCCGGGATGAGCAAATCCCTCCGCACGCTTCCCTCACGATCAGCGAACGGGAGGCCGGCTTCCCCATCAACAGCCGCACCCTGCGCATGCTGATCTGCGAGGAGAGCAGCATGCGCAAGCTCCGCCGCACCGTCTGCCGGAAGCGGCTGGTGATACTCCGCCACTGCCTGCCCCGCCACTACCGGGAACAAGAGCTGCTCTACTTCCATCTCCAGCAGGAGGTCGCGTTCTGAGGAGCCTCGCCGGCCGGATGCCGAACCGAAAAGGCAAGATACGGTGGCACGACCTCCCGCGAGGTCTGCCGGAGCACGCACCGCACCATGTCTGTTCTCGGACGACAAGCCATCCTGCAGGCGATCGAGCAGGGCGCCATCACAATCTCGCCGTTCGATCCCCAGCTGGTGGGTCCGGCGTCGGTTGACCTCACGCTTGCTTCCACCTTCCGCGTGTTCCGGAAGGTGCACAAGGTTATCGAGGTGTGCGAGTTCACCGATTACCGCGAGCTCACCGACAAGATCGTGGTGCCCAAGGGGCAGCACATCCTGATCATGCCGGGCGAGACCGTGCTGGGAATCACCCGCGAACGCCTGTGCCTCGGGCCTGGCCTGTGCGGCTGGCTGGAGGGGCGCAGTCGCTTCGCACGTCTCGGGCTGATGGTGCACATCAGCGCCCCATTCATGGGGCCGGGCATCGACAGCCAGCAAGTGCTGGAGATGAGCAACTTTGGCCCCGCACCGCTGGCAGTTGTGCCTGGAATCGCGATCTGTCAGTTCGTGTTCCAGCGGCTGGACGGCTGCGAGATCTACGCCGGCCGCTTCGCGGGGCAGACGGAGGATTCGTTCTAGGGATCAGTTCTGCAGACAAGATAGAGTGCGGTCACAGAGAGCCGGCCCGCTTGATCTGGATCAGATTCAAGACACCAGCCAGATCAACAAGACAGTCTTACGGCAAGCCGCGGTTGGAACAAGGCTATGCAGCATCACGAATGCCAGGGTGCGAACGTTCTGACCAATCCCGCCATTAAGCCAGTACCAGACCATTACCCCGAGGAAGGCTCAAGCACTGAAATCACTGATCCATCAAAACCACCAAGTTTGCGATCTTCTGAAGATCCGTTGGACACTACTTGGCCCCAGGCCTGGCATGAATCCAGGCTGCATACTCCGTCTCAGGCATCATGCAGAGCGTTCAAGCGGCTGATCCTGGAGCCACAACAAAATCAGAGCCTGAAGACATCAGGCCCTGCTCACCACCAATGGCAGAGAGAATCTCCCATCACCACCATCCAGCTGGAAGAATCTTGCACGGAATCCGCTTAGCCAGTTTACTAGAAAACGGAGTGGAACTACCAAGACGACTGAACTCCTAAATTGGGCTGTTTCATGCCCCAGCCGTGGGGATGCAACAGCCCTAGGCAGGGATGATGGGCACCTAGACAAAGAAAAACGGGACTAGATGCAGCAGACCAGAGGGAAAAGACAGGAACCACCGCACCCAAGCCCCACGGAGTCAAGAAGGATAGAAAACGCGGTAAAAAAGATCGTAGTCGAAGGGATCATGATCTACTGGGCCATAATCATAACCGCGCGCCCGCGCCTCCTGGGAGGATATATGCCGCGACATTATGGACTCAAACTCAGGCGAAGGCGGCAGACCACAAAAATCAAGAATGCGCAGAATTTCCGAACGAGGGTCTGCTAGCAAGTCTTCAAAGCGTACGTGACAAATCCTCTCCGGATGGGACAAGGAGAATGAAGCATAAAAACGAGCCGCCATATTAGCCTGACCAACAAGCCACTCATACCAGGTAGGCCACCACTCAGGATCTTCTAGATGAGCACGAGAGCCTGTCTTCGAAAGGGTGGACAACTCAAGCAACGGCCTCAACGACGACAAATAGCTTGAGGGGCGACGGGTAATGACAATGAATTTAGAAGAAGAGAATCTCTTGGAGAGAGCCGGAAGCCTTTCGTTGGAAGCCACCTCCTTAGACAAGAAAAGAGAGTTAGCTGGCTTAAGCAGAGAAAGGGAGGAGATAACGAAAGAGTAAAACCGGGCCAGCCTGCCCGACGAAGCATTCGAGGAGTGCTGCGAAAAAGCAAAGTTGAGACGGTACCTCGGGAGATGGAGGAACTGATACGGATGATGACCACACCTCTCTTCAAACAAGATCGCATCCTCCTCATAGTCGCCCAACTTGTTGGGATGCATTCTGGAAACGACATGCTCAACAGGAGATCCCGACCAGTAGTTCCTATCGGAAGCGATACTCTTCAGCCCGGTGAGCTGAGCAAACACCTGAATAGACAGAGAAGGATACCTCCACTCAAAATGCGTATATCCATAGAACTCAGGACAGGACTCTATGAGAAGTCTATGGAGCAGCGTAGAGCCACTGCGGGGAGTGCCGCAAATGAACACCGGATGCACACAGGAAAATAGACGTCGAGAAACGCAAGCAGCCAGGAAGTCAATTGGGAGCAAGAGTAAGGCAAGGGGAGCATAAGCCACCAAAGAGAACAAATGCCTGAGGAGATTCCACCGAGCCTCTGGCTGCAAGGATCTATCTAACAGAGCAGGAACAAGCCGCCCGACAGAACCCCACACGGGGGCGGCCGAGAATATGAGACACAAGACAAAACCAAAAAGGAGATATATCCCGAGGAATGAGCGCAAGACAATAGGCAGAGCTATGGATAGTCTACTGCGATCAGACGACAGCCTGAGGCCAAGGCCGACCGAAAACAGCCAAACGACCAATGCTGGTGTCACATGGAGCCAGATGAGACTCTAAGCTTGCAAAGCCACGGACAATCATCTGGACAGCTTTGGATGGCAGATTGTCGCAACAAGAACGGCATGCAGCGACCACAAAGAAAAGTATGCTATGAGCGCTGCAATCGACACCTGAGCCCGAGCAAGGAGACCCTTCACATCTTTCTCTGCACCCAAGATTCCCCTCTGCAAAGACAATTGACGCGTCTCCATCCCGACTTGTTCCATCACCAGGGAGCCTGATGAAGTCGATCAATGCATCGTCATGGCGAGGTCGTCAAGGCTGATGGCCGCCGGTGGATGGGGTCGCCCCATCGCCAGAGCGTGGCCGAGATCTCCAAGGAGCTGGGGGACACGTGATCACCCTCTACAGGTGGCGCATGGCATGGCACTTGCAGGGTGAAGTGGTTCCCGCCCCCTTGAAGGATCCCTAGGGAAGGGGTCCAGCCGACAAGTTCACGGTGCAGCTGGAGATCGCCGGTCTGAATGCGACTGAACTGGGTGGATACTGCCGAAGGCGTGTCCTGTTCTCCGAGCAGGTGGCCCACTGGCGCCAAGCCGGCCAGGGTGCCAACGCACAAGCGCCGCTGACGAGCACCGATCACAAGGACCTCCAGAAGCGTCAACAAGAGGAGCAGCGGGAGAGCAAACGACTGCAGCAGGAGCTTCGCCGCAAGGTCAAGGCGCTGGCGGCTGCAATGCTGTTACCGCAGGCTGCTGCGCAGCAGTACGGCCTCAAAACAGTTCCAGGCCTACTGGGGAGAGGATGAGTGGGACTGCCCGCGCCATAGGATCACTCCAAGGCCTTGGAGATCCTCAATGCCGCCATGGCGGCTGTGGCACTGGCCCGAGTCATGGCTGCTCTGCCGGGCGCGGGGCTCAGCACCCTGCAGGGCTTGCGGCGCCAGATCGCGGGTGATGGGGACCATATGAATCGCCGTCAAGGCAGCCATCGCCAGGCTTCTCATCGCCTCGGCGACGAGGAGCGTCAGCGGAATCTGCCGACCTGCAACCATCCGGAAATCGCGGCGTCGCCACATAGGCAGATCGTGCCCGCATTGGCCCATCGCGGAAGATTGATCGGCTCTGAGCGCAGCTTCGATCCGGTGCTGCATGCCAATGTTCAGTCCCATCAACGTGACCGTGCCCATCCGCGCCAGGCACCCCGCCCGGTGCAGCCGGTGGAGCCCGAAGGCCCCATAGGGTCTGGAGCTGGGACATGACGTACCTGCCCAGCGTCCGTGAGGTCTGGGTCGATCTCTCTCAAGTGGTCGTGGTCTGATACCACTCGGTGCTATCCCGAGGGAGAAGAGGTTGAAATCGCAGCTGATCTCGTAAGCCGCGCCTGCCTGAGGTACCGGATCAGCAAGGACCCCCGACAACCGCTGATCCTCCTGCCGACAACGGCAACGCCATGCGGGCGACCGGGCTCGAAAGCCATCTGGCGGAGCCTGGGGTGCCTCAGATCCCACTTCCGTTCGAGGGAAAGGAACGATAACTACTACGCGGAGTCGCTGTTCCAGAGGGTCTCATACCGACTGGATGCCCTCAGACGGCCATTCCGCAGCGAGGAAGAGGCCTGTACCTCTGTGGTGGCATTCGTGGACTGCTCAACCACCGGCACCGCCAAAGCGGCCTCCGGTTCGCGACGCCCGCCCAGCGACACAGAGGCCAGGTCAATGAGATCTGTCATCACCGGGCCAGGGCCAAAGAACAGGCTCGCCCCATCTCTGGACACGCTCGACCCGTTTCTGGTTTCAGCAGGAGGTGGTTTGGATCAATCCACCGCTGCCGGAAAACGACGCTGCAGCAGCTACGTTGGCCATGGCCGCCCGAACGACGGCAGGGGCGGCATCTTTCCTGACAGTCGCCGAGCGTTGCAGCGCTACAACTGCAATGAATCCGTCGACCGGATCCACATCGACGTGAAGTTCTACGCCCGCTCTCGGAAGGTGGGCTATCGGATCACCGGCGACCGCCAAAAGGGTCGCCTCTTTGGAGCCGGCTACGACAAGGTTCACTTCGCTGTAGACGACGCTACGCGCCTGGCTTGCATAGTGGTAATAGCCGGCGAGCAGAAGCCCACCACGATCGGCTTACTGACCCGAGCAATTTCCCGGTTCAACGGTCGGGGAATCGAGTGCCGGCGAGCAATGAGCTAAAATGGCTTTCATTGAATGGCTTCTTAAGCGGCAACTTAAAACACCCTTAACATTCTCAAAATCCAGCCCCAGACACCCCAAAACTGATACACTACGAAAGACCGCATTAGAGATATGACGACAGATTCGGTTTCTTGGTCAAAGGTTATCAAGCATGGGCTAGGCAAGTATCTTCGCCTGAATAAGCCGGTTGTCATCAAAGAGGTGCCAACCTCGTTTCCCCCAATGTCTTGGTCGCTTGAGTCGTTGGTGGAGAAATTCGGGGATACCCAGATTCGAATACTTAGATCCCGAACAGGTTTTTTTAGCTATGACGACAAGAGCGAGCGCGACATAATATCATTATCATTGCGAGAATTCTACGAGAAAGGGGTCCTCAACAGGGGTGCCGATGGATATTACTATGCACTTGGCAGGAGTCCTATCCAGCAATTCGGCAACCTCTATGAGGAAATGAAACTTCCCGCAATTCTTTCAAGGATTGTCGATGGCCCCATGCGGCTACCAGAGAGGAACCTATGGATATCACCCAAAGGGACACGCACAGCCCTGCATTTTGACGCCGTCGAAAATCTGAATCTTCAGATTGAGGGATCCAAAAGCTTCCTCATCTTCGCACCACGCATAAAGAATATGCATTGCAATCCCCTTAATTCGCAAGCAGCCTATATCAGTTCGGTAGACCCTCGGTCAGAAAATGCTTGCTATAGTGATTTTCCAAGGGAAGAAGGTGAAGACGTCGTCCTACACAAGGGAGACATGCTTTACCTACCCTATGGCTGGTGGCATCAAGTAGATACCATTGGCGATCAGAATATGAATGCGAATTACTGGTGGTTTCCAAGAATTAAACTTGCGACTTACCCTCGACAAACAGCGAGGGGCGCAGCAGTGCTTCTTCACAGAATGGGATCTCACCCCCACAAGCGAGCAGAGAAGATGTCATCTCAAAAGTAGATGTGCTTACTTCTAGCATTGATCTAGATACGACCACAGAGCCCGCCGCGCGACTGCTAGAAGAACTATTCTCCTTAAGATCCACCAAGGTTTTCATGTTGGGGCGCCCCGTTGCAATATACTGTGTTGATATAACTGGCTTCGATCTGCAATTATCAAGAATAGAAGATTACCTCCCCGAATCCGAGATTTCGCGCTACTGGTCCTACTCTTGCCTTAGATCAGCAAAGTTGTTTGCGGCTGGTCGAGTCCTCGTTCGCAGGGTTGCAGCAAGCCTGATCACCATTAATCCTAAGCTAGTACAGATAGAGTTCGGAAGGAAAGGCAAACCATATATCCATAACATCTCGTTCAACTTATCACACTCCGGCAGCATTCTCGTTGGAGCCTTTGGCTCGGAGATTGACATTGGGATAGACGTCGAAGAGCACAATGTCGATATAGACATCGAAAGCATCTTATCCTTTCTACCTAGGGAGTGCTGGCCATTCATCATGAATGAGGAGCAAGAGTCATGTCGAATTCTCAACTTTTATGACCGCTGGACATATCACGAAGCCTGGATAAAGATGCTTGGATTGTCTGCGTCGGACATGAGAGAGCCCATGCGCTGCGAGATGGGTGCATGCAAGCTCTCTTTTGGAAGCAGAAACTATTCGGGATACCTGTGCTTGAAAGCCTTGCAGCCCTCGACAAACGCCCGCTCATCCAGCATTCAAGCCTATTCACTAGATCGGGAATAGACCATGTTAACCTACACTTCCAAAGAAAACAGAATCGGCCGGCCCATTGAAAGGGTCACCTCGAAGAAATTGCGAAAGAGCAAGCGTCCTTTTCCGGAGATAATCTCGCAAAGCTGCTACAGCTTCTCCAGGATTAAGTCCGCCGCCCCCGGTTTCAGGAAAGATGTCACCCCCTCTCATCCGTACATCCGGAGGCCTTCATTGCAATGTATTCATATGCGTTGGGAAACGCCCAGTAGCACGTACTGCAGACTCTTATCTCAAAGGTCCTCTTAAGATTATCACAATTCTCGCAAGCCCATGACTTCGAGCGCTGCATTGACCGAGATAACAGCACAAAGCTAGCAGGATCGTGCGCTGTAGAGATATTGCCAGTGAGACAAAACGGCATCCTATGATCCCCTTGAAGCTGATCTACTCGAAGCTCTTGCTCTGATGCTGCACAAAATGGACCATCTCTGTCAGTGAAAGCTTTCTTTAGGCTTGTTTGAAATGCTTTCCTGCCACCAAGGTTGTTTCTCTTGATCTCAGATACAGGGCCTAGCTCATATCTGGCAATTGATCTGCCGTCCTCGCTCTTCGCATCAAGCGTCACAAGGGGTATTCCATTGTCTCTCACATCGCCGATTGCCCTTGCACCATGAATG
>JBMLOS010000185.1:0-17612 GCA_049242845.1 Prochlorococcaceae cyanobacterium
CCGCCGGCGTGAACCGGGTGAGCCTGGGTGGCCAGAGCTTCGATGACGCCGTGCTCGAGGGGCTGGGCCGGCGCCACCGCCGCCGCGATCTGCTCGAGGCCTGCCGCTGGCTGGCGGCGGCCCGGCGGGAGGGAGGGCTGCGCAGCTGGAGCCTGGATCTGATCCAGGGACTGCCGCTCGATCTGGCCGGCGAGGCCCGGGCCCACTGGATCGATCAGCTGCGGCAGGCCGTGGCCGCCGGCCCGCCGCACCTCTCGGTCTACGACCTGATCGTGGAGCCGGGCACCGTCTTCGCCCGCCGGCAGGAGCGGGGTCAGCTGGAGTTGCCGGAGGCGGATCTCGGCGCCGATCTGATGGAGCTCACCTGGCGGGAGCTGTGGCGGGCCGGCTATGGCCACTACGAGATCTCGAACTACGCCCTGCCGGGCCATGTTTCGCGCCACAACCGCGTCTACTGGAGCGGGGCCGGCTGGTGGGGCTTCGGCATGGGTGCCACCGGCGCTCCCTGGGGGGAGCGCCGGGCCCGGCCCCGCACGCGGGAGACCTATGCCGCCTGGCTGGCCGCCGAAGGGCCCGGCGCAGAGGCGGAGGCAGGGGAGGGCGCGCCGGCCGGCGGCATGCCCCTCGACGAGCGGCTGCTGGTGGGCCTGCGCCGGCGGGAGGGGGTGAACCTGCCGGCCCTCGCCGCGGCCCATGGCCTCGCCGCGGCGGATCGCTCTGCCCTGCAAGCGCGGATGGAGCCCTTCCTGCGGCAGGGGCTGCTGCGGATCGAGGGGCCCCGCTGGCGGCTCAGCGACCCGGAGGGGCTGGCCCTCAGCAATGGGGTCTTGCGGGAGCTGCTGGACTGGTGCCAGGCATGGGAGGAGCGCCGGGGGGAACCGCCAGCCCCGCAATCCAGCCCCGCAGGGCCTCGATCCCCTGGCCCCGGCCATCGATCAGCGGAGGACTGAAGGGAGGCTGGCGCTGCGTGAGGCCCAGCAGGTCGGCGGTGACGCGCACCTGGCCGTCGCAGCCCTCGCCGGCGCCGATCCCGATCACCGGCAGGGTGAGCTCCCGGGAGAGTTCCGCGGCCAGGGCCGAGGGCACGTGCTCGAGCACCAGGGAGAAGCAGCCCACCTCCTGCAGCTGCCGGGCCCGCTGGCGCAGCCGCTGCTGGCTCACCGGATCCTTCGCCTGCCGGCGATACCCCAACTGGTGCACCGCCTGGGGCGTGAGCCCGAGGTGGCCCATCACCGGGATGCCGTGACGCACCAGCCGGTCGATCACCGCCAGGGTCTCCGGCTCGGCCCCCTCCAGCTTCACGGCCGCGGCCGGGCTCTCCTTCAGCACCCGCCCCGCAGCCGCCACCGCCTCCTCCAGGCCGCACTGGTAGCTCAGGAAGGGGAGATCGCAGATCAGCAGCGGTTGATGCGCCGGGGGCCGCTGCAGGCCGCGCCCCACGGCGCGGCAGTGGTGCAGCATCTCGTCCAGGGTCACCGGCAGGGTGGTGGCATGGCCGAGCACCGTCATCGCAAGGGAATCGCCCACCAGCACGGCATCGGCGCCGGCCTCCTCCACCATCGCCGCCGAGAGGGCATCCCAGGCCGTGAGGATGGCGATCGGCAGGCCGGCCTGTTTGCGTTGGAGCAGATCACCCGGGCGCAGGGGCACGGCGGTACGTCAGCGGTGGGCCCATTGCTAGCATCGGCCCGACTCGGACCCACGCGGCCCTGACGCCTAAACCTGGTCAGGACCGGAAGGGAGCAGCCACACGGGATGCTCAGTGCAGGCGTGGACTCCGGGTCACCCATTCCAAGACCCGGCTCACGCTTCGACGAGCCGGGCAGGCCGCAGGGCTCACTCGCCGCGGTTCTGGCGGTTCAGCAGGAAGGCGGGGATGTTGGCGCCCCGATCGTCGCTGTCGGCCACCGAATCGGAAGGGACGAAGCGTTCGGCAGCCGGCCGCTCCACCCGGTAGTGGCCGCCGCTCTCGAAGCCGGTGGCGATCACGGTCACGTGGATCTCGCCCTCCATCTTCTCGTCCACCACGGCGCCCACGATGATGTTGGCGTCGGGGTCCACCACGTCGTAGATCACCTCCGAGGCGGTGGTCATGTCCTCGAGGGTCATGTCCCGGCCGCCGCTGATGTTGATCACGCAGCCCCGGGCGCCGTCGATGCGGGCAGCCTCCAGCAGGGGGCTGGTCATGGCGGCCTGGGCGGCCTCGCTGGCCCGTGAGCGGCCGGAGCCCACCCCGATGCCGAGGAGGGCCGTGCCGGCGTCGCACATCACCGAGCGCACATCGGCGAAGTCCACATTCACCAGGCCGGGGCGGGTGATGATGTCGCTGATGCCCTTCACGCCCATCCGCAGCACGTCGTCGGCTGCGCGGAAGGCCTCCTGCAGGGGCGCTCCGGCGATCGCATCCCGCAGACGGTCGTTCGGGATCACGATCAGGGTGTCCACGTGCTCCGCCAGGCGGGCGATGCCCTCCTCGGCCTGGCGCATGCGCTTGCGGCCCTCGAAGCCGAAGGGCTTGGTGACGATGCCCACCGTGAGGGCACCGCACTCCTTGGCCACCTCGGCCAGGATCGGCGCCGCGCCGGTGCCGGTGCCGCCGCCCATGCCGGCAGCGATGAACACCAGGTCGGTGCCTTGAAGCGATTCCTGCAGTTCGCTGCGGGATTCCTCCGCCGCCTTCTGCCCGATCACCGGGTTGCCGCCGGCTCCGAGGCCCCGGGTGAGTTTCTGGCCGAGCTGCACCCGCTGCTGGGCCGAGGACTGCAGCAGCGCCTGGGCATCGGTGTTGAGCACCCGGTAGCCCACCCCCTGCAGATCCGAGGCGATCATCCGGTTCACGGCGTTGCTGCCGCCGCCGCCGACACCGATCACTTCGATGCGCGCCGACTGACTCGGAACGATCCCGTTGGTGCTCACGTGGGTCTGGCTGAGGGCGGCGTCGCGTTGTACTTCAGCATGGCCCGGAATGCCCGGCAGGTTCCACTGTCGGTCCTGGTCATGCTGCATGGGAGGGCAGTGGCCGTTGGTCTGCGGCTGCATTATGTCGGCGGCGGGCTCCGCAGAACCGATCGAAGCACACACAATCCCTGCGGATTTCCCAGGGCGCAAGCTCCTGTGTGGGCCCGCTGGCCGTTGGAGCCTCCTGCAGCCCTTCAGGAAGCCATCCCGGAGCTCACTGGGCGCCGATCGGCGGCGGCTGTGTGCCCGCTGCCTGGGGCTGGGCCGGGCGCGCCGGGGCCGGCAGCCCCAGTTCCGGCTGGTCGGGATCGCTCAGGTCGATCGACTGCACCTTTCGGCCCCGGATCCGATCGGGCAGCTCCTTGCGCAGGTGCTGCAGCACCGCCAGGCGCCGCTCCAGCTGGCCATCCATCGGTCCCAGCCGGATCCGCCCCAGGCTCGTGGTCTCCAGCCAGAGGCTGCCGCCGGGGTCGAAGCGGATCCTCTGGAGGTCGCTGCCGAAGCTGGTTCGCTTCTCCAGCAGGCGCGTGAGGGCGGGGCGGTGCCGTTCCTGCCAGCCCACCACCTGCAGCGCCATCACCTCCGGCGGGGCCACGCCCATCTGCTGGCGGGCGCTCATCCAGTTGCCGAGGCGATCCACGTAGCCCTGCTCCATCCCCGAGGCCGTGCGCCGCTCCGCCCGGGCCACCGCCTGGCGGTCCACCAGCTCGATGCGCAGCCGCGGCGGCAGCATCAGCCGGCTGACCCGCACCTGCTCCACCGGCAGGGCCTGGGTGAGCCGCTCCCCCAGTGCCCGGGGGGCGAGGCCGAGCAGGGGCAGGGGCAGCTTCAGCCCCGCGGCCTGGATCACCTGCTCGCGGCTCACCTGGCGGCTGCCGAGCACCTCCACCTGCTCCGTGCGGGTGAGGGTCCACCCCTGGCGCAGCAGCACGTAGCCCAGGCCCCCGGCCAGGGCCGTGAGCACCAGCAGGCGCCAGGCCTGGATGAGGCGTTCCTTCCGCCGCTGCCGGCGCAGTTCCCTGCGGCGCTCCGCCCCCGGTGGCAGGGTGCCGGCCTTCACAGGTCGCAGCGGGATCGGGCCATCAGTTCATCCATCCAGCGGCGGGCCCGTTCGGCATCGGAGAAGGGCACATCCATCTGGAGGCCCTCGCCCACCAGCCGCAGCCGGCAGCTGCCCTGGCTCTCCTCGGTGAGGGGGGCTTCGCCGGAGTGGAGCGAGAGCAGCTCCACCAGTTCCAGCCGCTTGATCGGGAACTGGCCGGCCTCCTGCAGGGCCCCGGCCTCGAAGCGGCTCCAGCTGAGCACCCCGTCCCGCAGGCGGGCGGCGCCGCAGCCGTCGAGCTTGGCCAGCTCCGCCCCG
Organism: Prochlorococcaceae cyanobacterium; assembly: GCA_049242845.1. Taxonomy (GTDB): domain Bacteria; phylum Cyanobacteriota; class Cyanobacteriia; order PCC-6307; family Cyanobiaceae; genus CBW1002. The sequence goes on from JBMLOS010000185.1 coordinate 4,319, forward strand.
CTCGCCCAGGTGCGGAACAGCTGCTGCCGGCGGCGCTCCAGCCAGCCCAGGGAGGGCAGCAGCAGGAACACCAGAAGCAGGGGGAGCCAGAGCAGGCCGTGGGTCATGGGGCTGAATCTCCATCCGCCGGAGCCGTGCCCCATTCTCTCGCCCCCTCCACGAGTTGGTGCACCAGTTCCTCGAGAGGAACACCGCTGGCCTCCCAGAGCATCGGGTACATGCTCTGGGAGGTGAACCCGGGCAGGGTGTTGATCTCGTTCAGCAGCAGCCGGCCGCTCGCCTCCTCGTAGAAGAAGTCCACCCGGGCCAGCCCCATGGCCGCCACCGCGCGGCAGGCCCGCAGGGCCAGGCTACGGATCTCCTCGTCCACCCCCTCCGGCAGGGGGGCAGGGATGAGGGTGTGGCTGCGGCCCTCGCTGTATTTGGTGTCGTAGTCGTACCAGTCCGCATCGAAGCGGATCTCCCCCACCACCGAGGCCCGCAGGGGCTGGGCGCCCCCGCCGAGCACGGCGCATTCCAGTTCCCGGGCCACCACGCCCTGCTCCACCACCAGCCGGTGATCCAGGGCCGCCGCCGCCTCCAGGCCGCGCCGCAGGGCGCTGCGGTCGCCCGCCTTGCTGATGCCCACCGAGGAGCCCAGGTTGGCGGGCTTCACGAAGCAGGGATACCCCAGCCCCGCCTCCAGCCGATCCAGCAGTCCCTCCGGATCGCTCTGCAGCTCGGAGGCCTCCACACAGGCGTAGGGCACCTGGGGCAGGCCCGCGGCGGCGAAGGCGGCCTTCATGGCCTGTTTGTCCATCCCCATCGCCGAACCGAGCACGCCGGAGCCCACGAAGGGCACCTGCATCAGCGAGAAGAGGCCCTGGATCGTGCCGTCCTCCCCGTTGGGACCATGCAGCACCGGCACCCACACCTCCACCTCCAGGGCGCCCTCCGGGAAGCCCTGGAAGCCGGGGCGGGCCTGGGCGGCAGCCTGCAGGGGCAGGGTCTCCGGCTCGGCTGGAACGCCGCTCTCCAGCACGGCGGCGCCGATGGCGGGCGGCCACCAGCGGCCCTGGCGGTCGATGTAGAAGCAGCTCAGGCGGTAACGGGAGGCGTTGGCACCGCGCTGCAGCGCCCCGGCCACGGTGCGGGCGGAGCGGATCGACACGGCGTGTTCGCCGGAGGCCCCCCCGAACACCAGGCCGAGGTGGATGGGCGCGTCGGTCATGGGGCTGGCCGGGAGGCGCCAAACGTATCAGCGATCGGGGCCCTCGATCAGGCTCGGCGATCGGGCGCCTGCTCAGTCCAGGGCGGTGCCGCTCAGGGAGAAGGCGCGCACCTCCTCGATCCGCACTTCCACCAGATCCCCCGGCTGGTGCCGGCCGCCGCCGGCGCGGGCGGCGGGGAAGAAGGTGAGCCGGTTGGTGCGGGTGCGGCCCATCACCTGCTCCGGGTCGCGGGGGTTGGTGCCCTCCACCAGGATCTGCTCGATCCGGCCGGCGTAGCGGTAGCTGCGTTCCTTCGCCTTGCGCTCCACCAGGGCATTGAGCTCCTGCAGCCGCTCCACCTTCACCGCCTCGCTCAGCTGGTCGGGCCAGTCGGCGGCGGGGGTGCCCGGCCGGGGCGAGTAGGCGGCGGTGTTCACCTGATCGAAGCCGATCTCCTCGATCAGCGCCAGGGTGCGGCGGTACTGGGCGTCGGTTTCGCCGGGGAAGCCCACGATCACGTCGGCGCTGATCGCCGCATCCGGCATGCGTTCGCGGATCCGCTCGAGGATGCGGCGGTAGCGCTCCACGGTGTAGCCCCGCGCCATCGCCTGCAGCACGGTGTTGTCGCCACTCTGGAAGGGGATGTGGAAGTGCTCGCACACCTTCTCCAGATCGGCGCAGGCATCGATCAGCCGGTCGGTGAAGTAGCGGGGGTGGCTGGTGGCGAAGCGGATCCGTTCGATGCCGCGCACGTCGTGCACGTGGCGCAGCAGATCGGTGAGGGTGTGGCGGCGGCGCCCCTCCGGGGTGATGCCCGGCAGGTCGCGGCCGTAGGCGTCGATGTTCTGGCCCAGCAGGGTCACCTCCCGGAAGCCCCGCTCCACCAGCCCCTCCATCTCCAGCCGGATCGCCTCCGGCAGGCGGCTCTGCTCCCGGCCCCGCACCGAGGGCACCACGCAGTAGGTGCAGCGCTCGTTGCAGCCGTAGATCACGTTCACCCAGGCGCACACCGTGCTGTCCCGCCGGGCCGTGGTGATGTCCTCGAGGATGTGGTGCTCCTCGGTGGCCACCACCTGGGCGCCGCTGTGCACCTGCTGCAGCAGCGTTTCGAGCCGGTTGGCGTGCTGCGGGCCCATCACCAGGTCGAGTTCCGGCACCCGGCGCAGCAGCGCCTCGCCCTCCTGCTGGGCCACGCAGCCCGCCACCACCAGGGTGAGGGCGGGATTGGCCCGTTTGCGCTGCGCCTGGCGGCCCAGATAGCTGTAGACCTTCTGCTCGGCGTTGTCGCGGATGGTGCAGGTGTTGTAGAGCACCAGATCCGCCTCCAGTTCGGCCCTCGCCTCCCGGTACCCCATCGCCTCGAGGATGCCGGCCATCCGCTCGGAATCGGCCTTGTTCATCTGGCAGCCGAAGGTGGTGATCCAGTAGCTGCCGCGCGCCCCCGCCGGCTCCGGAGGGGCCTGGGCCGGCTGGGGAAGGCTGGGGGCGACCGGGAGGGGCGCTGTGGTGGAGGTTGCCGTCATGGGGTCAGTTTCGGACATCACCCAGCGGCCCGGAGCGGAGCGGCACCCGCGGCCCTCAGCGCTGCTCCAGCAGGCTCAGCTGCTGGTTGGCCCGCTCCACCTTGCGGGCCAGGTCGCGGTGGAGGGCCAGCAGCAGATCGATCACCACCTCCGGCGCCTCCTGCTGCAGCTGTTCGTAGGCGCTGCGGTGCAGCACCAGGCAGCTGCCGTCCTCGTCGGCCACGAGATCTGCGGTGCGGGGCAGGCGGTTGAGGAAGGCGATCTCCCCCATGCACACCCCGGGGCTGAAGGTGGCGAAGCGGATCCGATGGCTCGGCGGGGGCAGCTCCATGCCGGCGCTGAAGCAGCCGGATTCCACCAGCAGCAGCTCATCCCCGGCATCTCCCTTGCGGCACACCGCCTCCCCCTGGCGGTAGCGGCGCCGCTCGAGCAGGGGCTCCAGGATCGCGCGGCTCTCCTGGCGCAGGTCCTCCAGCAGGGTGAGGTTCACGCCGCTCCCCCCCTCGGCCTGCTGCTGGCTGCGCAGCTCCGCCAGCAGCAGGTTCTCGGCGGTCTCCAGGGCCCGATCGAGGCTGCTGAACCAGCCTTCCGCATGCAGGTTCTCCGCCTCCCCTGTGGGCCAGAAGTCGGCCAGGTGCTCCCCCCGGCAGGGCAGGCAGCGGATGCCGCGGCTGCGCAGGGACGTGAGCGCTTCGCGCAGCAGTTCGGCGCTGATGGCGGGCAGGGCCATCACCTGGGCCAGGTCGATCACCACGAAGGAATCGGGTGTGGCGGAGGATTCCAGGTGGGCCAGCAGTTCCTCCACGGCGGCGAAATCGAGCACGCCCTGCACCTGCAGCACCCGGATACGGTCCCCGTGCTGGTTCAGCAGACCGAACTCGCCGCTGCTGCGCCAGCGGCGGGAATAGCGGTTCCGGCCGGTGGAGGAGGTGCGGATCGTGGTGCCGGTGCGGGGCGGCTGATCGAAGAGGTGCAGTTCCAGCCGGCGGGAGAGCTCCTCGCACACGGCGATGCCCCGGCTGGAGTTGCCGAAGCTGTCGAGCGGGGGCGAATACACCGCCAGGCCGATCCGGCCCGGCACCACCGCCATCACCCCACCGCCCACGCCGCTCTTGGCGGGCATGCCCACGTTGTAGAGCCACTGGCCGGTGTAGTCGTACATGCCGCAGCTCCCCATCACGGCCAGCACGTTGGTGGTGGTGGCCGCGTCGAGGGCCACCACGCCGGTGAGCGGATTGCGGCCCTGGCAGGCGAGGGTGGCCGCCATCACCGCCAGGTCGCGGCAGGTGACCGACACGGCGCACTGGCGGAAGTAGAGCTGCAGCCCCGGCTCCGGCGAGGCGCTGATCACGTCGAAGTTGCGCAGCAGGTGGCCGATCGCCCGGTTGCGGTGGCCCGTGTCGCGCTCGGAGCGGAACACTGCCTCATCCACGCTGAGCCGGCGTCCAGCCATGTCCGCCAGGAAATCGAGCAGCAGCGATTCGGCCCGCTCCGGATCGTGGCCCCAGATCTGGGCCGTGGTGGCGATGGCGCCGGCGTTGATCATCGGGTTGCGGGGAATGCCCGTGACCGGATGGAGGCTGATGGCGTTGAAGGCATCGCCCGAGGGCTCCACGCCCACCTTCGCCTGCATGTGATCGGCCGAGAGCAGCTTCAGGGCCAGGCCGTAGGCGAAGGGCTTCGAGATCGACTGGATCGTGAACGCCTTGCCGGTGTCCCCCACCTCGTAGAGCCGGCCGTCGGTGGTGGCGATCACGATGCCGAAATCGTCCGGATCGGCCTTCGCGAGTTCGGGGATGTAGTCGGCCGGTTCGCCCTCACGAAGGTCCTGGTAGCAGGCATGGACCTCCTCCAGGATCCGTTGGATGGTGGAGGCGGTCACCTCGCTGCTTCCCATGGGTGTGTGGTCGGGGCTGGCTCTGGCCGTGATCCCACTGCCGAAGATGCGCTTGCACTGTGCTTTCTGCTACCGATGTGGTGACCGCTGCTGGCCCGTGCCAGCGTGAGCGGACCCTCTCCCGGCCTGCGGGGTCCTCGTGCTGCATGCGCTGCCAGTTGCACGAATTCACACTCACCAAGGCGGTTCCCCTGGCGATCAGCCGCGGCACCACAGCCTCGGTGCGCCATCTTCTGCTGGAGATCGAGCAGGAGGGGGTGGTGGGCCGCGGCGAGACCGGCGGCTTCGACACCGGCCATCGCCGCTACGCCACCGAGGCCATCGCCGCCGAGCTCTCGGCCCTGCTGCCGCGGCTGGAGCCGCTGGCCCCGCAACCGCGCCAGGCGCTTGAGCCGCTGCTGGCGGAGCTCTCCCCGCCGGCGCGCTGCGCCGTGGATCTGGCCCTCTGGGACTGGTGGGGCCGGCGGATCGGCCAGCCCCTCTGGCGCCTCTGGGGCCTGGATCGGGCGCGCTGCCCCGCCACGAGCGTGACCCTGGGGATCGGCCCGGTGGAGGCGGTGCTGGAGCGGCTGGAGCGCTGGTGGGCGGCCGTGCCTGCCCGCCGCATCAAGCTGAAGCTCGGCAGCCCGGACGGGCCCGACCACGACCGGGCGCTGGTGGCGGCGGTGGCGGAGGCCCTGGAGCGCCGCCGTCAGCGCAGCGGGGAAGCCTGTGAACTGCAGGTGGACGCCAACGGCGGCTGGAGCCTGGAAGTGGCCCGGGAGCTGCTGCCCTGGCTGGAGCGCCATGGGGTGGTGCTGGTGGAGCAGCCACTGCCGCCCCAGGCCGATCCCGAGGCCGACACGGCCGCCTTCGCCGCCCTCGACCTCGACTGCTCCCTCCCCCTGGTGGCCGACGAGAGCTGCTGGAACCTCCAGGACCTGCTGCGTCTGGCGCCCCATGTGGACGGCATCAACATCAAGCTGCTCAAGAGCGGCGGCCTCACGGAGGCGCTGCTGATGGCGCGGACGGCCTGCCGGCTCGGGCTGGCGGTGATGCTCGGCTGCTACTCCGATGCGGCCCTGCTCAACGGCGCCGCGGCCCAGCTGCTGCCGCTGGCCCGCTGGCCCGACCTGGACAGCCACCTCAATCTCCTGGACGACCCCTTCGCGGGGCCGGAGCTGTGCGGCGATCAGCTCCTCCCGGGAACCGGGCCGGGGCTGGGTGTGGAGGGAGGCCCGGAGCGATGCTGAGCGCCCAGGATCCGATCGTGCTGCTGCAGCACGGCGGCCTCACCGACCTGAGCGGCAAGACCGGCCTGGCGATGCTGCGTTACCGCTCCGGCCCGATCGTGGCGGTGATCGACCCCGAGCACGCCGGCCGGCGCGTGCCCGAGCTGACCGGCATCCCCCGGGACATCCCCGTGCTGGCGGAGCTGGAGGAGGCCCTGCCTCTGGCGCCCCGGGTGGCCGTGGTGGGCCTGGCCCCCTCCGGCGGCCAGTTGCCGCCCCCCCTGCGCCGGAGTGTGGCCGCCGCCCTGGCGGCCGGGCTCAGCGTGGCCAGCGGCCTGCACAGCCGCATCGGCGAGGACCCCGAGCTGGCCGCTCTGCTGCAGCCGGGCCAGTGGATCTGGGACCTGCGCCGCGAGCCGCCCGGGCTCCGGGTGGCGGCCGCCCGGGCGGCGGATCTTCCCTGCCCCAGGGTGCTGGCGGTGGGCAGCGACATGGCCGTGGGCAAGATGAGCGCCTGCCTGGAGCTCACCGCCGCCGCCGGGCGCCGGGGGTTGCCGGCCCGCTTCGTGGGCACGGGCCAGGCCGGCATCCTCATCGGCGGCAGCGGCGTGGCCCTCGATGCGGTGCGGGTGGATTACGCGGCCGGGGCGGTGGAGCAGGCCGTGCTGGAGGCCGCCGCCGATCTGGAGCCCGGGGGGGTGGTGTTCGTGGAGGGCCAGGGCTCCCTCTGCCACCCGGGCTCAACCGCCACCCTGCCGCTGCTGCGCGGCAGCCAGCCCACGGCCCTGCTGCTGGTGAGCCGGGCGGGCCAGGCCACGATCCAGCGCCTGCCCACCATCCCCATTCCCCCCCCGGCCCAGCTGATCGCCTGCGTGGAGGCCCTGGCGGCCCTGGGTCTGCCGGAGGGGGCCACGCCGCCCCGGGTGCGGGCGATCGCCCTCAACACCGCCCACCTGGACGACACTGCCGCCGCCGAGGCCGTGGCTGCCATGGCCCGGGACACGGGGCTGCCCTGCCGGGATCCGGTGCGGCACGGTGGCGAGGCCCTGCTGGAGGCCCTGCTGGCGCCCCCGCGGCCATGAAAAAAGCCGGTGGCGAGCCACCGGCGAAGGAGGGCGAGCGAGGGGATTCGAACCCCCGAATGGCGGCGCCACAAGCCGCTGCCTTAACCACTTGGCGACGCCCGCCGTGGGTAGGCAGAACCTACATCAGCGGCTTGGCGGTGCCCAGGGGCTCAGTCGACGCAGAGCCGGAAATCGGTGCCCTCCCAGCAGGCCGGCTCGCTGCGCGAACGGCGCACCGCCCCCCAGCGGGAGTTGATGCCATCGGCGGTGAGTCCGCGCACCTCCCCTTCCCCGGGGGCGAGGATCGTGAGCGTCACGGGGTTGGCGCCGGAGATGGAGCGGGCCCCGATCGGGGTCACCGAGAAGCTGCCGTTACCGCCGAACTGCTGGAAATCGCACGGCCCCGCATAGAGACTCCTGCCGCTCTGGATCACGCGGCAGCGGGCGGGGCGGGCCTCGGCGGGGAGCAGCGGCCCTGCGGCCTGCAGCCCCAGCAGCAGGGCTGCCGCCAGCAGGGCATGGGCGCCGGCCGGCGGGGAAGGAGCGGGAACCATGGGGTTTCGTGCAGGGGAGTTCCTCATCCTCCCCGCCACGGCCTAGCTTCGGGCCGTCCATTGTCCGGCCGTTGCCCGTGGCTGCCGGTTTCCCCTTCGCGCTCGCCGGGAGTCGCCGCCGCCGGCCCGCCTTCGTGCTGCTGCTGGCCCTCCCCTTCCTGCTGGGGGGCTGCGCCCTGGCGGGCCGGGGGGTGAGTGAGGCGGGCCGCCAGCGCTGCCGCAGCCAGGCCGCCGCGGCTCCCCTGCCCCTGCGCCCCTGGAAGGAACTGCGCTGCCTGCCGGACATCGACCGCCGCCTCGCCGCCGAGGCCGAACAGGAGCGCCTGGCGCGGCAGCGGGCCCAGCGGGAGCGACAGCAGCAGCTGGCCCTCTGCCGCAGGCAGCGCACGGCCCTGATCGAAGCGATCAACGCCTGGCGGCGCACGGAGCAGGAACTGGCCGATCTGCGGCTGGAGCGCTACCGCCCCCTGCCGCCGCCGCCGCCGATCGACGAGGAGCGCGAGCAGCGCTACCGGCCCGAGGACCGGGAACTGGACCGGGAGCGCTACGAGAACGACCTGGCCACCTGGCGGCAGGAGGAGTCGGAGCGGCGCGCCCGCTGGCAGGCCCGCCGCCAGGCCCGCCAGGAGGAGCTGCGGCAGCGTCAGCGGCGTGAACGGGAGACCCTGCGGCAGCTGCAGCCGGCGGTGCTCCAGGGCGAGCGGCTCGATGAGGCGGCCATTGCCCGCCACACCCATTGTCCGGAGGCGACCCCGCCGGCGGGCGGAGCGGCCTGAGTCTTTGCGAACCTGGCGCCAGTGTTCCCGGGCCGTTTGCCTTCCCCTTCCCTGAAGCCCTGGCTGGTGGGCCTGGCCGTGGCGGCCCTGGGGGTCACCGGCCTGGTGGCCACCAACCCCGATCCCGAGGCCTTCGAGCACTTCGCCGGCGATCGCCTGGCCGCGATGGTGACCGAGGAGCTCTGCAATGAAAAGGGCCTGCCGATGATGATCCGCCTGGTGATCACCGACTGTCCCGGCCTGGTGATGGCCCAGCGGGGCGTGTTCGGCCAGCTGGCCCGCAGCCAGAGCCGCCGGTTCAACTTCGGGATCGGCAGCCTGTATTCCACCGAGATCGGCGGCCAGCGCCTGCTGCCCCGCTGGCGTCTGCCCCGCTATGCCGTGTCCACCCTCGGGGTGGCCGGCCACTTCTGGGTGCTCGAGGCCGGTGTGGTGCGCCGGCCGGACCCCGAGGAGGACCAGTCCCCCGAGGCCAGCCCCCCTTCCGGGGCGCCGCGATGAGCACCTCTAGTCCCTGGGATCCGGCAGCGGCTCCCGGCCGGCTGGAGCTGCGCGTTCCCTGTGCCCTGCTGGATCCGGCTCTGCCGCTGCCGCCTCCCGATCCCGACGGCCTGGTGGCCGTGACCCTGCGGCTGGCGGCAGGAGCAATCCGCTCGATCGAGCCCTGGGATGGGTCCGCCGGCAGCGGCGCAGTGGGCGGGGGCGCTGCGGGCCCTGAACTGCCCCTGGCGCTCACGCCCCTGGTGGAGCCCCATGCCCACCTCGACAAGGCCTTCAGCTGGGAGCAGCACCCGAACCGGGAGGGCACGATCGCGGATGCCCTGGCGGCCAATGGCCGTGAGGCGGCGGAGCGCACGGCGGAGCGGGTGCGGCAGCGGGCCGAGCGCGCCCTGCAGCTCGGCTGGCGCCAGGGCCTGCGGGCCCTGCGCAGCCATGTGGACAGCCTCGGGGCCTGGAGCGTCCCCAGCTGGGAGGCCCTGCTCCAGGCCCGCCGCGACTGGCAGAACCGCCTGGCCCTCGAGCTGGTGGCGCTGGTGCCGCTGGAGCACTGGTGCACCCCGGAGGGCGAGGCCCTCGCGGCGCGGGTGGCGGCTGCGGGGGGCCTGCTGGGTGGGGTGCTCGGTCTGCCCGGCCAGTCCGGAAGACAGGATGGCGAGGCCCTGGCGGCGCTGCTGCAGCTGGCGGAACGCCACGGCTGCGGCATCGATCTGCACATCGACGAATGCAGCGGCGGCGGCGCCCTCGGGCTACGCCGGCTGCTGCACGCCCTGGGCGGACGCCCGGCGCCGGTGCCGATCACCTGCAGCCATCTCTGCAGCCTCGGCCTCCTGCCGGAGTGGCGGCTGCGGCGGCTGGCCGATCGCATGGCCGCTGCCGGACTGGCGGTGGTGGCCCTGCCGTTCACGAACCTCTGGCTGCAGGACCGCCGCCCCGGCTGCACCCCCAACCGGCGTCCCCAGGCGCCGGTGCGGCAGCTGCAGGCGGCCGGGGTGGCCGTGGCGATCGGGGGGGACAACGTGCAGGATCCCTGGTTCCCGGGCGGAAACTTCGACCCGATCGAGACCCTGCGCTTCAGCGTGGCGGCCAGCCATCAGGCCCCCTGGCAGCGGCAGGGACTGACGCCCTTCACCAGCGAGGCGGCCCGCCTGCTGCGCCTTCCCTGGGACGGGGTGCTGCGCCCGGGGGCGCCCGCCGATCTGGTGGTGCTGGGTGCCTTCGGCTGGAGCGAGCTGCTGGCCCGCTGCCCCGAGCGGAGGGTGCTGCGCGCCGGCCGCTGGCTGCCGCCCCTCGAGAGCGGGCCGGCCGCCCGTTCCCTGCTCAGGCTGGGGGCATGACATCCCTTCCTTCTCCCGGTCCTTCTTCCGGGCTCGCCGGTGCCTGCGACCCCGCCCGCGTCGCGGCCCTGGCGGCGGACCTGGCCCGCCACCATCCCGAGCTGCCTCTGGTGGGGCCCGTGCCGGCCGAGGCTGAGCGTGCAGCCGCGGTGCGGCAGGAGCTGCTGCGCCTCTCGCGCGACTACTACGACTATTCGCCGGTGCTGCAACCGCTGCTGCAGCCCTGCTGCGCCCAGCTGGCTGTGCGGGCCTCGAGCGTGAAGCAGGTGCTGGCCGTGGCGGCCGCCTGCGCCCGCCATGGGGTGCCGCTCACCCTGCGGGGAGCCGGCACCGGCAACTACGGCCAGTGCGTTCCCCTGGCCGGTGGTGTGGTGCTCGACCTCACCGGGCTCAACCGGCTGCGGGCGCTCGATCCCCGCAGCGGGGTGATCACCGCCGAGGCGGGCTGCCTGCTGGCTCCCCTGGATCAGCAGCTGGCGGAGCAGGGCCGGGCCCTGCGGCTGGTGCCGAGCACCTTCCGCACCGCCACCCTGGGGGGCTTCCTGGCCGGAGGATCGGGGGGCATCGGTTCCCTGCGCTGGGGATTCCTGCGGGATCCCGGCCATCTGCTTGGCTGCGAGATCGTGACCGTGGAGCCCGAACCACGCCTGCTGCAGCTGGATGCGACCGCCAGCCGCCCGCTCAACCACGCCTACGGCACCAACGGCATCCTCACCGCCGTGACCCTGGCCACCACGGAGGCGGTGGCATGGGAGCAACTGGTGGTGGGCTTTTCAGACTGGAGCGAGGCCCTGGCCGCCGCCCGCGATCTGCCCGGCACCGCGCTGCTGCTCAACGCCCTCTGCCTGCTGGAGGCTCCGGTGGCGGCCCGCTCCCCCTGGCCCGCGGGCTGCCCCCATCCTCCCGAGGGGGAGCACCGCCTGCTGCTGCTCGCCGCCCCCGATGCCCTGCCGGTGCTGCCCGACTGGCTGGCGGAGCGCGGCGGCGAGATCCTCTGGCAGGCGCCCCAGGGCCAGAGCCGCGGCCTTCCGCTGCGGGAACTCACCTGGAACCACACCACCCTCCACTGGCGTGCCCACACCCCCGGCTGGACCTACCTGCAGCTGCTGCTGCCCCAGCCGGAGGAACCCTGCCTGGCTGCCCTGCGCGAGCGCTGGGGAGACAATCTGCTCTGGCATCTGGAGGCCGTGCGCCAGGGCGGGGTGCCCCGCCTGGCCTGCCTGCCGCTCGTGCGCTGGCACGATGGCGCGGCCCTGCAGGCCCTGATGGATCACTGCCGCAGCCTGGGGGCGGTGCTCTTCAACCCCCATGTGCTCACGGTGGAAGATGGGGGCCTCGAAGTGATCGACGCCGACCAGGTGGCGGCCAAGGTCCGCCACGATCCTGCCGGCCTGCTCAATCCCGGCAAGCTGCGCGGCTGGCTGGAGGCGGGGCTCAGCCGCAGTCGAGGCTGAGGCGGGTGTCGACGCCGGTGGTGGGATTGCGGCCGCTGGCGCTGCGGCAGAGCTGCTTCTGATCGGCCCGGTCCAGCAGGGCATCGCTGAAGTCGGCGTCTGTCACATCGGCGCCGGCGAAGCTGCTCCCCGAGGCGATCACCCCCCGCAGCACCGCCCCCCGGAAGAGGGCTCCGCTGAAATCCCCCCGGTCCATGAGGGCATCGCTGAGGTCGGCGCCGCTGAAATCGGCCTCGGCGAAGTTGCCCTGGGTGAGGATCGAGCCGTGCAGATCGGCACCGCGGAACCGGGCCCGCCGGCCCACCACCCCCGCGAAGGAGCTGTTGGCCAGGGCCTGGCCGCTGAAGTCCTGCTCGCTCTGGTTGGTGAGGGTGTAGTCCACCGTTTCCTGGAAGAGAGCCCGCTCCTGCAGGCCCACCCCGGTGCTTGTGTCCAGGGCCGCGGCGGGGGCCGATGCTGCGATGCCCACCGCCAGGCAGAGCACCAGGGACGTCAGGAACCCCGTGAACCGGCGTGCCCGCGGGAGGATCCCGGCGGCGGGCAGGGAGAGGAAGGGCGGCACGGCGGCGGTGGCAGCGGGCTTCACTCTCTCGCAGCCGCGCCGGCCGCGGCGGCCAGCAGATCTCCCACCAGATAGAGGGAGCCTGCCACCAGCACCATCGCGTCGGCCTCGCTCCCCTGCCCTGCCTGGGGCAGCCCGTCCAGCACCGCGGCGGGATCGCTGCCGTCCTGGAGCTGCGGCGCCAGGGCGGCACAGGCCTCCGCCAGGCGGGTGGCGCTCCAGCAGGCATGGCCCGGCACCGGCACGATCCAGGCCCGATCCCCCGGGGCCAGCAGGGTCTGCAGCATCGCGGGGGCGTCCTTCTTGGCCAGGATCCCCAGGATCCAGCGGCGTTCGCCCGCCGGTGGCGCTTCCCCCCAGGCGGCCCGCCGGTCGAGTTCCTGCCGCAGGGCCTGTGCCGCCGGCAGGTTGTGGGCCCCGTCCAGGAGCAGCTGCCGGCCCCGCCAGTGCAGCTCCTGCAGCCGGCCGGGCCAGCGGGCCGCGGCGAAGGCCCCCGGAATCACCGCATCGGGAATGGCCCAGCCCCGCTCGCCCAGGGCCCGCAGCACGCCCAGGGCCACCGCGCTGTTCACCCGCTGCACGGTGCCGGGCAGGCCGCAGCGGTAGGTGAGCCCCTGGCTGCGCAGGGAGGCTGCGCCGCCGCTCTCCACCAGCTCGGCCGCCTCCACCCAGCGCAGCGCGGCCCCGCGGCGCTGCGCTTCCCTCCGCAGCACCCCGGCTACCTCGGCGCTCTGGGGGCCGCTCACCGCCACACCGCCGGGGCGCAGCACGCCGGCCTTCTCCGCCGCAATCAGGCCCGGCTCGGCCCCGAGCACCTCGGCGTGGTCCATGCCGATGCTGGCGAAGCCCACCACCTCCCGCCGCGGGTGCACGGTGGTGGCATCGAGCCGTCCCCCCAGGCCCACCTCCAGCACCGCAAGCTCCACCCCCGCCTCGGCGAAGGCCAGGAAGGCAGCGGCGGTGACCAGCTCGAAGGGGGTGAGCCGGTGGCGCTGCCCCAGCTCCTGCAGCCCGCCCAGCAGGCGCCGCAGCTCCTGCGGCGCGATCGGATCGGGGCCGAGCCGGATCCGTTCGCACCAGCTCACCAGGTGGGGCGAGGTGTAGAGGCCGCTGCGCAGGCCGGCCGCCTCCAGGGCCCCGTGCACCAGGGTGGCGATCGACCCCTTGCCGTTGGACCCCGCCACCTGCACTGACGCCAAGCTGGCATCCTGGTTACCCAGCTCCGCCA
>JBMLOS010000186.1:0-3653 GCA_049242845.1 Prochlorococcaceae cyanobacterium
CGCCACCGGCACCTACGAAGACCTGCTGGCCTCCGGCATCGTCGATGCGGCCAAAGTGGTCCGCCTCGCCCTGCAGGACGCCGCCTCGATCGCGGCCCTGCTGCTCACCACCGAGGTGGTGATCGCCGACAAGCCCGAACCCTCCGCCCCCGCAGGCCCGGGTGGCGACATGGGAGGAATGGGCGGTATGGGTGGCATGGGAGGAATGGGCGGTATGGGCGGCATGGGCGGCATGGGCATGCCCGGGATGATGTGATCCCCGCCGCCGCCGCCGCGGTCGGCTGGCCTCACCCGGCCGGCCGACCCGCCATGTGGGCCCCATAGGCCTGCACCTGCAGATCCACGCCGGTGATCGCGGTGCCCACCACCACCGCGTCCGCCCCCCGCTCCAGGGCAAGGGCCGCCTGATCCGCCGCGGCGATGCCCCCCTCGCAGATCAGCGCCACCGAGGCGGGCAGCTGGCGGCGCAGGGGCTGGAGCAGATCCCAGGCGGGCGGGCTGAGGTCGGCCGTGGCCTCGGTGTAGCCGAAGAGGGTGGTGCCCACCCAGGCGCAGCCCAGGGCGGCGGCACGCAGGCCGTTCTCGAGGCTGTCCACATCCGCCATCAGCGGAGCCCCGAGCTCCTCGCGGGCGCGGTTCACCAGCTCCTCGAGGGTTTCCCCCTCCGGCCGGGGCCGTTCGGTGGCATCGAGGGCCACCACGTCGGCTCCGGCAGCCCAGACGGCCCGCAGATCTTCCCAGCGGGGCGTGATATACACGGAGCTGCCGGGGAAGCTGCGCTTCCACAGGCCCACGATCAGGGCCTCCGGGCAGCGGCGCCGCACCGCGCCGATGTGTTCGGGGCTCTCGAGGCGCACGCCGATGGCCCCCCGGGCCAGGCTGGCCTCCGCCATGGCCGCGATCACGGTGGGCTCCCGCAGGGGCGAACCCTCCGGCGCCTGCACGGAAACGATCAGCCCGCCGGCCAGGGCGGCGGGGCCGGGAACGGCCCGGTGCTCCACGGAGCTGGATTCGGGCGAGGCGGCAGAGGCCATGGGGCGGAGCGGGATCAGGCCAGTTTGCGATCGAGCAGGGGCCGGATCAGCAGGAACAGCCCTCCCGCCAGCAGGGTGAGGATCAGCAGGCAGGCCGCCGCGGAAAGAGAGCCGTAGGGGGCCTCCAGCACCACGGCCGAGAGGGAGAAGTTGCCCGCGTAGGCCGAGCGGATCGGCTCGATCGCGAAGGTGAGCGGATTGATCGCCGCCAGCCAGCGCAGCCAGGCGGGCATGAAGGAAAGCGGCGCCAGGGCCGTGCTGGCGAACAGCAGCGGCAGGTTGGCCACGAAGATCACGGCGATCAGCTCGATGTGGCCGGGCAGGGCGAAGGCCAGCCCCAGGCTCAGGGCCGTGACGGCGAAGACCAGCAGCAGCAGGGTGACCAGCACCAGCAGCAGGCCGGCCCCTCCGGGCCAGCCGTAGCCCAGCAGGGCGGCGGTGGCCATGATCGCCAGGCTCTGCACCAGGCTCAAGGTGGTGATGTAGAGCACCGAGGCCAGCACGATCGAGCTGCGGGAGCGCAGGGGAGCCACCAGCAGCCGGTTGAGGAAGCCGAATTCCCGATCGAACATCACGGGCAGCCCGGCGTTGAGGGCACCGCTGAAGGCCGTGAACACGATCACCCCGGCGCCTAGGAAGCGGCCGTAGCTCTCGCCGCCCGGCAGCAGGCCGGCCGGGGCCTCGGCGAACAGGGCACCGAAGAGGATCAGCCAGATCAGCGGCTGCAGCACGCCCGCCACCAGGGTGGAAGGCCGGCGCTGAAGCTGCAGGAACAGGCGTTTGGTGAGGGCGAGGGTCTCCTGGCTGAGCTCGGCGAAGGCGGAGGGCTCCGAATCCTCGCGGGGGGCCGGGGCAATGGAGGGGGTGGCGCTGGTCATCGGGGGCAGGCCGCGGGGGCTCGGCGGAAGGGGACGGAAGGAGGAAAGAAGGGAGGAGGAGCTCAGCGCATCGTCTGCTTGCGTTCGGCCTTGGGATCGCGGCTGCCCGCCACCGCCAGCTCGGCATCCATGAGGGTGCGTCCGGTGGCCTGCAGATACACGTCGTCGAGGCTGGGACGGCTCTGGGCCAGGGCGAAGACCGGCAGGTCGTGCTCGGCCAGCCGCTGGCGCAGCTGCTCCATCACGCCGGGGTTCTCCACCACCAGGTTGAGCGAGTGGCCCTGGGCCTGGTTCACCACCACCTGCCGCACGCCCGTGCAGCCGGCCAGGAGGCCGCGCACCCGCTCGGCCTCCTGGGGATCGCTGAACTCCCGCACCCGCAGGGTCACCCGATCGCCGCCGAGGGCGGCCTTGAGGGAAGAGGGGCTGCCCTCGGCAATCACCCGGCCGGCCTCAATGATCGCCAGGCGGTCGGCGAGGGCATCGACCTCCTCGAGGTAGTGGCTGCTGAGCAACACCGTGGTGCCCTGATCCCGCAGCTGGCGCAGCACCTGCCAGATGGCGGAGCGGCTCTCGATGTCGAGGCCCACGGTGGGTTCATCGAGCACCAGCACCCGCGGCCGGTGCAGCAGGCCGGTGGCCAGATCGAGGCGGCGGCGCATGCCACCGGAGTAGGTGCCGCAGCGGCGGTCGATCCAGTCGGCCATGCCGAGCAGCTCCACCAGCTCGGCGATGCGCGCGTCGCGGCCGGCCCGGGGCAGATGGTGCAGATCCCCCTGCAGCTGCAGGAGCTCGCGGCCGCTGAGGATCTTGTCGATCGCCACCTCCTGGGCCACGTAGCCGAGCAGCCGGCGCACCCGGCGCGGCTCGGCCAGCACATCCACACCGGCCACCTTCGCCGTGCCCCCATCGGGGGCCAGCAGGGTGCAGAGGATGCGCAGGGTGGTGGTCTTGCCGGCGCCGTTGGGGCCGAGCAGGCCGTAGAGACAGCCCTGGGGCACCGTGAGCGAGAGCCCGTCGAGGGCCGTCACGCTGCCGTACCGCTTGCTGAGGTGCTGGAGCTCGATCACCCGCTCACCACTCCTGGAATCCACGCCTGGCAGGGCAATCTAAGGAGAACCGCGGGAGCCCCCGCCGGAGCCCGGGGGGATCAGCCCCCCAGGAAGGCCAGAAGGGAGGCGGCGGAGGGGAGATTGAACACCTCGGCGGCGGGCACCCGGGCCAGCAGCAGCAGCAGGCAGATCCCGAAGAGATAGAGGATCGACCAGCGGAACAGGTCGCGGGCCCGGCGCGGATCGGCGGGATCGGCGCCGAGGGCCGCACTGAGCTGCAGCAGACGGCCGTTGAAGGGCAGCACCAGCAGGCCGTAGAGCAGTCCGCCGCTGGGGAGGGCCAGCACGCCGATGCCGCTCAGCAGCACCGTGGCCCAGGAGTAACGCCCGATCGCCCGGGCGGTGAACGCCTCTCCCTTCACCACCGGCAGCATCGGGATGCCGACCGAGCGGTAGTCCTCCCGCAGCAGCAGGGCCAGGGCCCAGAAATGGGCGGGGGTCCAGAGCATCACCAGGCTGAACAGCCACCAGCTCGACCAGCCCGGCAACCCACCGGCCGCCGCCGCCCCCACCAGGGGCGGAATCGCTCCGGCCACGCCGCCGATCACGATGTTGCGGCTGGTGCGCGGCTTCAGCAGGGCGGTGTAGAGCAGCACGTAGCTGCAGAGCCCCAGCAGGGCCAGGGCGGC
>JBMLOS010000187.1:0-4303 GCA_049242845.1 Prochlorococcaceae cyanobacterium
CGCCCCGATCGGCTCAAGCACCAGTCCCGCCCCCTCCAGCACCTCCCCCAGGGGAGGCCGCAGGCCGATCTGACGCACCAGCGGGGTGACCACCGTCGGCCCCGTGGCCAGCACGATGGCGCTGAACACCCCGGCCAGGGGCCAGCTCAGCCCCGCCAGCCAGTGGGCCGCCAGCAGGCCCCCGAGCAGGGCGAGCACCAGCCGCACCAGCACGATCCGCACCACCAGCCACTTGAGGGCGTCCCCGGGCAGGCGCAGGTTGATGCCGCCGTCGAAGAGCACCAGGCTCACCAGCAGGCCCACCACGGTCTCCAGGCCGATGCCCAGATCGAGGGGCTCCACCAGCCCCAGCCCGGCGCGGCCGATCAGCAGGCCGGCGGAGAGGAGCAGCACCACGCCCGGCAGCCCCGTGAGCAGGGCGAGGGTCTGGGCAAGCGCCCCGGAGAAGACCGTGAACCCCCACAGGAGGGTGAGCCGTTCCGGAGTCATGCGGGCAGCCGGCGGCGGGGCTCAGTCATCCACCGAGCCGAACTGGGGCTCGACCCGCACCCCGATCACGGCGCTGGGCCGCACCACCAGATACTCCCCCTCCAGATCACCGATGGGCACGTTCACGAAGCCGTCCGGGGCCGAGGCGGTGAGCACGCCCCCGTACCACTGCTGAAAGGCTTCGAGGGTGCGGAAGTGCACCACCTCCCGCTGGCCCCCGCTGAGGAGCAGATGGATGGCATAACGACGGGCGATGCGGGCCATGAAGGGCGGCGCGACAACGGTTCGGCCCCCTCAGGATGCCGCAAGGGCACGGGAAGGGCTCGCCTCCTCTGGCAGGCTGGCGGATCGGCACGGACTAGCGACGGACGGCATGGCAGCGGCAGCGGGAACGGCCACGGCCCGGGGCGATCGGCCGCTGCTGCTGCTGGTGGACGGCCATTCACTGGCCTTCCGCAGTTTCTACGCCTTCGCCCGCGGCGGCGAGGGCGGCCTGGCCACCAAGGCGGGCGTGCCCACCAGCGTGACCTACGGCTTCCTCAAGGCCCTGCTGGAGAACGGCAAGGGGCTCAACCCCCACGGGGTGGTGATCGCCTTCGACACGGCCGAACCCACCTTCCGCCATGAGGCCGACGAGGCCTACAAGGCCCACCGGGACGAAGCCCCGGAGATGTTCTTCGAAGACCTGGCCAACCTGCAGCGCATCCTGGCGGGCCCCCTTGATCTGCCGCTCTGCATGGCCCCGGGCTACGAGGCCGACGACGTGCTTGGCACCCTGGCCCACCGGGCGGCCGAGGCCGGCTGGCGGGTGCGGATCCTCTCGGGCGACCGGGATCTGTTCCAGCTGGTGGATGACGAGCGCGACATCGCGGTGCTCTACATGGGGGGCGGCCCCTCGGCGCGGCAGGCCGGACCGGTGGAGATCCGCCGCGAGGAGGTGATCGCCCGGCTGGGGGTTCCCCCCGAGGAGGTGGTGGACCTCAAGGCCCTCACCGGCGACAGCTCCGACAACATTCCCGGTGTGAAGGGTGTGGGTCCCAAGACCGCAATCACCCTGCTGAAGGAGAACGGCGATCTCGACGGCATCTACGCCGCCCTCGACGCACTGGAGGGACCGAAGGCAAGCCAGGGAGCCCTCAAGGGCGCCCTGCGCACCAAGCTGGCGGCCGACCGGGAGAACGCCTACCGCTCCCGGATGCTGGCGCGGATCCTGGTGGACATCCCCCTGCCGGAGGAGCCGCGCCTCCCGCTCGGCCGCGTCGATGAAACGGGCCTGGCCGAGTGTCTGGAAGAACTGGAGCTGTTCAGCCTGCGGCGCCAGGCGGAGGGCTTCCGCACCCTCTTCTCCGCCGGTGCCGGCCGGAGCGGCACCGGTGACGGGGCCGGTGAAGGGGCCGGCACCGGAGCTGCCGGCGCTCCGGATGCCGCCGCGGAGAGCGGTGCCCCGCAGCCGGAGGCCAGCACCAGCGAAGCGGTGGACACCCCAGAGGAGCCAGGGGACACGGCCAACCCTCTGCCGCCCCTGCGGCCCCGCCTGATCGGCACCCCCGCCGAGCTGGAGGAGCTGTGCCAGCGGCTGCTGGCCGCCACCGATCCCGCCTGCCCCGTGGCACTCGACACCGAGACCACCAGCCTCAACCCGTTCCGCGCCGAGCTGGTGGGCATCGGCCTCTGCTGGGGCCCCGGGATGGACGAGCTGGCCTACATCCCCATCGGCCATGCCGCCGCGCCACCGGTGCCGGAGCCCCTCGCCCTCGAGCAGGTGCTGGAGGCACTGGCCCCCTGGCTGGCCAATGCCGAGCACCCCAAGACCCTGCAGAACGCCAAGTACGACCGGCTGGTGCTGCTGCGCCATGGCCTCCCCCTGGCCGGGGTGGTGATGGACACCCTGCTGGCCGATTACCTGCGCGATGCGAACGCCAAGCACGGTCTGGAGGTGCTGGCGGAGCGGAATTTCGGCTTCACGCCCCCCGGCTTCAGCGATCTGGTGCCCAAGGGGGGCAGCTTCGCCGATGTGGCGCTGGAGCCCGCCGCCCTCTACTGCGGCATGGATGTGCATGTCACCTGGCGGCTGACGCCGCTGCTGCGCCAGCAGCTGGCGGAGCTGGGGCCGGCGCTGCCGGCGCTGCTGGATGAGGTGGAGCTGCCCCTGGAGCCGGTGCTGGCCCTGATGGAAGCCACCGGCATCCGCATCGACACCCCCTATCTGGCGGAGCTCAGTGCCGAGCTGGCCGCCACCCTCGACGACCTCGAGATCCGGGCCCGCCAGGCCGCCGGGGTGGAGTTCAACCTGGCCTCCCCCAAGCAGCTGGGCGAACTGCTGTTCGACACCCTCGGCCTGGATCGCAAGAAATCGCGCCGCACCAAGACCGGCTGGAGCACCGATGCCGCGGTGCTGGAGAAGCTGGAGGACGACCATCCGGTGGTGCCGCTGGTGCTGGAGCACCGCACCTTGAGCAAGCTGCGCAGCACCTACGTGGACGCCCTGCCGGCCCTGGTGGAACCGGAGACCGGCCGGGTGCACACCGATTTCAACCAGGCGGTGACCGCCACCGGGCGGCTGAGCAGCAGCAACCCCAACCTGCAGAACATCCCGGTGCGCACGGAGTTCAGCCGCCGCATCCGCAAGGCCTTCCTGCCCCAGGAGGGCTGGACGCTGATCAGCGCCGACTACTCCCAGATCGAGCTGCGCATCCTCACCCACCTCTCCGGCGAGGAGGTGCTGGTGCAGGCCTACCGCGACGGCGACGACGTGCACGCCCTCACGGCCCGGCTGCTGCTCGAGAAGGAGGAGGTGAGTCCGGAGGAGCGGCGGCTGGGCAAGACGATCAATTTCGGCGTGATCTACGGCATGGGCGCCCAGCGCTTCGCGCGGGAAACCGGCGTGAGCCAGACCCAGGCCCGGGAGTTCCTGAGCCGCTACCGGCAGCGCTACCCGAAGGTGTTCGCCTTCCTGGAGCTGCAGGAGCGGATGGCCCTCAGCCGCGGCTACGTGGAGACCCTGCTGGGGCGGCGTCGGCCCTTCGGCTTCGATCCCCATGGGCTGGGACGGTGGCTGGGCCGCGATCCGCTCGAGATCGACCTGGAGGTGGCCCGCCGGGGCGGGCTCGAGGCCCAGCAGCTGCGGGCCGCGGCGAACGCGCCGATCCAGGGCTCCTCGGCAGACATCATCAAGCTGGCGATGATCCGCCTGCACGGGGAACTGCAGCGCAGCGGCCTGGCGGCCCGGCTGCTGCTGCAGGTGCACGACGAACTGGTGCTCGAGGCGGCACCGGAGGTACTCGAGGAGGTGGTGGCCCTCACCCGCCGCACCATGGAGGAGGCCGTGACCCTCTCGGTGCCGCTGGTGGTGGAGACCGGAATGGGGGCGAACTGGATGGACGCCAAGTAGGCGGCAGCGCCCCTCAGGGGGCGGCGGGCTTGGCCGGGGCGGGTTTCGGCGCGGCCTTCGGAGGTGCTGACTTGGGAGGAGCGCTCTTGGGCGAAGCAGCCTTGGGCGGGGCTGCCTTGACGGGGGCGGGGCTGGCGGCAGGGGCAACCTGCGGCGGCGGCGCGGCCGCGGGCTTGGACGGGGCCGTCACGTTCGCGCAGAGGCTGGCGAGCATCTCGTCCTCGCCGCCCTGGGTGGTGGACTCACCGCGGGAGAAGGGCAGGCGCCAGGGCTCCCAGGCCGCCTCCCCCACCCGGCGGGTGAGCTTGAGGGTCTCGCAGTGCACGGCCACGGTGCCGGCCACCGGGGGGGTGCCGCACTCGAAGGCCGTGGTGCGCACGTTGCCCTCGGCCAGCCGCCAGCTGCTCCAGTCGTAGCGGCAGG
>JBMLOS010000187.1:4313-11019 GCA_049242845.1 Prochlorococcaceae cyanobacterium
ATGCGCTCCAGCAGGGCCTTCTCGCGGGCTCCGAGTTCCCCTTCCCCGGCGGCTGCCGGGGCGGCCTGCTGGGGTGCCGCCTGGGGGGGTGCGGCCTGGGCCGGCGCAGCAGCGGGTTGCGCTCCGGGGGCGGGCTGCACCGCAGGCGCGCTCTGGGCCCGCACCGCCGGCTGCGGAGCCAGCAGGGGCACCAGCAACAGCGCCCCCAGCCAGCTCAGCGGCGCCGACGTCCTGCAAGCACAACCACAGCCACGGCCGCAGCAACGGCCAAGGTCACAGCAACGACCAAGGGAGGGGACGTGGGAACCGGCGACGGGGGGGGAGATCTCCATGGACAGCGCTGCGGGCTCGGCCTCGGGCCTCAAGCCTGAACCATGGCGGCGACCCTGCCAAGCGGCGCGGCGGGCTCAGCCGCCCAGGCCGGTGGCCCGCAGGCTCTCGTAGGCGCAGCAGAACTCCTCCCCCAGCGCCTGGCGCAGCACCGCATCGAGGCGGAAGGCCTCGAGGGCCTCCTCCAGGGAGGCCGGCAGGGGCCGGGCCTGGTCCGCCGAGGGCGGGGCGGCGTCGGTGTCGGCGTCACTGCGGGGCCCCGGATCCAGCTGACGCTCGATCCCATCGAGGCCCGCGGCCAGCACCCCCGCCTGCAGGAGATAGGGATTGGCGGCACCGTCGCCCAGGCGCAGCTCCAGGCGCTGGTCGTCGGGGATGCGCACCATGTGGGTGCGGTTGTTGCCGCCGTAGCTGATCCAGCCCGGCGACCAGGTGGAACCCGAAAGGGTGCCGGAGCGGGCCAGGCGCCGGTAACTGCCCGGCACCGGGTTGGTGAGGGCGCAGAGGGCGGGAGCATGGGCCAGCAGCCCGCCGAGGAAGTGGTAGGCGAGCTCCGAGAGGCCCAGGGGACCCTCGGCCTGGTGGAAGAGGTTGCGGCCCTGCTCGTCCCAGAGGGAGCAGTGGAGATGGGCGCCGTTGCCGGTGAGCTCGGCGATCGGCTTGGGCTCGAAGCTCACCAGGCGGCCGTGCCGCTCGGCCACCGCCGCGGCCATCACGCGGAAGAAGGCATGGCGGTCGGCCGTCACCAGGGCGTCGGAGAAGGTCCAGTTGATCTCGAACTGGCCGTTGGCATCCTCGTGGTCGGCCTGGTAGGGCCCCCAGCCGAGCGCCTCCATGCCGTCGAGCAGCTCGGAGATCAGGGGGTACTGGCGCATCAGGGCCAGCTGGTCGTAGCAGGGCTTGCTCTGCTGGTCCTGGCGGTCGGCGATGCCGCGGCCCTCCGGATCCATCAGGAAGAACTCCGGCTCCACCCCCGTGCGGAAGTGGAGCCCCCGGGCGCGGGCCCGCTCCAGCTGCACCTGCAGCACCCGCCGCGGCGACGACTCCAGCAGCTGCCCCTCGGCCTTCAGATCGGTGGCCACCCAGGCCACGCTGCTCTGCCAGGGCAGCACCATCAGGCTGGCGGGATCGGGGATCGCCAGCACGTCGCCGTCGGCCGGGCTGCGGGGCAGCCAGGCGGCGAAGCCGGCGAAGCCGGCACCGCTGGAGGCCAGCTCCCGTACTGCCGCCGCCGGCACGAGCTTGGCCCGCTGCACCCCGAACAGATCGGAGAAGGAGAACAGGAAATGACGGATGCCGTGGTTGGCGGCGAAGCGGGCCAGATCGGTCATGGGGGGGTGGAGAAGGCGGATGGAGTGACCGGTACGGGCCGGAATCAGGAGCGGGAGGCGAGCGGGCGGGCTGAGGCCTCCCCCTCGAGCAGGGTGTCGAGCCCCGCCCGGATGGAGGCCTGCAGGGCGGGATCGTCGCGGGGATTGCCGGCGCGGTGCCCCAGCACCGATTCGAGCCGGCCGAAACGTCCGCGGGGCAGCAGGGCCGCCTCGGCGGCGCAGTCCTCCGGGGTGAAGTAGAGATCGTGGCTGCCCGCCAGCACCAGCACCGGAGCGGTGAGCCGCCCCAGGGCCGCGGCCAGATCGCCCCCGCAGCCCGCCGCAGCCGCCACGTCGTTGGCGAGCCACACATCGAGCATGGTGATCAGATCCCGCGGGTCGTGGCGCCGGTAGGCCGGCAGCCAGGCCCGCTCCACGTAGTCCTCCACGCTGGAGAACCCGAGCCGGCGGTGCTGCTCCTGGCCGTAGAAGGGCTGGCTCGCGGCCCAGCTGGCATAGATGAGGGCGAAGGTGCACAGCCCCCCTTCCGGCACATCGGTGAAGCCGGAGCCGGTCCAGGTGGGATCGGCCGTGAGGGCCGCCCGCAGGCTGAGCAGGAACAGGCGGTTGTGGGGCGTGGTGCGGGCAGTGCCGCAGAGGCAGCAGAGCGCCCGGGCCCGCTCCGGCTCCAGCACGCCCCAGTGGTAGGCCTGCTGGGCCCCCATCGACCAGCCGTAGACCAGGGCGGGACGCTCCACCTGGAACACCTCCTCCAGCAGCCGCACCTGGGCGCGCAGGTTGTCGCGGTGATCGAGGCTCCAGCCGCTCTCCCGCAACCCGAGACCACTGTTGCTGGGGCTGCTGGAAACACCGTTGCCGAACTGGCTCACCAGCACGATGCAGAAGCGCTCCGGATCCAGGATCGGGCCCACGGCCCACTCGATGTCCTCCGGCCGGGCGCCGTAGGAGCTCGGATATAGCACCAGGTTGTCGCGCGCGGCGTTGAGCTGGCCGTACACCCTGTAGCCCAGGCGGGCGTTTTCCAGAACACGGCCTCCGGCGAGGGGAAAATCGCCGAGGGCGAACCAGCGATCGGGCGTGCTCACAGGGCCAGGCAGGCCGGATCGGCCAGGAAGGCGCGGTGCACGGCCAGGTAGCCGGGGGCGCAGTGCACCACATGGGGCGCCAGCAGGGCGTGGGCCCGGGGCAGGGCGTGGAAGGGGATCGAGGGGAAGAGGTGGTGCTCCGTGTGGAAGGGCATGTTCCACATCAGCCGGCGCAGGGGAGCCAGGGTGAGGGTGGTGCGGGTGTTGCGCAGGCCATCGCTGGTGGTGCTGCAGCCGCCGTGCTCGGCCATCAGCACGAAGCGCAGCAGCGGCTGGCCCACCGCCAGCGGCAGCAGCCAGAACCACAGCAGGGCCAGGGGATGGCCCAGGGCGATCGAGAGCAGCAGTGCTGCGGCGTACACGCACCCCTGCAGCCGGATCGAGCGGCTCACGGCAGCGGCGGCCTCCGCGGGGATGTAGGGCAGGCCTGCGAAGTGGCCGGCCAGACCCCGCAGATGGGAGCGGATCTTGCCGAGCCACCAGGGCAGGCCGCTGAGCTCGAGCAGGTAGGCCCCGCGGGTGCTGGGCGGCGCGTCCTCCAGTTCGGGATCCAGGCCGGGCTGATGGGTGTGGCGGTGATGCCACTGGTGATAGCGCCGGTAGAAATCGGCGTTGTAGAAGCTCAGCACGCCCATCCACCAGGCCACCGCATCGTTGAGCGCCTTGCGGCGAAAGGCGGTGCGGTGGCCGCACTCGTGCATGGCGCAGAACCCGAAGGCCAGGCCCCAGCCCAGCAGCAGCAGGCCCGCCCCCCGGAGCAGCGGTGCGCCACCCAGCCCCCAGAGGAGGGCGCCGCCCAGAAGCACCGCCAGGTGAAAGCCGAGCTGGACCCAGCCTGGCCGGTCCGCCCGGTCATTGAGAGCAGCCAGGTCCGTGGCCTCCAGCAGAGCCGGGGCCTGGCCGGGGGCGGCGGCAGCGGGGGACGTCACGCGCAACGGGGGAAGTCGGGTGGCCCCATGCTGTCGATCCGGCCGGGCGCGCTGTGTCCAGGCTGAACGCCCGGGGATTCAATCCCCCTGCAGACGCGGAGGGCCGCCAGGATGGCTGCCTTCGCGGCCGTCCTTCCCGCCGCCGTTCCCAGCCCCATGGCCGACAGCCTCTCCCGCAAGCTTGACCGTGCCCTGGCCCGGGTGGGCACCACGGCCGTGGTGCCGGTGCTCTTGCTGGGCATCGCCTGGGCCCAGGAACTGATCGATCAGATCTTCTTCGGCGGACGCTGGAATCTGCCGATGCTGCCGGGCGGCTCCTTCCTGGGGGTGCTGACCGCTCCCTTCAGCCACAGCGGTTTCGGGCATCTGATCAGCAATTCCCTCTGGTTTCTGCCCCTGTCCTGGCTGGTGTTCAGCAAGAGCCGGCGCGACTATCTGGCGGTGTGGATCTGCGTGTATCTGACGGCGATTCCGGTCTGGCTGTTCTGGCCGGTGGGCAGCCACGGATTGTCAGGAGTCGTGTACGGCCTGCTGGGCTATCTGGTATCGATCGGTGTAGTGGAGCGCCGGCCCGTTTCGATCTTCCTCTCCCTGATCGCCGTGGTGAGCTATGGCGGACTTCTGCCCACCCTGCTGCCTTTTCTCACTCCGCCCGGTGTGAGCTGGATCGGACACTTGTCGGGCTTCGCGGGCGGAGTGCTGGCGGCGCTGGCGATCCACCGCGAGTGATCCCGGCCGTTCGGGAGGCCTCCTCCGGTCGCGATCCGCTGACAGCGCGGACAGGAATCGGGACATTTCCTTGAGGATGGATTCACAAATCTGAACGAAGCCGATGGAGTCCCTGGGCAAAGCCGTGGCCAACCTGTCCAACCTGACGCTTCGCCAACTCAGGCAGATCGCCAAGACCATCGGCCTGCCGCGCTACAGCCTGGCTACCAAGGAAGGGCTGGTGCAGGCGATCGGCAAGAGAGCCCAGATCCCCTCCTCCTCCGAGGCCGAACCGGCGCCCGTAGCTCCTACGCCGGTGATCATCGAGTCGATCCCCGAACCCACCGCAGCGGCTCCAGCGGCTCCCGCACCCGCCATGAGGGAGGTGCCTGCTCCCCAGAGCCAGGTGGTGTTTCTGCCGCGCGATCCCTCCTGGGCCTACTGCTTCTGGACCCTCTCACCGGCGGACCGGGAGCGCATGGCCGCCGCCGGCGCCACCGCCCTGAGCCTGCGGGTGGCGGACGTGACCGGCCTGCCGGGCGGCACGGCCCACCCCCACGCCCTGCAGGAAGTGGTGGTGGACAGCCACGGCAGCGAGTGGTTCCTGCCTGTTCCCCTGCCCGACCGCGACTACCGCGTGGAGCTGGGTGCCCGCCTGGCGGCCGGCGGCTGGCTGTCCCTGGCCTTCTCCTCGGTGGCGCGCATGCCGGCGGCCGAGCCCAGCCCGATGGTGGCGGATGCCTTCGTGCCCTTCGAGCTCGACAGCCTGCCCGAACCCCAGCCCGCGCCCGAGCCCGCAGCGGACCTCCCCGACGCCCCCCATGAGCGCTTCTACCAGCAGGCCATGCGCCAGTACCGCCGCACGGGCTCGGAGATCTTCCAGGAGGGTGCCGACCGCGCCGGCGCAGACAGCGCCGCCGGTCTGAGCGATTCGGGAGCCGGCCTGTGGGCGAGCGGCCGCCAGGCCTCCGGCGTGGGCGGAGTGGCACCCCGCCAGCGCAGCTTCTGGCTGGTGGCCGACGCCGAGCTGATCGTGTACGGCGCCACCGATCCCGCCGCCACCCTCAGCATCGGCGGCGAGGTGGTGCCCCTGGCCGCCGACGGCACCTTCCGCCTGCAGGTTCCCTTCCGCGACGGCCGTCAGCTCTACGCGATCGAAGCGGTGGCCGCCGACGGCGAGCAGCGCCGCCACATCACCCTGCAGTTCGACCGCACCACCCCGGAGGAGCACACCAATCCGAAGGAACTGGCGGTCATGGAGTGGTTCTGACCCCACCACCCCGGCGAAAGAGTCCATCGAGATAGAGGCGCACCACCGCCCGGTCCTGGCAGCCGTGCTGGAACAGAAACCCAGCCACGGCTGCCTGCAGCAGGTGCAGCCGATCCCACTGCGGATGCTCCCCCAGAAACGTCCCCATGGCCTCCTGCAGGTCGTGGGGAAGTTCATGTTCCACACACACCATCACGGGGGCTGACTCGGGGACCTGGCTCATTCGGCTCTCGCGCAAGACCTCCATCAGGCCACGGCAGCCGCGCCGCCGTCAACGCACGATCCCATTGCGAGACCCGATTGCTGCAAGCCGGGATTTTCAGTGCCGGCAGCCCTTCGCGGGGCCCTTCCCCTCGCCCCGCACCCCGTCCTGCGGGCCCCGGGGGGATCGGTCAAGGGCCGGCGACTTTCCCGCAGGAGGGGCCGGCAGGGGCCGCCAACTGTTGGGTCTCAGGCGCAAACCTGTGGAAAAACCCCCCAGAAACGGGGGAAAACGCCCGGCGGCCGGGGAAAACTCCTTTCCCACAGCATTGCTGATCAGTGCGGCGGGCCGGCAGCAGCGATCCGTATCAGGGACGACCAGCCCTTGACGAAAGCCCCACCGCAGGCCAGGCGCAGTTGGTAACAATGCGCACCCTTCGCCAGGGAAGCCTGGGGGACGATCTAGAAGCGGATGAGATTCCTAGGGTTCCGGTCCCCGCCCGGGGACGGCTGGTCCGAGAGGAACACACCGCTGCCGGCAGCGGCAGCGGCGGCACGGAGGGAGAAAAGCCCGGGAGACCGCACGACCCCCCACTCCCGTGCCATGAGTGAATCCCCAGGCGCCGCCGGCGCCTTCGACCGTCGCCCCTCCGGCGCTTCCCTGCCTGGAGAGCAGGGCCGCGACGCCCTCGAAAAGGAGAGGGCCCTTCCCCTCACCGGCTGGCAGACCGAGGTGGAGCAGGCCCACCGCTGGGGCCTCGAGGCCGCCGACAGCATCGTGGACCGGCGGATCTCCACCTTCTCCCGCGGCGAACTGCCCCACTTCGCGGGCATCAACACCTTCATGAAGGC
>JBMLOS010000188.1:0-18891 GCA_049242845.1 Prochlorococcaceae cyanobacterium
GGAAGTCCGCCCGGCTACCGCACGCAGCGCCATCGGATCAGGCCTGCCCGGCGGGGCGATCCTCGAGC
Organism: Prochlorococcaceae cyanobacterium; assembly: GCA_049242845.1. Taxonomy (GTDB): domain Bacteria; phylum Cyanobacteriota; class Cyanobacteriia; order PCC-6307; family Cyanobiaceae; genus CBW1002. Next base: position 69 of record JBMLOS010000188.1, read on the forward strand.
CTGCGGGCCAGCTCGGCCACCTGGGCGCGCAGGGCATCGATCTGGTCCTGCGGATCGTGGGGGAAGGGGGAGGCGGCGGGAGTTACGCCGCCGGCCGGCGGCCCCGCGGACCACTCCTCCCTCTCGCTGCCGCCCCGCTCCAACCGCTCAGCCTCCAGTTCCACCTCCTGCCAGAACAGCTGCCACTCCTGCTGGAGACGCTCCGGCGCTTCCTGGGCCAGCACGGCCAGGCCCGCGGCCGCATCGGCCAGGCCACTGCCCACTCGCGCCGTGAGCCGGTTCACGGCCGCCTGAAACAGGGACTGGGGGGCGCTCATCTCGGGCCAGGTGCTGCCGTCACTGTGGCAGCCGGGGGTAGGCGAACTGTGGCAGATCAGGGCTGGGCAGTGGGGGGCGCGGGAGGAGCCGGCGGCTGGACCGGCGCCGAAGCGGCCGGAGCCGGGGCGACGGACTCTCCGCTGGGGGCCGGCAGCTCCGGGGCTCCAGGCGCTGCCTGGGAGTCGGGGGCGAGCGCCGGCTCGGCACTGTCGCCCGGGGCGGCCGGAGTTACCTGCTCCTGTTGCTGCGCCTCGAGTGCCTTCTGCCGCTTGAGAAGTTCCGCCTCCTGGCGCTTGTTCTCCTCCTCGAGCTCCAGCAGGTCGAGGTCGCCGCGGATCTCCTGGGCCTCGCTCCCGAAGCGTTGCCGCAGGCTCTCGAGGCTGGTGCCGGGGAAGGGGCGGGAGGCGAAGCCGTGGCCGAGATGCACCAGGGCAGGGAGGTTCATCGCCAGCAGCCTCTGGGTGAGGCCGTAGCCCAGTCCGAAGCAGAGGCCCGCCACCAGGGGCCCCAGCCAGGGGTTGGGGCGCGGCGTGGGGGCGGGCTGGGCCGCGGTGGCCATCGCAACGGGGGCAGCGGTGCCGCCATCCTGCCGCCTGCGCCGCGGCGATGGCCACGGGGGCGTCAGCGCGCTCTGGGACACCCCTGCCGGCGCCGCTCCGCAAGCAGCGCGTCCGAACGGCGGGCCAGCTCGGCTCCAGCTGCCGAATAGAAGGGAAAGCCCAGAAGGTTGCGGTGAAGCACCCGGTAGGTCCGGGCCAGCTCCTGCTCTGCCCGGTGGCGGCATTCCGCGTAGGCGCCGAAATCAAAGGGGGTCTGCTCCGGAAGAGCGGCAGGGGGAGAAAGCGCTTCGCCCTGAGCCTGCTCCGCCCGGCGGTTGAGCTCCGGGCAGAGCCTCTCGCGCACGCTGCCGGCCAGGCGGATCTCCTCCGCCATCGCGCGGGTGGCCAGAGCATTGCGATGATCCAGCAGCTGGCCGCAATGCTCGGCGTCGGCGGCGAACACCGAAGGCGCAACCAGAAGCACAAGGGCAGGCAGACGGGAGATCCAAGGGTGGCTCAGGCGCGCCTCAGCAAGGATGCGGCAGGAGCGAGAACGCAAGGGCATCAGGAGGGCGAGCAGGAATCAAGGTTTTGTGACGGCAACGAAGTCCACTCCCGAAAGAGCTGCATACCCTGACAGCAGGGAGAAATCAGGAGAAAGAGGGGATGAACAAAGAACAGAAGACACTGATCGAGCAGGCGAAGGAATTCTCCAAGCCATTCCGGATCGAAGCGGGTGAGTCGTTCCGACTGAAGGATGTGGATCCAGGCGACACCCTGCAGCTCGGCCAGGAAGACCGTCCCCAGGCCCGTGAAGCCCTGGCCCAGGGGGTGGAACTTCTCTCGGAATTTCAGGACCGGCTCTACGCCCAGGATCGCCGGGCGCTGCTCCTGGTGTTCCAGGCGATGGATGCCGCGGGCAAGGACGGCACGATCAAGCATGTGATGAGCGGCGTCAATCCCCAGGGCTGCCAGGTGAGCAGCTTCAAGGCGCCCTCCGCCACGGACCTGGACCACGACTTCCTCTGGCGCTGCAACCTCGCCCTGCCGGAGCGGGGACGGATCGGCATCTTCAATCGGAGCTACTACGAGGAAACGCTGGTGGTGCGGGTCCACCCGGAGTTGCTGCACAAGCAGACGCTTCCCAAGCAACTGATCAGCGGAGACATCTGGAAAGATCGCTTTCGCGACATCCGCCACTACGAAGAATACCTCACCAACAACGGCGTAGTGGTGCGAAAGTTCTTTCTGCACCTCTCCAAGAAGGAGCAGAAGAAGCGATTTCTGGAACGGCTGGAAACCCCCGAGAAAAACTGGAAGTTCTCCGCCAACGACATCAAGGAGTGCGCCTACTGGGATCAATACATGCATGCCTACGAAGACATGATCCGCCAAACGGCCACGAGGCGAGCCCCCTGGTACGTGGTACCGGCCGATAACAAGTGGTTCACCCGCATCGTGGTGGCCGCCGCGATCATCGAAACCCTGGACTCCCTGGAGCTCAGCTATCCGGAAGTCAGCGAGGCTGCCCGCCAGCAGCTGGAGGCCGCCCGGCAGGAACTGTTGCAGGAGTGAGCAGCCCTCCATCCATGCAGAAGCTGGTTCCCGCCAGAAAGAGGAGAAGAGTCGCCGTCCACGGAAGCAGGAGGAACCCGCTGGAGAGTGAGAAAGGGAAATCACTCGTCGATCCGGTTCAAAGGCCAGGAAGCCGTTAACCTGAATCAAAAACAGACTCAATTGACGACCAGACCCCCAACAGGGATACCTCCTCTTGAGCCTGGACAGCCGCACCGCTCACGGCTGTACAGGCTCAAGAGGAGGTTCCAACGCGTGCTGCTGGGGCGTAGGGGAAGCCTCACTTGGATGATCGCCAGCAGGGTCGGACTGAGCCTGATTGCACTCTTCTTGGTCTACAACACAGTGGTGGACCTCCAGGAACGACGAGCCATCAAGAAACAGACCGAAGAAATCCTTTCTGAGGAAAATGCCTACCTGGCTTTGCTGTATGGAGGCAAGGCCAATGAGGTGCTGAGCATCCTGAAAGATACAGACAATCGAATTCTCAGGGGCGGAGCAGAATCCGCTCCAATAGAGCAAGAGTTCAGCTACCTCGGCAAGGCTTTTCCTGGCGCTGAATTTTACCTCAGAGATAGCAAGAGAAATACAACGATCGCTAAGAGTCAAGGCGCAAAATCACTGACAGACCAGGACTGGCAACAGCGACGTCAGGAGATGGGGAACATGATTGATCCCCAGACATCTGTTTCCTACCTCCATAATCTCAGCGATATTGGAATCATCTGCTTCAACCGAAACCTCACCAGTGAAGCCGAAGATCGACAGCCCGCCCAAGGCAAGCAGGTGAGCGCCTGCTGGAGAGCCGACAAGGTGAATGAACAGTTCGAAGTTCACCGCCTGCTGGGCAAGCGAAAAGGGCCGCTCACGGACCTCTATCATTGGTCTGCGGAATCGCCATCACATACCACGCTTCCCAAGGGAATGTATGCCATGGTGGGAAGTGACAGGAAAGTCTATATCCCCACCACCGGAGCACTGATCGGCAGTGCAGGAGCCAATAACAGTGGTAATCCACTCGCCACCAATACAACACAGGGATTCAGCGAAGCGGAGTGGCAAAAAATCCTGGGAAGCATAGAAAAGATTCATGCTGCAAGGCCTGGAACGACAGTCCTGGGCAGAACCGTCGTCCAGAACAAGCCCTATCTGGTCAACGCATTGCGGCTCGGCCCCTACTGGACATCACTGCTGGTCCTGAGCGAAGTCGAAGCCTCTGCACTGCTCAGGCAGGACATCAGCAGGCTGATGGTCCTACAGGCATTGGCCCTGTTGATCGTGATGGGCGCAGTGGTTCTGGGAAGCCATCAGATCGCCAAGCCCATCACCGCAGCCGGCAAAGCGCTGAAGCGCCTCAGCCGAGGGGACTTTGAGATCGACCTGCCTAATCTCAAAGGCGGGGAACTCGGCAGACTGTACATAGATATCAACAAGACCTCGAGAGAACTCAAGATATTGCTGGATGAAAAGAGCGCCAATGCAGTACGAGAGCAACAACTCAAGACCGCCAAGCAGATTCAGAAGGGGTTTCTGGTGCAGCATATGCCGGTATCGGACAAGTTCCGTATCGCGGCAGACTTCACTCCAGCCTACGAAATTGGGGCCGACTGGTATGACGCCATCTGCGGCGAGAATGCGGTCTATGTCGTGATTGCCGATGTCTGCGACAAGGGCATACCCTCTGCACTTTTCATGTCCGTTTTTAGGACGCTGCTGCGATACACGATTCAGGAGCGCCTTAGTTCCTCACGCGAAGACAATGGAAACTGCCTGGAGGTGGTGATGCACAAAGTGAATCACTACATGACCGAAAACCATGGTGAGCTCGCGATGTTCGCAACAGTGTTCATTGCGGCCTACCACTTCAAAGAGTCAAGACTGGAATACGTATCCGCAGGACACGAGCCGGCACAACTGATGTCAAGTAATGGCATCGTTGAGCTACCCAGCACGGGTCCAGCCCTGGGAATCTTCCCCCAGGCCCGATTTAACTACTACTCCATCCCCGTGCACCCAGGCGACATCCTAGTGACCTACACAGACGGCCTCACAGATGCCCGCGACAAGAGCGGCGAAAGCTGGTCAAAGGAACGGCTGATGGAAGTCTTGAGCAACTTGAGCGAAGAAGATCGCACGGCACCTGCACTGCTGAGCCAGTTAAAACGACGCGTGGGGAGCTTCATGGGAGAGGCAGAGCAGTTTGACGATCTCACTATTTTGATCCTTGAAATGGTACAATCAGCTACCCACTCGCAATCCGTGGAATGGGCGACGACGAATCAACTGCCGGAAACAGGCGGGGAGGAGACGACAGAGCAACAGGAGTGAATTACCACAGGAAAGTCATCATCACTCTTCCCTTGAACTCAGACAGGCACAATATTGCCGAGCATGACAGCCGGTTGGCATGCGCTGAGGAGCCTCTAGGCTTCAGAAAATCTTGCCGCAATGAACAGAAAACTACTGGGCACTATGGCCGGGGCATCTGCGCTGGGGATAGGGATCGGCCTGCAGCGCTCACAGTTTGCTGTGCTGGGCGAACTGATGGCGGATCAGGGACTTTTCCCCAACAGTGATATTGGCGTCCTGAGTGGATTAAGCCTGGCCGGGTATATCATCGGCTGCATCCATCAGCGAACACTCAAGAATGAGCTCAAAAACATCAGTACGGTTCGCATCGGCCTCGCCCTTGGGGTGCTTTCCTTTTTCATCGAGCCCCTGATCAGTGCAATCGGCTGGCAGGTGGCCTGGCGCATGATTGCCGGCTGGTCCTCAGCGCAACTGGTCACGGGAATTCCAGGGCTGGGCATCCGGCATCACAGCATCGACGAAAAAAGGCGTGCACTTGCCTACATCTTTGCCGGGGCTGGTGCTGCAGCCCTGGTGAGTTCTGTCCTGGTCAGTCTGCTGGCCAGTACAGCTGTGATCGAATCCTGTGTCGTCACAGGGCTCGTGGCAGTGGTCCTCGCCATACCCATCCACAAATTGCTGGATGTCTGCATTGAAGAGGAGCTGATCAAAAAGCTGGACACTCGCCAGGCCAGCTCTCCTGTCCCTTCCAGCATGCCTGGCCAGACTCCTTCAGCCACCTGGAGCCGTGCGCTTCGCTTGCTCGCAGGCAGTACGCTCTTCTTCGGGGCTGGACAGGTGACAGTTCTGACCTATTATCCGCTCCTTCTGGTAGCAAAGTTTGGCGTGAGCCAGGCTGCGGCACAAACCTCGTTTGCCAATGTGGGACTGGGCTACACAATTGGGGCCATCGCTGCCGGTTACATGCCGAAAAAGCTGAGCACCGACACCTTGATGAGCGCCAGTGCATGCATCGGTATTCTGGGAACCCTCACATGTGCTGCAGGGACCAGTATTCCTGCCGTGGGAATTGGCGGGTTTGCCTTTGCATTCTGGAATGGCAGCATGATGGGCTTGCTGCTGCATCGAATCAACCAGTCCGTCCATCAGGATCTCTCTCGCCTGATCTGGTCTCAGTTCAGCCTCATCCTCAGCATCGGCTTTCTGGTGTTCACATTCATCTCTGCGCCGATCGCAAACAGCCATGTGGTGCTGATCATCTGGATTGGGGTGGTTCTCGCCTCTATGCATCTGGCTCTCCAGTTGATGGCCAAACGATCTTTTGCAGCGCAAGTGGCTGATTGACGACAAAACTCCAAACCCATTGGCCATGGACCAGATCCCGCGAGGAACAGTGCCGCGAGCTTGGGCTCTCCTGGCCGTGGTATTCAGCACCTTCCCCTGCATTCCTGCCCTGGCAAACCAGGAAGGGAGCAGCTCCCTGGGTTGCACGGAGAGCCAGGAATGCAACCCGGAGAGTGGGGCTGGACAAGGAGAAGGATCTACTCCATCGCGGCCGACCTGCAACCGGACATAAAAGCCCGTTCTGCGACTACCCCAAGGTCCAACGCTCAAGTCAGCCCTGGGCCTCCAGGACTGGATCACTGTTTCAGCCTCTGCCTTGAGTCAGAACAATGGGACCATTGGCGGGTTGAGGCCATCACTGGCGACATCCTCGAATCTGTTTAATCTTGGCCTACAGATTGGTCCGTTCCGAAAGAGAACGACAGAGCCTCAAGGAAGCGAAAGGCAAGAACAAAGCCTTGGGATGGCGAAGGCAAGCCCTCAAGGCATTTGGAACAAGATATCCCTGAACGCCCTCTTCACGCAGCGAGCTGGTGACATCCTTTCCAGCGAGATTCCAAACGTCCTCAACATCCAATGGACCTTCGGAAATGGCCCAATAGCCAGACTCAATATTCTCAGCCTCGAATACAGTGATCCAGAAAATCTGCTTTCTACTGTCAAGCTGGGCAAGCTCATGCAAGCTCAGGATTTCACAGTGAATCCAATTCAGTGCTATTTTTCTAACTTTGGCCTTTGTGGGTGGGCACAAGGTACGCCGTATATGGTGCAGATACCGGGCAATCCCTTCAATAGCTATGGTGCCGTTGTCAAGCTCGGCAAAGAGTCGGAGACGCGTCTGAAATATGGAGTCTATCAATTAGCACCAGATACATTCGCGCCACAGTACCATGGACTCAACTTCAGGTTTGACCAGGCAATCGGCACCTCCCATTTTCTGGAATTGGAAATCCCAGTGCACACCGATCGTCTTTTACCTGTGGTTACCAACAGCTCCCTCAGCAGCGCATCTCCGAGCACCTCGGAGCTGGGAAATGCTCTGTATGAATCTGCCCTCCCACCGGCAAGCATTACCATCGGTGGATGGATGAGCAATGGCAAGTTTGAGAAAATTGAAAATGGTGATTCACAACCAGAATATGGCCGTCAGAATCATGGGATCTACGGAATTGCCAGTTTGAAGTTGCCGATCCCTGGGTTAGGGATGGACAATAGATTTTTTCTTTCCTCGGGACTGGGCCTTTCACCAAGCGTTCAGCAGTTTATATCTGGCGGAAGTGCAGGGCTGGTGGTTGCAGGGCTATTTTCCAAAAGGCCATTTGACACCCTAAGCCTGGGCTTGGCCTATGCAACTTACAATCAAAACTACTATCTGCCCGGCGCCAACAGCTCATCATTCACCCCTGGCACAGAAGTAGCCCTAGAGCTGAACTACAACATTGCCATCAATGGTTCGGTGAGCATCATGCCTAACTACCAATACATCATCAACTCAGCGGGCAATGGCTCAAGCGCAGGAGTGAGTGCAGCTGGGATACAGATATGGCTTAACTTCTGAATCCACACAGAGCCGGCTTGACACGGCAACTCTGTTGCCACGGCAAGATTGGCTACATAGATTGCGACTAGACGATTTGCCATCAATGCTGGGAACAAGCAAGTTTAAGATAGGGGCATTGTACCCCACAAATGACGATGGCTCGCCAAATATAATCCTATCTTCAGGATATAAATTGCTCCAAGAGGGGAATAGTTTTGTAGTGGCAGAGAGGAAGGCCAAGAAGAAGGGAAGCCTGAGTGCAGATCTATTGATCACAACAGAGCCTGTCCGAATCAAAGGCCTTGAGGCTTTCACGGAAAATTGGCTGAAGCCACAGTTATTGGCCAAAACAGATGAGACCAGCATTTTTCGTCAGTATTGGCGCTCGATCACTGAGAAAGGCTGGGGCAACTATCCAAATAATCTTCTACTTGAAGCATTAGGCTACCTAGGGTATCGAGGCTATGGATGGGATAAGGCGGCTGAGAATACTGGCTTTTGGGCAGAAAATAGCACAAAGTCTGGCCCTCTCTACGATGCTGTTCGCAACCTTGATAACTATACACCAGAGCTGCTTTGGCAGAATGTCGGCACCACGGATGTAGTGGCATCTGACTTTGATACACAATCACTTCTCGATAATCTGACAGATTCTCAGGCTTTGCCTGCGGAAACAGCTCCTTTATGGTATCCGGCCATGCTGTATACCTACGGCAGAAGCAGCCGGGGAACTTCATATCCAGGCCCTGTCTTGATGATCAGACCCGGCGAAAAGCTTAAGCTGAAGTTTGAAAATGATATCTGGATCCCAGGACTTACAGAGGAACAGAACCAACAGGCCTCACTTATAGAGAATTCCTCCTATGGCCTCAATGGTGGCTCAACAGCGGGGGGAGTGGCAAGCACAAATTTTCACATGCATGGTGGTCATGTTAATCCATCGGGATTCGGAGATAATGTTGTCAGTCGCTACACGAGCGGACAGGACTGGACAACCGACATTGAAATTCCCGAGGATCATGGGATAGGTTCCTATTGGTACCATCCACACTATCATCCAGCTGTCAATACCCAAGTCTATGGTGGACTTTCTGGGTTTATGCAGGTAGGAAATCCCTTGCAAAAGATACCTGGTTTTGAAGATGTTCCGAGAAACCTGGCTGTCATCAAGACAATGCAGATCGGCGCAAATCCAGGAACTGGGGCAATTGAGCTAGCGGCTGTTAATGGGAATATCTTGGGAACAGACTCCCTAGCGCCGAATCGCGCAAGCATGTTTACGGTAAATGGTGCTTATATGCCAGAAGCCAATGTCGAAGCTGGTGGATGGCAATCTCTCACGCTGAGCAACCAGGATAATAACTACTACATGAATATTGCCATCCGTAATCTGCAAGCCGACGGCACATGGGCTGATCTTCCACTCTTTATCTATGGGGAAGACGGTCATCAGTATCCGCAGATTCGCCAAGCAACTGATACCGTAATCGGATATGCGCAAGACGGGAAACCCAATGCCTCTGGCTATTCTAAGGCGAGCAATCTGATCTCCCTTTCTCCCGGAAAGAGAGTTGATTTACTTTTCTATCTTCCGTCTGGAAAGTCTGAAATCGTCTCAACCTACAGCTTTAAGGGAGAGGATGGAAAGGAATACAAGATCAACAATCTGCGCTTTGCGTCTGATCAGTACGCAGAGCTTTCTTCAGAGAATACCGATCCAAGAAATCCTAATTCTGGCCCGGGACCACTGGCGAAGTTTTTCACCAAGGGGAATACAGCACTACCATCTACTACAAGACTAAATAAAGAAATCAATAAAGCAAATCGCAAGATTAGCGTTCAAAAGATCACCCCTTCGACCAGGGCAGACGAGTATGATCCTGACGCGATACCAAGCATAAATCTTTATCAGAAAGGCAAGAAGGGAGGCGATGTTTGGAAGCCAATCAGGGAAAGAGAGTTCAACTATTCAATCCTTCAGCTCGTTGGGCCTGAGAATGAGCGAGATATTCCAACACAGCAAGCCTTGGCGGACATGAAAGCTGAGGGAACTGATTACCAGACTTATACGTTCTTGCCTCCAGAATGGCTTGGATACGATAATCCGGACCTGATTAACGACCATGTCTTTCCTAACGGCCCACTGATCATTGCACAATTAGGCACGATGGAAGAATGGTCCCTGAAAAATTGGAATTGGGGAGGTCCGACCGTGCCAAATGGAGGATATCTCGTTGGCCATCCATTTCATATACATGTCAACGACTATCAAGTTAAAGATAGTGACACCGAATTAAGAAAAAAGCGAAATCTGGAGGATGTCACAATGCTGAACTCCTCTGGATATAAATATGCAGATGCCAATGGCATTCAAGAACAGGCGCCTTTGGCTGGGACCTTTGTCCCAATCGGTCAAGCCTTGGAATACGGTACAGATTACTACAATGAGCTTGCGACGACCGGGTATAACGATACCACAATACGCATGCTTTTCCAAGACTTTCTTGGAACCTATGTGCATCATTGTCATCTGTTAGAGCACGAAGATGCTGGAATGATGCAGGTAGTCACTGTGATCGAAAATACTGATTCCAGCTGGATACTTCCAGCGCAAGGCCTTCAGATAGACGATAAAGGATTGAGGATACGTGAGGCAAATAGCCTCGAAGAGAAAGTTCTGGAACTAGAGTCATTCGATCGGCAACAACTCTCTAGGGGACAGGTGGGTGACTTGACAGGTGATTTTATCCAAGACATCATTTTGGCCACCAAGGGGAAGGGAAGACAAGCCGGACAAGTATTGATCTATGATGGTTTAGCTTTCCAGCATGATTCTTCAGCCGAGCTCCTAAGCCAATTTTCTCCCTACAAGAATTCAAGCTTGGCCCCATGGGCATTTAATGTTGACTTTACAGGCGATGGACATCGAGAACTTGTTACTGGAGGCTATGCTACCACCACTGGGACTGCCAACGTAAAGTTAGGCGAATTTGACATCATTGGCTGGCAAGGGAAGAATAAATCCCTTGATCAGTGGAATCCAATGTTCCGCTATAGGCCTTGGTCGAAAGTCAAGGAGGCAGACGGGAAAGCCTTGAATTCTGCGCTAACAAGCTTCACGATTGGAGACTTCAACCTCGACAACTTTGACGACTATGCAGTTGCATACTTTGTCGGAGGGAATCTGCGCGTAAGAATCCTAGACGGAGCCTCGGTCGCCCTGCTTTCCCAAACAGGCCAGTACGAGGGTGGATACCTGCCCGACACAAGTATTCTCGCTGACATGGAATATGCCGATGCAACGCTAGCAAATACATCTTCTATTGTGCTGACAACTGGCTTTAATGGCTATGCCCAGTCTGCAATCGAGAACCTCATCGTTACCGCAACAGATGACATGGGCCATGGTACGGTGCTGACCTTTCAACTGGATGCTGGACATTTCATCGCCACTGGAACAGATGGTGGCCATGGGAGTCACGCAGGCCACGCAGTAGATCCCGATCACGCTGATCCCGGAATGTCATCCCTGGAGGCGGATTCAACTATGCCGATAGACGCAGAGACCGACGCTGCAATGGGTAGTGGGATGGAGATGCCGGATGCACATGCACACGACTGTTGCGTGATCAATCTGCCGGATGGAGCACTGCCGATTCACTTATCGGATAAACAGCATCTCTCAACCTCCATCGCGGCAGCCACTCCAACATTCGGTGGGGTACTTGGTCAGGGGGGGCTGTTGGTGGGTGATCGATTGGTGATCAGCCAGGGAGCAACGGCAGATGGATTCACCATAGGCAATCGATCGAGCTCTGATCAGCTCACGAATACAACACAAGATCTCGCGATCAATCTGAATGGAGTCACAAAAGTGGATCGCGATGATCTAACCGGCATCATCACCACCACAGCCAGCTCCATGCTGGCCCCGGAAGCGGTGGATCAACGAATCAATCTGGCGATGCTCAGCTACCAGGCCTATACCAACTCCATGGTGAAGCCATCCGATCTCGCCGGCCTGGCGGCGGGCATGGACGGAGGAGCCCTGTCGGCTCAGGGCCTGGTTGACGATATTCTGGCCTACTACAGTGCTCAGGTGATTTCCTTCTACGGCGGACCTCTGAACAGTCTGACGACAACGCAGATCGCACAAAAAGCCTATAAAACAATCTACAATCGAAAAGCGAGTCAAGCTGAGCTGGCCGGCTGGGAACAGAAGGTGCGCAATGGCCTAACCAAAGAAGAATTACCACTGGCCATCCTTCAGTCGACAGCAGGAAAGGATCGCTTTCATGTCGGACTTCTCTCGGCCGCGACTCTCTGGTCTCATGCCCAGTGGGGCACCTCAGCCGTGGTGGATGGATCCTTCGGACAAGGATTTCAAGCTGAATCCGGCACGTTCCAGCGCCTATCGCAAGGTCTTTTCCGGAGCCGTGGGATCGCCAGCTGGCAGCAGGCAGATGAGGCATTCTCGCGCTATCGAGATCAGACCATGAATGCATTGGATGGCACACCTGTTTCCGATACGGGTTTCTTTTAAGGATCTCCTGTGTCTTGTTGTGAAGCGGGGGTGTCCCGCTTTCTCGTACTGCCTACGTTTACGCAGGAAGGCCGCATTGTCTCCAATTCTTTTTACCTGCTAGTGCTGTCATTCACCCGTACGAACAATGAAGAGCTTTGACTACATCGTGGTCGGTGCCGGGAATGCAGGTGCGGTCATCGCGGCCCGACTCTCCGAAGACGCCCAGACCAATGTGCTGCTCCTTGAAGCAGGACCACACTTTCGATCTCTGCAGGAGACACCATCTGACCTGCTGAACTCTCGCGAAGTATCTGTTGAAAAGCACGACTGGAACTACATCACGGAGGTGATCCCAGGTCGAGAGTTTCCCTACGCCAGGGGGAAAGTGAGTGGTGGTTGCACAGCGGTGAATGGCTGCATCTGCCTGCGGGGCCTTGAGCAGGATTTTCGTGAGTGGGAACAGTTGGGCAATCCTGGCTGGGGCTGGGAAGACATTCTGCCTCTCTACAAGAGGATTGAGAATGATCTTGACTTTGGCTATGCCTCCTACCATGGCAGCGAGGGCAAGCTGCCGATCGTGAGATTTCAGCCTGACCAGTACAGCAAGGTGGTGTCCGCGTTCAAGCGGACGGCCATGGGGAATGGGTTTGCCTGGGTGGCCGATCACAATCACCCGCAGGGATACGACGGGGTCGGGCCGATTCCCATGAATCGATCCGGAGATGGAACCCTACGCGTTTCCAGCGCGATTGCTTATCTGCTGGATGCCCAGGACAGAGCGAACCTCACCATCCGCGACAGGACACACGTTTCGCGGGTGCTTTTTTCTGGGAAAAAGGCCATTGGTGTTGAGGTGATTCATCCCGATGGACAGGTTGAGTCGATTCATGCTGGTGAAGTGATCCTGTGCGCGGGATCCATCAATTCCCCTGCCCTTCTCCTCCGCTCCGGCATCGGTCCCAAGGACGACTTGGATCGACTGGGTATCGATTGCGTCAACGACCTCCAGGGAGTTGGCAGCAATCTGATTGACCATTCGCTGATCGTTGTGGCGGCCTATCCACAGCCAGGCATCGTCAGCGAAGAGGACGACGACGTGCAGATGGTGATTCATTACACAGCACCGGGAAGCGCCCTCAAGAATGACATGCAGATTTATTGCCTGGGCAAGCTCGGGGCAGAGCGCTTTCCTGGAGCAGATCCAACAAGGGGCTTGATGTTTGGCACCGGAATCGTGATCAACCGTCCGGAATCACGCGGCCGGGTAAGCCTTGACACAAAAGATCCAAATACTCAGCCCAGGATTGATCATCGCCTCAACTCCCATGCCGAAGACATGAGGAAGATGGTGGATGGCGTGAGGCGCGGCTATGCACTGCTCACCTCCGGTGAGCTGCAGGAGATTTCATCCGGCGTGGCTGTATTGACAGAGGAGATGATTGCCGACACCCGCACTCTGGAGCGCTATATCTCCGATCGATCCGCAACGATCTGGCACGCGATCGGCACCTGCCGGATGGGCCCCGCCACGGACAACCATGCCGTGGTGGACTCCACACTCAACGTTCATGAGTGCAGCGGGCTCAGAGTGGCCGACTGCTCCATCTTCCCCGACCACGTGAGCCGCAATCCGATGCTCACCTGCTATGTGGTGGCCGAGAAGCTCTGCGACATGATTCGTGGCGGCTCCTGATCCCCAGGGAACCGGCCACCCTGCTTCCGGCCAGAACTTCTCTTCTTCTCTTCTTCCCCACTTCATTCCGCATCACCGATGAGCACCGCAACCTGGGCCAGCTGGCTGATCACCTGCAAGTGCCAACCCGAGGATTACGACAAGATTGTCACGCTTGCTGCCGAGATGTCTGCCCATTTCGAAGCGAACGAGCCCAGGACAACCCACTTCGAATGGAGTGTCAGCGACGACCACAGCCAGGTGCACATCCATGAGCGCTATGCCGATTCCGAGCAGGCACTGGCGCACATGGGCACCTTCGGCGAAAAGTTCGGCGAGCGGTTCATGAGCTTGCTCACACCCCAGGCCGTGGTGGTCTATGGGCATCCCTCCAGTGCCCTCTCCAGCGCATTGGAAGGCCTCAGCCCGGTCCACATGATCCCCTTCGAGGGATTCGCCCGCTGAGTCCCGAAGCCAAACGGGAACCGCAGGACGAGGCGTGTCCCTACGTGGTGTAGTCGGCGTTGATGCGTACGTACTGATCGGAGAGGTCGCACCCCCAGGCGACACCCTGGCCCGGGCCATCGCCCACCACCAGAAGGATCTGCACGGTGTCGTCCTGGAGGTAGGCGCCGGCGGCCCGCTGCCGCAGATAGGCGGAAGCGGCCGGCCGGTCGAACGGCAGGGGCTGGCCGGCGGCCATCAGCTGGTGCTCCCCCAGCCACAGGGCCACCGCATCCGGATCGAAGGACACCCCGGCCCGGCCCGCCGCCGCCACGATCCGTCCCCAATTGGGATCACGGCCATGGACGGCGCACTTCACCAGGGAGGAACCGCAGATGGTGCGGGCGATGGCCCGGGCTCCGGCCTCCTCGGCGGCGCCCTCCACCCGCACCTCGATCAGGCAGGTGGCACCCTCGCCGTCACGGGCGATCGCCCGGGCCAGATGCTGGGACACCTGCGTGAGCCCCTCCTCGAGGGCAGCGAAGTGCTCGGGATCGAGCGGCTCACCCGCGGCAAAGGCCAGGTAGGTGTCGTTGGTGCTGGTGTCCCCGTCCACAGTGATCGCATTGAAGGAGCGATCCACGGCCCGCCGCACCATCGCCTGCCACACAGGGGCCGGCACCCCGGCATCGCAGCTGAGGTACCCCAGCATCGTGGCCATGTCCGGGTGGATCATCCCCGAGCCCTTGGCCATGCCGCCGAGGCGTACCCGGCGCCCGCCGAGCTGCGCCTCCACGGCGATCTGCTTGTCCACCAGATCGGTGGTGAGGATGGCGGTGGCGGCATCCGCCCCGCCCTCCGGGCTGAGCGCCTCCACCAGGGGATCGAGGCCCGCCAGCAGGGAGTCCATCGGAATCGGCACACCGATCACCCCGGTGGAGCAGATCAGCACCTCCTCGGCCGCCAGGCCGAGGCGATCCGCCAGGGCCTGGGTGGCCCGCAGGCTGTCGATCCGGCCCCGGTCGCCGGTGCAGGCATTGGCCTGGCCGGAATTGGTGAGCACGGCCCGGGCCCGGCCGCCGCTGGCCTCCAGCCGCTCGGCGCAGAGGTCCACGCAGGCGGCCCGCACCAGCGAGGTGGTGAAGGTGCCGGCACACACGGCTCCCTCGGGCGCCAGCAGCAGGGAGAGGTCGGGATTGCCGGAGGGCTTGAGGCCCGCGGTGATACCCGCCGCCAGAAAGCCCGCCGGGGCCGTGAGCCCGCCGGGGATGGTCTGCCACGGGGAAACGGGGGGAGCGGCGGCCATGGGCGGTGGGGCGGAGGGAAGGCAGCGGAAACGCCTGCCGCCATCCTCCCCTGACGGCGCCCGGCGCCGTTCCTAGCCTTGCTCCGTGGCCGCAAAGCTCGCGATGGCGATCTGGGAGAAGGTGCGCGGCGAGTTCATCGATGTGATCGAGTGGCCCGAGCGGGAGGGGGAGGAGGCGTCCCACGCCGGCTCCGCGGCCACGCTGGTGTGGCGGTTTCCGCGGCAGGACAGCGCCATCCGCATGGGCGCCCAGCTCACGGTGCGCGAGGGCCAGTGGGCCGTGTTCGTGAACGAGGGGCAGATCGCCGACAGCTTCGGGCCGGGCCGCCACGAGCTCACCACCCGCAACCTGCCGTTTCTCACCACGCTGCTGTCGCTGCCCTACGGCTTCGAGAGCCCCTTCAAGGCGGAGGTGTACTTCGTGGCCACCCGCCAGTTCACCGATCTCCGCTGGGGTACGCGCCATCCGGTGCTGCTGCGGGATCCGGAACTCGGCCCCGTGCGGCTGAGGGGCTTCGGCAGCTACGCCCTCCAGGTGAGCGACCCCAGCCGCCTGATCCGGGAGGTGACCGGCAGCCGGCCCCACTTCAGCGTGGAGGGGATCAGCGACCAGCTGCGCAACCTGATCGTGACCCGCCTGGCCGACCTGCTGGGGGAGAGCCGCCACCCGGTGCTGGAGCTGGCCTCCCGCTACGACGAACTCGCCGCCGAGCTGGGGCGGAAGCTGGCGGGGGAAGTGGAGGTCTACGGCCTCACCCTTACCAGTCTGCTGATCGAGAGCCTCTCCCTGCCGCCGGAGGTGGAGGCCGCCCTGGACCGCCGCAACCAGATCGCCCTCAGCGGCGATCTGGACGCCTTCACCACCTATCAGCGGGGCATCGCCCTGGAGAAGGCAGCCGCCAATCCCGGCGGCGCCGCCGCCACCGGCGTGGGCCTGGGGCTCGGCATGGCGATGGTCCAGCCGCCGGCCGCTCCTGTTTCCGCCGCGCCAGAATCCGTTCCGCCCGTGCCGCCCGTGCCGCCGCGGCGTTACCACCTGCTGGCGGGTGAGGAGCAGCTCGGGCCCTACAGCGCCGAGCAGCTGGTGGTGCTGCGCGACCAGGGGCAGCTGCGCGGCGACAGCCTGCTCTGGCACCCGGGGCTGGAGGGCTGGCAGCCGGCCGCCAGCCTGCCGGAGCTGGCCGTGCTGCTGCAGGTTCCGCCCCCGCCGCCACGCCCATGAAGTGCGCCTGCTGCGCGGCACCCCTGCCGCCGCGGGCCGTGGCCTGCGCCTACTGCGGCAGCCGCCAGGACGTGGACCTGCAGAGCTGGGTGCGGGCCGAGGCGGTGGGAACGCTCACACAGCTCTCCTGTCCGGACTGCCAGCAGAGCCTCGAGGCGGTGCCGCTCGGAGGCGAGCCCCCCCTGGAGGTGGGCCGCTGCCCCCGGTGCCTCGGCCTGTTCCTCGCCCATGGCGTGCTCGAGCCCCTGCTCAGCCGCACCGTGCGCCCCTCGTACACGATCGACATGCCGCGCCTGAATGAGCTGGTGGAACAGGCCGGCGCCGAGGCGGCAGGCCAGCCGCTGCGCTATCGCCGCTGCCCGGTCTGCGGCGATGTGATGAACCGCAGCCTCTACGGCAAACGCAGTGGCGTGATCGTGGATGGCTGCCGCGACCACGGCCTCTGGCTGGATGCCGGCGAACTGCGGCAGCTGATGGAGTGGGCCCATGCCGGCGGGCAGCTCTATCACCAGGAGCGACGCCAGGAGGAGGAGGCACTCGAGGAGAAACGGCGGCGCCGCGAAGCCGAGGAGCGGCGGCAGGGGGCACTCGAACTCCAGAGCCTGGAGGAGCGCCGCGGATTCGGGGGCGGCGCCGACTGGCTGGAGGAGGATCTCGCCACCCTGCTGGCCCGCGGGTTGCTGAAGTTGCTGCGGGGCTGAGCATGGAGGAGCAGCGGCGGTGGCGGGGCCGGCAGCGGCGGATCGGGCTCACCGGCGGCATCGCCACCGGCAAGAGCACCGTGGGGCGGCTGCTGCAAGAGCACTTCGGGCTGCCGGTGCTCGATGCCGACCTCTTCGCCCGGGAGGCCCTGGCGCCGGGCAGTGCGGGGGCCCAGGCGGTGCTGGCCCGCTATGGGCCGCAGGTGAAAGCCGCCGACTCCCCAGAGGCCGGAGCCGCAGCGATCGATCGCCCTGCCCTGGGCAGGATCGTGTTCGCCGATCCGGCCGAGCGGCGCTGGCTGGAGCAGCTGGTGCATCCCCTGGTGCGGGAGCGCTTCCGCCAGGAGCTGGAGCAGCGCGCGGAGGCATCGGCATTGGTGCTGATGATTCCGCTCCTGTTTGAGGCGGGGCTCGAAAGCCTCTGCAGCGAGGTGTGGCTGGTGGACTGCGACGAAGCCAGGCAGCAGCAGCGCCTGATCCACCGAGACGGCCTGCCGGCAGACGAGGCCCGCTGCCGCATCGAGGCCCAGTGGCCCCTGGAGCGCAAACGGGCCCTGGCCGATCGGATCATCGACAATTGTGATTCTGTCGACGATCTGCTGGGGCGATTGAAACTGGCCCTGAGCGGCTACGTTCGTTGATAGAGGGCAAAGACTTGATCCTGCTGCGGGCCTGGTAATTCAACAGGATTGGCGTTAAAAATACCAAGAAGCGTAAGCACGCTTGCATGAATATGATCAGCTGGCGCTTGAATTGCAGGCAATTTATTCTGCCAGGGGCCCCGCCATCAGGAAAGTTGTTGCCCGTGCTTCTGGCCATGCGTGGGCTCAAGGAGATGACCAATGCGGCGTTACAGCGAGGCTGTCAAAGCTGATATCAGAAAGCGGATGAGTCCGCCCGCTCGTCAGAGTGTGGCGAGGATTTCCGAGCTTGGCGTAAGGCCTGGCGGCTGGAGGGGGAGGTGGTGCCGGCATCGCACAAGGACCCTCAGGGCTGGAGCGCTGTCGACACG
The DNA here is from genome assembly GCA_049242845.1 of Prochlorococcaceae cyanobacterium. GTDB lineage: Bacteria > Cyanobacteriota > Cyanobacteriia > PCC-6307 > Cyanobiaceae > CBW1002. Next base: position 18,577 of record JBMLOS010000188.1, read on the forward strand.
TTCACGTAGGTGCCCGAGACCGCTGGCCTGAACGCCTCCGAGCTCAGCGCCTACTGCCGGGAGCGGGGCCTCTACCCGGAACAGGTGGAGCGCTGGCGGCAGGCATCGCAGGATGCCAACGAGAAGCCGGGGCTGACGCTGAGAGAACTGAGGGAGTTGGAGAAGCTTCGGGCCCAGGACCAGCGCGAGATCAAGCGTCTCCAGAAGGAGCTGCGCAAGAAGGTGGGGTTCCCCCGATTTCATGGACACCGATCAGGGGTTCACAGGGGTGAGTGTACGGGCAGTGATGAATGCCTGCTCGTAGTCGATCGGACT
>JBMLOS010000189.1:0-3208 GCA_049242845.1 Prochlorococcaceae cyanobacterium
GAACTCCACTTCGTAGGTGATGGCGAAATCGCCGTAGCTCAGCACGTTCACCTCAGGAAGGGGGTCAGTTCCCACACCCTCCACCTCCAGGATCGTCTGCTGCAGCAGTTGCCGCACCCGGTTGGGTGGATCGTCGTAGGAAAAGCCGACTGTCACCGTTTGCAGGAAGGAAGGCGTGGGACGACTGAAGTTCTGGAAGCTGGTCTTGCCCAGTTCGGAGTTGGGAACGACCAGCAGCACATCGGCTGGCGTGAGCAGGTGCACGGCCCGCCAGTTCACTTCCACCACCCTTCCCTGGTTGTCGCCGATCTCGATCCAGTCCCCCAGGGAGATCGGCTGCTCGGCCAGCAGCGCCACGCCCGAGAAGATGTTGCCGAGGCTGTCCTGCAGGGCCAGACCCAGCACCAGTGATCCCACCCCCAGGGCAGTGAGGAAGCCGCCGAGATCGGCTCCCCACACGGTGGAGAGCACGATCGAGGATCCCACCAGCACCAGCACGGAGTTGAACAGGTTGCTCACCAGCCGGGGCACCTTGGCCTGCCAGCTGCCCGGAGGTGCGTCCTCGAACAGAACGCCCTTGAGCAGGGTGAGGGCGGCGTAGATGAAGGTGATCCACGCCAGGGTTTCCGCCAGGCGCACCGGCGTGCCGGTGCGCGGCAGACCGATCACCTTCCACAGCAGCACCAGCAGGGCGAGCGAGGGAAGCAGCAGGTTGCGCAGGTTGCCCAGCGCCGGGGCATAGGGCAGACGGCGGCGCTGCATCCATCGGATGGCTTCACCGAGCAGCAGCATCGCCAGTGGGAAGCCGAAGACCAGGCTGCTCACCCAGAAGATCTGGTCGGCGGCAGACACCCTCGCCGGGATGGCCAGCGCCGCAGCATGGGCAGGGGTTGGGGCGGCGCCCTGGGCGGCGGCCAGGATCAGGGGCATGCTCATGAGCTGGTGCCGTCCAGGGAAAGGGAAGGCGCAGGCCCGGCTCCAGCTCCGTCGGCTTCGGCGGTGTCCGCGGAAGTTTCCAGCGGTGGCTTCACCTGCCAAACCGGCAGTTCGCCCTGGCCCTTCACGGTGATGGGAGACACGCGATCGAACGCATAGAGACCGCTGAGGGCAACCACCACCGGCTCACTCACCTGAATCACATCCTGCGGGGCTCCGGCGCCGATGGCACGGGCGGTTGTGATGGTCTCGCCCCACACGTCGTAGTAGAAGCGGCTGCTGCCCACCACGCCGGCTGAAACGGATCCGGAATGGATGCCCACCGCCAGGGCGAGCGTCACGTTCCGCTTCTGGTTGAGGCGGGCGGTGATGCGCAGCATCTCCAGGCCGAAGTCGAGCGCGCGGCGCTCATGGTCCACCCGGGGAACCGTGAGGCCGCAGACCGCCAGATAGCTCGAGCCCACGCTGCGCAGTTTCTCCATGCCCAGGCGCTCGGCGGCCTCATCGAAGGCACCGATCAGCTCATTGAGCAGCAGGATGGTCTGCTCGGGGGCCATCCGATGGGAGAGCAGGTTGAGGCCCTCGATTTCAGCGAAGAGCACGGTGACGCTGGGGTGGCTGTCGGCGATGGTCTTCTCGCCGCTTTTCAGACGCTCGGCGGTCTTGGCGGGGAGGATGCTGAGCAGGAGCCGGTCGTTCTCCGCAAGCTGGCTCTGGATGGAGCGCTCTCGGCTCGCCAGCTGATCGGCCATCTTGTTGAAGGACGATGAGAGTTCGCCGAATTCGTCATCGGAGGTGACGCTCACCTGCACGTCGGTGTGGCCGGCGGCCACCTCATCGGTGGCACTCATCAGCCGGCGGATGGGTTTGATGAAGCTGCGGGCCAGTGTGAGCGCGAGCAGGGTGAGCAGCGGAATCAGCAGGGCACCCACGAGCAGTAGCATCCGTGCCAGATGCTGAATGCCGGCGAAGATTTCAGACTGATCGATTTCCGCAAGCAGGGCCCATTGGAATGGACCGAGCTTGATCGGCTGGTAGGCGCCGATGACCGGCACACCGCGATAGTCAGCGTAGGCCGCCGTACCAGTCATCCCTTCCAGGGCCCGCTGCGCTCCTTCGGTGCGGACCTCCTGAATCAGCAGCGGACTGCCGGAAGTCTTGATATGGGCAATCTTCTCTGCGGGAAAGCCTCGCCCCTTGAGCAAGGCCAGAAACTGGCCTGGATTCTCCAGGAACCCCCTCGGCGAAGAGCGCAGCAGAGAATCCCTGCCCACCAGATAGGTTTCGCCACTCTTGCCCAGGCCCACATCGGACCAGCGACGGTTACTGGTCATGGTGCGATCCAGGGCCCGGTAATCCAGCTGGAAGATCAGGGCACCGATGAAGTCGTCGCCATCAAACACCGTTGTCCCCACAAAGCTGGTGGGGCTGCCATAGCTTGCTTTGTAGTGCTCGAGATCGCTTTGGGTAATGAAATTGGGGTCCCGCGACTTCTTCACCTCCCTAAAGACCTGGGCCGCAGCCGTATCAGAGAAAGGACCTTTGACTAGATCGGCGCCCAGGTCGGCTTCATTTGCAACGGAGTAAACTACCCTGCCAGTGTTGATGTCCACCAGCATAATGTCCTGATAGCCGAAGACATCAGCGACCCGCCGGAAGCGGGCGTGAAACTTCTTATGGAGGGCGCTCCACTGGCTGCCATCGCCGGCATCCACGAGAAGCTTGCGGTTGTTAGGATAGGGATTCGCGGCTATGTAATGATACTTGAGATAACGCCCCTGCGGAAACGTGGGGAAATAAGTAGGCAGTTTTGGGTCGCCAGAGATGTTCTTTTTCAGCTTCGGCAGAAAGTCATCAAGATAGTATCTTTCTAGTTTCTTCTTCTGGGCTGGATTGATATCCGGAAGCTGAGCGAAAGCAGGAGCGAATTCCTTCATCGCGCTCACCGTCATCTGCGCTTCCGACATAATCAGCGCATGATCCCTCAGCTTGCTGAAGTGATCATTCACCGCCTCCGCCCGCGCATTGCGCAGACCGATCAGCTGGTTGTAGCCCGCCTCGGTGAGCAGATGGCGAGCGATGCCGAAGCTCACGAAGCCGGTGAGCAGCAAGCTGGCCAGGCTGGCAAAGAGCACAAGCGCCAGAAACTTGGACTGAACGCCGAACTTGCGACCGATCCGGTTGAGCATGGCGTGCGGGCAGCGGCTGCACTCTTGGCAGCTTGGCAGAACGTTAACCCACCATCCTTGAAGCGGATTTGACAAAATCGGCG
>JBMLOS010000190.1:0-4436 GCA_049242845.1 Prochlorococcaceae cyanobacterium
CACAAGGGGTATTCCATTGTCTCTCACATCGCCGATTGCCCTTGCACCATGAATGCAGCCCTCATCGCGTAGCTCTTGTGATGCAAATAAATCCCTGACTTATCAGCTTATCAAGAACGCATTGACTCTCTTGCTCGCGACCGGAATTACGAGTTCAATGTATTTCATGAGCTCTTCGGGGGGATTTTCGGGCATGCTGACATAAGGATTGTTTTTTCGACCTTACCGCGTGATGCGTCGGTGTCAACCAATCAGTAAGTAGCAGCCTAGGCTCATGAGCCAGCTGTATAAGAGGGATAGAGCCTTGGCATCCTTTTGCCGCCCCCTGACCTCCCAACGCTTGCCATCACCAGGCCGCGGAAAGATCGGCATTCATGGAGATCTCTGCGATAGCGGCTCTGGTGCATGGCGATGTTGGGCGCTCAGCAGGAGAGGCTACGACGCTTATTCCTGACTCACTTCTGTAATTCGATTGGACCTGGCCGCCAGGTCTTATTGAACCAGGGCTCCAAGGGACCATAGAGGCGCAGAAGCGTAAACCAGCCCTTGCCAGGGATGGTCTGAACCCAGTTCTTCTCGAATCCAACAGGAGGCTTAGGGCCAAACCAAACATCAACTGAACCGTCAGCATTGGTTTTGATGCCCTTGTCCTGACTGCTGACACTCGGGGATTTCTGATCTGTCTGCAGCATGGAACGGGTCTGTGTGTCATACACGATCACAGACCAGAAATCTGCTACGGGGATGTTGGGCGGCAGGCGCAACCGATAGGTTTTGCTGCCATCCAGGCGCTCGCCCTTGGAATCCAGGGAGGCCCAGGGATACTGGGAGCCCTTGCCAACGATCTTTTCTTCCATGGCCGGCGTCACACCGGTAGCAAAGTAATAATAGAAAATGGAGCCATCAAGATTGGCTACACCTGGGGATACTTCAAACCTATAACCACCGAAGAACGGCAACCGCCAGGAGCTGGTCGAGTAGAAATAGGCTTCAGGTTCGCGAATCTTGAGGGCCAGGGTTCGTGCGGTCACGGCACCGATGTTGGCGGCGTCGACGAGGATCTTCTGCCACCGCTCGTTGGGGTTGAAGGGTTTGCCTTTGACAATGCCGATCGAAGCAAAGAGTCCCAACGTCGTTGGGTCAGAGCCGGAGGAAGGTTCTTCCTGAATCACCTGGTTCAGGAGTGCCCAGAAAGAGTAGTCACCAGGGGCCACGAAGTTCGCAGGCACCCCTGAGGCGTTGGCAAACTTGATCGCCGGTGGGTTGGCAGCATCAGAGAGTTGGTAGATCTTCAGATTTGCCTTTACCGACTCCACCCCTGGCTTGGTGGAACCATCCACGAGAAAATATCGGAAGAATAGCCAGTTCCCGTAGGTTTTTGGTTTGACAATTACATAGCCTTGGGGGATTGTGCCCTGATAATCGGGGGGCAGGAACAGGTACTTGCCGCCCGCACCCTTGTCGGCCCCCGTGATGCCAATGTCGGCCACCCAGCGATACCAGAAGTCATTGACAGCACCCAGCACCTTGGGTGGAACCTCGACCACCAGGGGCCCCTTTTTGATGTCGAGCCAGATGAAGCTGTAAACCGTGTTGTCGTTAGCCGTGAGTTCAACCGTTCTGGGATCCACCAGGTTTTCCCAGATCACGTTGGTGGTGTTCACGGGACCGAACTTGCGCAATGATTCACGCATGCCTGCCTGGTTGACGATCGGAATGGCCAGCAGGTAGGCCTGTAGAGCGCGGGAGCGGTCCAGGTTGTCGTAGATCTTCTCGATGGTGTCTGGCTTCGGGAAGCCATCGATTAGGTTCAACGTTCCGATTGAAGTCTCCAGCCGGTCAGGAGTGGCCACGCCTGGCGAAATTGACGTTGTCATCTTGAAGGTCTGGGCCGAGGCACTCGTGGCAGCATTCGCAACAAGGGTCGCCACGGCCAGGCGAAGGCATCGTTGTATTGATGACCTCATCTTGACAACTCCTGGCGCTGGTGAAGGGAATTTCAGAAGCCTATCTCACTAGCGATTGATGCGGCCCAACTGTGATTCGACGGTCTGCATAACTCCCCATGAGGGGCTGGTTGAGCCTCGCTTCTCGCCTCTCCTTTTCCGTAGAAGATCCTGAGGCAGAGATGGTCCGCTTCCCAAGAATCCTGCTGCCCCACGCGATTGCAGAAAGCCTGTGAGGAGGCTTATCCGCGCTTATCCGGTCCGCCAACAACCTGTCCCCGTGTCTGCAGAACATCTGCTGGGCTGGGCCCGTTCGGCCCCGTGGCAGCTCAGGATGGGGGGCACACAGGTGTGTTTTCGGCTTCGTGACCCAGCCTCCCTTCCCGCAGGCCCGCCCGGAGGTGGAGAGCCTGCAGGCCTACAGCGCTCCCCTGGAGGGGCGGCGCGGCCTGCTGCGGCTGGATTTCAACGAGAACACCGTGGGACCCACCCCCCGCGTGGTGGAGGCGATCCGTGCGCTCCCAGCCGATCACTACGCCACCTATCCCGAATACGACGGCCTGCGCGAGGCGGTGGTGGCCAATCTCCAGGCCTCCGGCACCGGGCTGGCCCGGCCCCTGCAGCCCGCCCAGATCGGCCTGTTCAACGGCGTGGATGCTGCCCTCCATGCCCTCTTCCACGCCTACGGCGACCGCGGCGATCGGCTGCTCACCACCAGCCCCACCTTCGGCTACTACGCCCCCTGCGCCCGCATGCAGGGCATGACGATCGAGGCCATCCCCTATGAAGGCGCCTCCTTCCGCTTCCCTCTCGAGGCGCTTGAGGCGGCCCTGCTGGGGCCGGCCGGGGACGCCAGCCCCACCGATGGCTGGCAGCCGCCGCGCATCCTGCTGCTCTGCAATCCCAACAACCCCACCGGCACCCGCCTGGCCCCGGAGCCGATCCTGGCGCTGGCGGCCCGGGCGCCCTCCACCCTGGTGGTGGTGGATGAGCTCTACGAGGCCTTCACCGGCGACAGCGTGCTCCCCCAGGCGGATTTCGCCGCCACGCCCAACTTGCTGGTGCTGCGCTCCCTCGCCAAGACCGCCGGCCTGGCCGGCCTGCGGATCGGCTTCGCGATCGGTGCGGCCGAAGTGGTGGACCGGCTCGATCGGGTCACCGGCCCTTACGACATCAACAGCTTCGCGGTCACCGCGGCCTTCGCGGCCCTGGCGGATCAGGCCTACGTGGATGCCTACGTGGCGGAGGTGCAGCGCGCCCGCGCCTGGATCGGCGAGCGTCTGGCGGAGGTCGGCGAGCGCCACCACCTGGAGGGCGGAAATTACCTGCTGCTCTGGCCCCGGGAGGGGGCCGAGGTGGCAGAGCGCAGGCTGCGGCAGGCCGGAATCCTGGTCCGCTCGATGGCGGGCAAGCCGCTGATCGATGGCTCCGTGCGGGTGAGCATCGGTACCCTGGAGCAGATGCAGCGCTTCTGGGAGGCCTACACGGCCTAGGAACTCAGCGCATCACCAGGATCGTGGTGGCCTCGCTCAGCTTGCCGGGAAGAGTGATGCTGCTGCCCACCCGCTGCACGGGGGTGCCCGCCATGGCCTGCAGGAACGGCTCCACGCTGCCCTGGTCACAGTCGGGCTTGGTCTTGGCGGTGTACTGCACCGGGATCACCCGGCGGGGCTTGAGCTCCCGCACCACCTCCGCCGCCTCGGCGCCGGTGTACACCTTGGCGCCGCCGCCCACGCCGATGATCAGCACATCCGGGGTGCCCAGCAGCACCCGATCCGCGGGCGAGAGGCTGGCGGCGGTGCCGCCGAGGTGGGCGAAACTCAGCCCGCCCTGCTTCCAGCGCCACAGCGTGGCCTGCCCGAAGCGCCGGCCGCCGAGCCGGTCGTGGGGGGCGGCGATGCCCTCGATCTGCAGGCCCGCCACCCGGTAGGAGCCCGGAGTCACCAGCATGCGGCCGCTGGCCACGGGGGCACCCTCATCCAGCAGGCGGCTGCTGGCCAGGATCACATCGGCCCCCACCCGCGGTTCCGCCAGGCCGGCCGCGCAGGCCACTGCCTTGAACGGGTTGATCAGCACGCTGGCGCCGCCGCCACGGATCAGCAGGGCGCTGTGGCCGTAGCTGGTGATGCTCACCCCCTCGGCCGCCAGGGCGGCCGGCGCCAGGCTCGTGCCCACCAGGCCCGCGGCCAGCACCGAGCCGAGAACGGGGAAGCGGCGGAGGCCGGCAGCAGCAGCCATGGGGAGCGGGGGCGGCCACGGGGGCCCAAGCGTGGCGCGAAACTAGCAGTGATGCGCCGCCGCGCCTGTGCAGGCGGGTCTGCTCAGGCGCTGGCCTCCTCCAGGAAGTTCGCCAGCAGCAGGTGGCCGTTCTGGGTGAGCACGCTCTCCGGGTGGAACTGCACCCCCTGGATGTGGTGATGCTCGCGGTGGCGCAGGCCCATGATCGTGCCGTCCTCCAGCCAGGCGGTGATCTCCAGGCAGTCGGGCAGG
>JBMLOS010000191.1:0-2567 GCA_049242845.1 Prochlorococcaceae cyanobacterium
AGAAAGGCGCTGCTGGGGAGAAGGAAGAGGCCCAGCTGGAAGCAGCGCCAGCCGAGGGGAGAAGCCCCCTCGGGGCGGACATGGAGCAGGCGCGCATCCAGCGCCGCCAGGCGAATCGGAGGCATGGGCCGTGCCGCGAAGCGCCCCATCCAAGCTCAGTCGAAGACGGCCGTGCGGCCGCGGTAGACCATCACATGCCGCCGCAGATGCAGACGCAGGGCGCGGGCCAGGGCGAGGCGCTCGGTGTCGCGCCCCTTGCGGATCAGATCCTCCACCTCGTCGCGATGGCTCACGTGCACGGTGGCCTGCTCGATGATCGGACCGGCGTCGAGCTCCTCGCTCACGTAGTGGGCGGTGGCGCCGATCAGCTTGACGCCCCTCTCCCAGGCCCGGTGATAGGGCTGCGCCCCCTGGAAGGCCGGCAGGAAGGAGTGGTGGATGTTGATCACCCGCTGCCGCCCCGCAGCGGGCGAGCCGCCGCCGAAGCTCTCCAGGAAGGCGGGGCTGAGCACCTGCATGTACTTGGCCAGCACCACCAGTTCGATGCGCTCCTCCTGCAGCAGCGCCAGCTGCTGCTGCTCCACCTCGGCTCGGGTCGCCGCGGTGATCGGGAGATGGACGTAGCGGGCGCCGAAGCCGGTGGCCACCCCCTCGAGGCTGGTGTGGTTCGACACCACCAGCGGCACCTCCATCGGCAGTTCGCCGGAGCGGGTGCGCCAGAGCAGGTCCACCAGGCAGTGGTCCTGCCGGCTCACGAAGATCGCCACCCTTGGCGTCTCATCGGAGAAATGCACCTGGCCCTCCCCGCCCAGCCGCTCCGCCAGGGCCAGCACCGCCGGGGTGATCGCCGGCCGGGGCAGACCGAAGCCATCCAGCTCCCACTCGATGCGGCTGAGGAACAGGCCCGCGCCGGCATCGGTGTGGTGATCGGCGTGGCGGATGTTGCCGCCGTTGGCCGCCACCCAGCCGGAGAGCTCGCTCACCAGGGCCGGCCGATCGGGGCAGATCACCTGGAGGATGGCCGTCGGGGAACTCATGCCGGCGGGGTGGTGGAGGCGAAGGATCAATTGTGCCCAGCCGCCGGGCCCGGACCGGATACAGTCAGGCCCGCTTCCGTTCCCAGGTTGGAGAGTCCCATGGTTGCTGCCAGCCCTGCCGGGTCTGCCGCCGCTGTCGGCTCCGGTTCTGCCCCCGCCGCGGGCCTGATGGCGCAGCTGCGCCGCTTGCTGCTCCTGGCGGTGGCGATGGTTCTGTCGGTGTCCCTGGTGGCCTGCGACGGCAGCCAGGGCCGCAAGCCCCCCAGCATCAGCCCCGCGGACATGGCCGTGATCACCCGCCAGGCGGAGGGCTTCCTAGCCGCCCGGGATCGCCTGCCGGAGCTGGCCACCCTGGTGAACGAGCGCGACTGGGTCTTCACCCGCAACCTCATCCACGGCCCCATGCAGGAAGTGGGCCGCGAGATGCTCTACATCAACCAGCGCCTCCTTCCGGCCGACCGGGCCGAGGCCAACGAGCGGGCCGAGAAGCTCAAGACCGCCCTGGCCCAGCTCGATGAGGCCGCCCGGCTTCAGGACGGTGACAAGCTCCGCAAGGCCTACATCCAGGTGGCCAGTGGCTTCGGGCTCTATGCCCAGGTGCTGCCCACCGAAGTGCAGCAGGCCCTGAAGCAGGCCTGAGCCACAGCACCCATTCCCCTTTGGTGGGGACCCTCCTGCCCCCCCCATCCGAGCCCCGGGACGTGATCGTACTGGGGGCTGGAATCGTGGGAGCGGCGGCATCCTGGCTGTTGGTGCGGCAGGGTCACCGGGTCTGCCTGCTGGATCCAGCGGCCCCATCTTCTGAACCTGGAACAACCCGGAGAAGCGGCACCGAGGCAGCCCTGGGGCTGCTGATGGCCGATGTCTTCCACCGCGACCGAGGCCGTGCCTGGCGGCTGCGCCAGCGGAGCCGCGAGCTCTGGCAGCGGTGGTGCTCCGAACTGGAAGAGGAGGGATGGCCCGTGCCGCGGAGGCAGGGGCTGCTGCTGCTGGCCGCGGACCCTGCCGAACTGGAGCGCCAGGAGCGGTTGGCGGCCGAACGGCAGGGGGGCGGCATCCCCCTGGAGCTCTGGAACCGCAGCCGGCTGGAGCCGCTCCAGCCGGCACTGCCGGCCCGGGCCCTCGGCGGCCTCCATTCCCCCCGGGACGGGCAGCTGGATCCCACGGCCGCCCGGGCAGCCCTGCTGGGCTCCGCCGCCGCCGCAGGGCTGGAGATGCGCCGCGAGCGGGCCCTGCGGCTGGAGCGGGGACCCGGGCACGGCTGGGAGGTGTGGAGCGAGAGCGGACGGCTGCAGGCCGAATGGGTGGTGCTGGCGGCCGGCCTGGCCTCGGCAGAGCTGCTGCGGGACAGCCCCGCTCTGGAGGGTCTTGCCCAGGACATCACCCTGGAGCCGGTGCTGGGCCAGGCCCTGGAGCTGCAGGCGGGCGAAGCGGAGGCCGCGGCCCTGGCGGAGCACGGCAGCTGGCCGGGGGCGGTGAGCTGGCGGGGCATGAACCTGGTGCCCCGCCCCGACCGGGGCCGGGGCCACC
>JBMLOS010000192.1:0-3353 GCA_049242845.1 Prochlorococcaceae cyanobacterium
CGGCGACAGGGGTTCTTGGGCAGATGAAGCCAACGCGCACCTGGAGGCAGAACTTTCCACAGGGCCTACGTTGAGCCTGAATGCTCCTGCTGCTGTCCAGAGATCACGAAGTCAGGGGCCCAGGCCACCCGGAACAAGACACTTAGCTCAGGCCTGGAGTCGACGCCCCCTCAGACCTTCTGCCTCCTCTCGCGATCAGATGAACGCCTACAGCCAACCGCTCCGAAACCCATTCCCCAGAAACCAGGCGAAGGCGTTCAAAGCATTCCTGACCGTCTCCTTTGTTGCAACCTTTACGATCTATCTGCTGCTGATCACAAGCCATCTTTTCTACGGCCGCACCTATCTTCTCGACACCGGCTTCTGGATCGGCCTGAGTACGGGCAACGATCCCACCCAGCTCATCGAGCCCAGCGGGATCAACAACGACATATTCAGCTACTTCAATACTCATTATTCGCCGATCTACAGCGCTCTCCAGATCATCTACTCCCATGTCAAGGATCTGATCCAGCCCGCAGGTTTCTTCCTGCTCTGGTTTACTGCGTTTCACGTGCTGACCAGCGGCATGTTTGCCCTGGCACTGAGCCTGGCCATCGAGAGAGTCCTGGCAGCATCGTCGCCCAGAGAAAGAGCTGGATCGACCCTTGTGGCCACCGCCCTGGCCGGCTGCTACTGGCTTTCAGCAGGCTCAAACGCCTACTTCATCTCGTATGCCTCCTATCCACATACGGAAATCATCGGACTACAGCTGATCTACATCGGCCTGTTCATGCTCATCCTTGCCTGCTTCCTGCCATTCAGCCCCTCGGACCCTCCAGATCTGGACAGGCCAATTGCGGCCACAGCCCTCCTGCTCATGCTTCTTGGCAGTCTTTTCCATGAGCTTGTTGCATTGATCAGCCTGTTCAATCTCACCGTCTTCCTCCTGACTGGCAATCGATTGCTTTCGCGCACAGGCAGAAAGCGAACCTGGATCAGGCGCAGGATTGCGATCACGATGGGAATGATTGGGCTACCCCTCCTTAGCTGGGCCCTTCTTCGCAGACATGGTTACTTCATGGGAACCTTTACCAGCTCCCTCAAGCGGATCTACGTGGGTGACAATTTTGATCATTTATCTCTTGGGCGATACCTTACGGCGATCAAAGAAGCATCCGCCGAAAATGCCAGTGCCCTGATCGTTCTGCTCCTTACCCTGGCCCTCTCACTCTACCTGGCCAGGAGAGGGCTGTATGGCTTTCTTCTTTACCTGATCATACCGATTGGCTACTTCATCGCCTCTCCCGCCGCGGTGAACGACAGTGCCGCGACACTTACAGCTCACTACGGGTATCTCTTGGCATCCGCCTTTTACCTCTTTCCGATCACCCTGGCTGTCGCGAAGAATCTCCCCCAGCCCGCCTTCTCCCATAACTTCCCCAAAAATTCCCTCCCAGGCATCTCCACAAGCGGCCGATTATCAGTAAAACTGATGCTCATTCTTCCTCTGGTGGCAACCATTGGCCTGACAGGGATCTCCATGCACTCTCTGCTGCGGAAAAAAATCAATAGTCCGTACCCTTGCACCCCAACCTCGACCCTGCAGGACGCCCAGCAGGACACCTGCATCAGCCAGCCCCGGGTCAGCAACATCTGGTTCCGCCCAGGCTTCATCTTCGAGTACGTGAATCTCGGTTTGCACATTCTCCGGCGGGCAGAGAATACCCTCACAAAACTTGGCCAAAGCAGCGGCAAGGCCAACTATGTTTTCGCCGACGAACAACTCGCCACCCTTTACCCCAATCGATTCCCGAGGGACAACGTTCTTGCCTCTGAAGAGCAGATTGCGCTCTACCAAAATAAACTATTCCCGAAGGGAAGCCATTATATTCGCTACCACATCACAGACAGCCTCTACAGCAAAGACATCATCAAGCTGCTGGCAAAGAATAGATTCCGTCTCGTCACGAAAACCAAGGTGGGAGATTTCGGCAGCGGGACTGTCTATGAGTACATCTGGGCCAACAACGTTGATGGTGCCGCTGCAAATTGAATCGCCCGATGGTCATCCCTCGGCTTCGGCGGGCGCAACCTGCGGGCGGGTGAGCAGATACAGCAGCGGGCCAAAGGATCCCAGGGCCAGGGTGGCCAGGATCCAGGGCCAGGGGTTGCGTCCCTGGGCGGTGGCATCGCGCCACATCCACACCATCACCAGGCTCAGGGCGATCAGGAGATCGAAGAAGACCTGGGCACCGCCGAAGCTCTGGAACAGCGGCTCGAAGATGCCCCAGTAGCCGTGCTGCCAGAGGGCAACGCCGGTGAGCCCACCGAAGAGAACGATCACGGTGGCGATCAGAGCGCGAGGCATCGGCAACTCCGGGGTGAAAGGAGCCCACACTCTCTGCCGCAGACCGAATCCCCGCAACGACCTGACAGGTAATTGCAGGGCCGCCGGAGCGGGGTTGAATGCGGCATGGCCCAGGCACCGACTTCGCTGCAGGACACCCTCCGCCGGGCCCGCCGGGGCCGGCGGATCAGCCAGCTGGAGCTGGCCCTGGAGCTGGGGGTGTCGCAGCGCCATGTGAGCTTCGTGGAGAGCGGCCGCTCCCGCCCGAGCCGCGAGCTGCTGATCGGCTGGCTGCAGGTGCTGGAAGCCCCCCTGGCCCTGAGCAACGAGGCCCTGCTCGCGGCCGGCTACGCCCCCGCCTACTCCGAGAGGCATCTCGAAGACCCCTGGCTGGCGGAGGCCGACCATGCGCTCGAGCAGCTGCTGCGGGCCCACGAACCGGCGCCGGCGTTGGTGCTCGATGCCGAGTGGAATCTGGTGCGCATGAACGGCGGGGCCCGCTGGCTGGCCGCCACGCTGATGCCCGCCGCCGCAGAGCTGCTGGGCCAGGGGCCGGTGAACATGCTCGACCTGCTCACGCACCCGCAGGGCCTGAGCCGTCATGTGAGCAATCTCAGCGACGTGGGCCCGCGCTTCCTGGCGCTGCTGCGACGGGAGGTGGCGGCCCAGCCTTCGCTGCTGCCGCGGGTGGAGGCCTACGAGGCGGATCTGCAGGCGCGGCTGGGCACCACGGCGGGCGCGGGATCCCGCTCAGACCCGCAGGCGCCGGTGCTCACCACGCGCTTCCGCTCTCCCCATGGGGAGCTGGCGTTCTTCAGCATGTTCACCACCTTCGGCACGCCCAACGACATCACGCTGGCCTCGCTGCGGGTGGAGCACATGTTCCCGGCCGATGAGGCCACCCGTGCCGTGTTGCAGCGGATGGCGAGCCACCACTGATCTGCCTAGCTTCAGAGCGTCCTTGAACCCCGCATGGATGGGATTCCCCTTCCCCAATGGCGTCACGTCCTATCTGTCCGGGGGG
>JBMLOS010000193.1:0-5928 GCA_049242845.1 Prochlorococcaceae cyanobacterium
CGGGTGAGTGCGGTATCGCCGACCTACGCCATGGAGATCCGCACCCCGGAATACGGGGAGCGGCTGGATGGGCTGCTGAACTTCATCAGCGGCAAGCTGCGCGGCATCGTCAACGGCATCGACACCGAGGACTGGAATCCCGCCACCGACCAGACCCTCCCGGAGCGTTACACCACGAAGAACCTCTCCGGGAAAGCCCAGTGCAAGCGCATGCTCCAGGAGCGCTTCGGGCTCACCCAGAACCCCCGCACCTATCTCATGGGGGTGGTGAGCCGACTGGTGGATCAGAAGGGCATTGACCTCCTGCTGCAGGTGGCCGATCGGGTGTTGGCCTACACCGACAGCCAGTTCGTGGTGCTGGGCACGGGAGATCGGGGGCTGGAATCGGGCCTCTGGCAGATGGCCGCCCGCCATCCGGGCCGCTTTGCAGTCTTTCTCACCTACGACGATGCCCTCTCCCGGCTGATCTACGCCGGCAGCGATGCCTTCCTGATGCCCAGCCGCTTCGAGCCGTGCGGCATCAGCCAGATGCTGGCGATGCGCTACGGCTCGGTCCCGGTGGTCCGGCGCGTGGGCGGTCTGGTGGACACCGTGCCCCCCCACGATCCGGAAGGGGGAACGGGCACGGGCTTCTGCTTCGACCGATACGAGCCGGTGGACTTCTACACCTCGATCGTGCGCTCCTGGGAGGCCTACCGCCACCGCAGCAGCTGGGAGGAACTGCAGCGCCGCGGCATGACCCAGGACCTCAGCTGGGCCCGCTCCGCCCTGGAGTACGACGCCATGTACCGCGATGTCTGCGGCGTGAAGGAACCCACCCCCCTGGCCGAGGAGGTGGAGCGCTTCTCCCAGGGACAGGACGCCGACCCCAGCCTGCGGGGCGCGCACGCCCCCGCCCCCCTGGAGGAGCAGGCCCCGCCGGAGGATTCCCGCAGCAGCCGCAATCCCCTGAATCTGCTGCGCCGCCGCATCCATGGCTGAACGGGGCAGGGCGCCCCTGCCGGCGCCCTACGAGAGCCCCTGGCAGCTGCTCGGCCGCGACCTGCGGGCCCTCGCGGCCAGCGCCCGCCTCAAAGTTCTGGAGCTGCGCCGCCGCAACGCCAGCGGCGAGCTGCCCCTGCCCGCCCGCTGGCCCCGCTCCCTGGCGCCCCTGTTCTGGCCCCTGGTGCTGGCGGCGCTCCTGGCTGTGGTGGTGCTGCTCGTGAGCCGGGTGGTGATCCCCCGTGTCGACACTCCGGATGCAACCCCACCGGAGGCGCAGACTCAGGCGCGGAACCAAGGCTCTGGTACCTCCGCAATGCCCGCAGAGGGCACAACCGACACGAAAACAGCGCTGGATCTGCTCCCCTCCGAGGAATCTCCGGAAAGCACCGAGGGGCTCGACCCCGCCGGCGAAGCCCCGGAAGCCAGGCAAGCCCCGGAAGCCAAGGAAGCAGAGGAAGTACAGCCCCTCGAGCTACCGGCGGAACCCTCCACCGCATCGGCCGCCGCACCGGCCGCCGATCCCGCCGCCGTTCTTGCCGCTGCCTACGCAGCGGACATCCAGGCCATCGATGGAGACCAGGTTCCCGATGGGCCCTGGCTGGAGGCGGAGCCCGATCCGGCGCGGGCCGGCCTGCGGCTGCGGCTCGGCGCGCCCTACGCAGAGCTGCCACAACCCAGCCGCGAACAGCTGGCGGCGCTCTGGTGGGAGCGGGCCCAGGCGGAGGGCTACGAGCGGCTGGAACTGGTGGATCGCCAGAGCCGCCGGCTGGGCCAGTCCGCCCGGCTGGGATCCGGCATGATCCTGCTCGATCCCGACCTGTTGCCCTGATGCAGATCCGCCTGAGCGAGCTGGTGGAGCTCTGGGGCCCGCCCCCGATCGGCCCCGCCGCCGCCGCGGCAGCGCAGCCCTGGGCGGAGCGCGGCCTGGAGGGCGGGGCGATCACCACCGACAGCCGCCGGCTGCGGCCCGGAGATCTGTTCGTGGCCCTGGTGGGCGAGCGCTTCGATGGCCATGCCTTCCTCGAGCAGGCCCTCGGCAGCGGGGAAGCCTGCGCCGCCGTGGCCCAGGCCGACCGGGTGGATGCGGAGCTGCGCAGCCGCCTGCAGGAACTCGGCAAACCGGTGTGGCTGCTGGAGGACACCCTCAGCGGCTACCAGGCCCTGGGCGGCCTGTGGCGACGCCACCTGAACGTGCCGGTGGTGGCGGTGACCGGCTCCGCCGGCAAGACCACCACCCGGGAACTGATCCGCGCCGCCCTGGAGCCGCTCGGGGCGGTGGTGGCGAGCAGCGGCAACGAGAACAACGACATCGGCGTGCCGCTCACCCTGCTGCGGGCCGGTCCCACCACAGCCGCCCTGGTGGTGGAGATGGGCATGCGCGGGCCCGGTGAGATCGAGCGGCTCACCCATTGCGCCTGCCCCGATGTGGCGGTGATCACCAACGTGGGCACGGCCCACATCGGCCGGCTGGGCAGCCGGGAAGCGATCGCCCGGGCCAAGACGGAGATCACCGCGGGCCTGCCCGCCGCCGGCCTGCTTGTGATCCCGGCCGGCGATCCCCTGCTGGAGGCCACCGTGGCTCAGGGCTGGCAGGGGCGCGTGCAGCGGGTGGCCCTGACAGGCGATTCCCCCAGCGCGGCGGACCTGCCACCGGCCGACTGGACCGGCAGCCTCTCCGCAGGCGGCGATCAGCTGCAGGTGCGCCATGGCGATCGGACGCTGGAGGTGCAGCCCCCCCTGGAGGGCCGCCACAACGCCCGCAACCTGCTGCTCGCCCTGGCGGTGGCAGACCACCTCGGGGTGGCAGCAGAGGCCCTCGCTTCCCTCCAGGTGGAGGTGCCCGGCGGGCGCAACCGGCGGCGCCACGTCCAGGGGCTCACGGTGCTCGACGAGACCTACAACGCCTCGCCGGAGGCGGTGCTCGCCGCCCTCGACCTGCTGGCCCGGCAGCCGGGGCGCCGCTTCGCGGTGCTGGGCACCATGCTCGAGCTCGGCGAGCAGAGCCTGGCCCTGCACCGCCAGGTGGCGGAGCGCGCCGCCGCGCTGGCTCTCGATGGCCTGGTGGTGGTGGACGGCGCCGCGGAAGGGGAGGTGATGCAGGAGGCGGCGGCCGCCATTCCCCGGCTGGCCCGGGTGGGGGCTGCCGAGGAAGCGATCGAGCCCCTGCGCTCCTGGCTGGGCCAGGGAGATGTGCTGCTGCTCAAGGCGAGCCGGGGGGTGGCCCTGGAGCGGCTGCTGCCGCTGCTCGAGCAGGAGTCCTGGCACTGAGCCCGTTCAGCCCGCTGGGGCTGCCGCCGCCTTGTGGCGCTGGCGCTCCAGCTGGGCCTCGTTCCAGGTGGCACCGCCGCAGGCCTCACCGACACCAGCCGCCACGGAGGCGGACAGCAGCAGCCAGGGCAGCAGGGTGGTGTCCCCCTGCAGGGTGAACACGAACAGAGCGCAGAAGAGGGGTGTGCGGCAGGCACCGGCGAAGGCCGCCGCCGCCGCCACCCCGGCGAATGCGGCGCGCTGCTCCGGGGGCAGCCCCTGCACGAAGGGACCCACCACTACGGCCCCGAGGGTCATGGTGTCGTGCATCAGACCGCCCGGAGCGCCGAAGGAGATGCTCAGCAGCGGGCCGAGAATGCGGGGCAGGCCCGCCCAGGGCAGCGCGGTGGGGTTGCCCGCCAGGGCCGGACCGAGATCGAGGGACCCATCATTGAGGCTGATGCCGCCGCTCAGCAGGGCCACCAGGGTGAACACCACCGCCAGCACGGCGGCGCTGCGCCGGGGATGCCGGCGGAGCCAACTCCCCAGCAGGGCACTGCACGGAACCAGCAGCCGCACGAACAGCACCCCCAGCAGGGCCATCACCACCGCCGTGAGCAGCAGGCCGAGCCAGAGGGAAGGGGGCAGCAGAGCATCCAGCGGCACGCCGGGGGGAACGCTCAGCCGGGCGGGCTGGCCGAGGGAGGCGGGGGCGAGCACACCCACCAGCAGGGTGCCGAGGCTGCCCAGGGCCAGGGTGGGCAGCACCAGTTCCAGGCCCCGGGCGGCGCTGAGCTCCTCGAGGGCATAGGCAACCCCCAGCAGGGGCGAGCGGAAGGCGGCTCCGAGCCCGGCGCCGCCGCCGATCGCCAGCAGCAGGGGCAGGGGCAGCTGGCGCAGCGCAGGCAGCCAGCTGCGCAGGGCCAGCAGGATCGAGGCGCCCAGGGCCGCGGAGGGAGACTCCGTACCCACCGAGAGACCCGCCACGTGGGTGAGGGCCAGCAGGGGCAGACGGGCGAGCTGCACGGCGGGGCTCAGGCTGGCGAGCGACTGCTCCTCCGGGGGGCCGGCTGGATCGGGGCGCTGCAGGGACAGCAGACCGGTGAGGCCGCCGCCCCGGCCCGGCGCCAGGGGCCCCCAGGCGAGCAGCAGGAACAGCAGGGTGCCGAGCAGCGGCGCCGCCACCAGCGCGGCAGTGAGGGCATGGTCCTCCCCCAGGGGCCAGCGGCGCTGCAGCAGGAACCCCACGTGCGAGAGCCCCTGGTAGGGCAGCTCGAGCACCGCGATCACCAGGGCAGCAGGCAGGAGGCTCAGCAGCAGGGAGAGGGTGATCCGCATGACTGGGGAGGGCCGGCGAAGAAGCGGGCGGAGATCAAGAGGGACCAGGCCAGTTCTCACGCACCAGCTGGCGGGCCCGCCCCAGAGCGAGGGCGCCATCCGGCACGTCGCGGGTGAGGGTGGAGCCGGCCCCCACCGTGACCCGCTCGCCAAGGCGGATCGGGGCCACCAGTACCGAGTTGGCCCCCGTCTTGCTGCCGGCCCCCACGATCGTGCGGTGCTTGCGCACGCCGTCGTAGTTGGCGGTGATCGTGCCGGCCCCCACGTTCACCCCGGCGCCGAGGTCGGCATCGCCGATGTAGCTGAGGTGGTTCACCTTCACGCCTTCCGCCAGGGCGCTGTTCTTGATCTCCACGAAATTGCCCACGCGGCACTGCGCCTCGAGCCGGGTTCCGGGCCGCAGCTGGGCGAAGGGGCCCACGCTGCAGCCCTCGCCCACCGAGGCGCCCCGCAGCACCGAGTGGATCACCTCCACACCGGCGGCCAGAGACGAATCCTCGATCAGGCAGCCCGGCCCGAAGCGGCAGCCGTCGCCGATCCGGTTGGTGCCGCGGAAATGGCACTGGGGCTCCACCACCACGTCGCGCCCAAAGCGGGTGCCCTCGCTCAGGGTGCAGCTGGCGGGATCCACGAAGGTCACCCCCTCGGCCATCCAGTGGCGCCGCAGCCGCTCCTGCAGCACCGCCTCACAGGCACTCAGCTGCAGGCGGTCGTTGATGCCGGCGATCTCGGCCGGATCCTCCACCTCCACGTGCAGGGCCGGCTGCAGCAGGGCCACCGTGTCGGTGAGGTAGAGCTCCCCCTGGTCGTTGTCCGGACGCAGGTGCGGCAGCACCTCCGCCAGGGCAGACCAGCGGAAGCAGTAGATGCCGCCGTTGATCAGCGGGTTGCGCCGCTGCTCGGGCGTGCAGTCGCGGTGCTCCACGATCGCCTCGACGCGGCCCTCGGCATCGGCGAACACGCGCCCATAGCCGCTGGGATCCTCCAGGCGGGCGGTGAGCAGGGTCACCGCGGCGCCGGCTTCGCGGTGACGCTCCAGCAGATGGGCCAGGGTGGCGGGGCGCAGCAGCGGCACATCGCCGTTCAGCACCAGCAGGTCGCCGCTGAAGCCGGCCAGGGGAGCGAGCAGCTGCTGCACGGCGTGGCCGGTGCCGTTCTGGGGCTGCTGCAGCACGAATTCCAGCCCCGGCAGATGGGCCAGTGACTCCTCCACCCGCTGGGCCTGATGGCCCACGATCAGGATCTGGCGCTCCGGGGCGAGGTCGCGGCAGCCGGCCAGCACCCGCTCCACCAGGGTGGCGCCGGCCAGGGGCTGCAGCACCTTGGGCAGGTCGCTCTTCATGCGGGTGCCCTTCCCGG
>JBMLOS010000194.1:0-7126 GCA_049242845.1 Prochlorococcaceae cyanobacterium
TGTTCTTCAACTTCTTCAACGGCCAGCAGAAGCTGATCAACGGCACCAACGGCCTCAAGACCGACACCGCCCGCATCTTCGGCCAGATGGTGGGCAGTGATGCGATGCAGCGCAACCTCTTCTGGCTCACCCTGCTGCTGGTGGTGCTCAGCTGGCTGCTCTGCCGCTGGCTCACCCGCGGCCGCTTCGGCGATGCCCTGATCGCCATCCGCGACGACGAACCCCGGCTGCGCTTCACCGGCTACAACCCCACCGCCTACAAGACGCTGGTGTTCGCCATCGCCGGCGGCATGGCAGGCGTGAGCGGCGCCCTCTACACGGTGCAGTCGGGCATCGTGAGCCCGCAGTACATGGCGGTGCCCTTCTCGATCGAGATGGTGATCTGGGTGGCCGTGGGCGGCCGCGGCACCCTGATCGGCGCCGTGCTCGGGGCGGTGCTGATCAACTACGCCAAGAGCCTGATCAGCGAGCAGCTGCCGGAAACCTGGCTGTTCATTCAGGGGGGCCTGTTCCTGCTGGTGGTCACCGCCCTGCCGGACGGCATCGTGGGCTGGTGGCAGAAGGGGGGTCTGCAGCACATCCTCGCGATGGTGGGCTGGGCACCCCGCACCGGCACCTATCCCCGGATCGATCTCGATCCGGCCGTGCAGGCCGAGGCCGAGGCCCTCCAGGGGGATGGCCCCTCCGGAGGTGCCGCATGAGTTCCCCCGTCGCCGCTCCCATGTCCGCACCCGCGCCGCAGCCGGGATCTCCGGCCACCCCCCTGCTCGAACTGCGGGGGGTGAGCGTCAGCTTCGATGGCTTCTGGGCCCTCAACGACCTCAACCTCAGCCTGGCCCCCGGCGAACTGCGGGCCGTGATCGGCCCCAACGGGGCCGGCAAGACCACCTTCCTCGATGTGATCACCGGCAAGGTGCGCCCCACCAAGGGGGATGTGTTCTTCCGCGGCCGCTCCCTGGTGGGCCTGCCGGAGCACCGCATCGCCCGGCTCGGCATCGGCCGTAAGTTCCAGACGCCGCGGGTGTATCAGAACCTCACCCCCCGCCGCAACCTGGAGCTGGCGGTGAGCCGCCGCGCCTCGCCCTTCTCGCTGCTGTTCGGCGGCCTCGAGCGCGAGGAGCGCGACAAGGTGCAGGAACTGCTCGAGACCGTGGGGCTGGAGGCCTACGCCCACCAGAGCGCCGGTGGCCTCCCCCACGGCCAGAAGCAGTGGCTCGAGATCGCCATGCTCGTGGCCCAGTCCCCGCAGGTGCTGCTGGTGGACGAGCCGGTGGCCGGCCTCACCGACGAGGAAACGGAGCTTACCGCCGCCCTGCTGCGTCAGCTGGCGGGGGAGCACACCGTGCTGGTGATCGAGCACGACATGGAGTTCATCCGGGATCTGCAGGCCCCGGTCACGGTGCTCCACGAGGGGCACGTGCTCTGTGAGGGCTCCATGGATGTGGTGCAGAGCGATCCCCGCGTGATCGAGGTGTATCTCGGCACCGACACCGAAGGCGACCATGCCGCCACCCCCACCGCCCCCCCGATCGAGCCATGAGCGTGAGCCCCCTGGTTTCTCCCGCCCCCCGGGCGGCCGGAGCCGCCGTTCTGGAGGTGAGCGACCTGAACGTGTACTACGGCGAGAGCCACATCCTCCGCAACGTCGACCTCAGCGTGAAGCCCGGGCAGATGGTCTGCCTGATCGGCCGAAACGGGGTCGGCAAGACCACCCTGCTCAAGACCGTTGTGGGCCTGCTGCGGCAGCGCTCCGGCAGGGTGGAACTGGAGGATCGCGAACTGTCGCGGCTGCCGCCCCACCAGCGGGCCCGGGCCGGCATCGGCTACGTGCCCCAGGGACGGGAGATCATCCCCCAGCTCACGGTGCGGGAAAACCTCCTGCTGGGGCTGGAGGCCCGGCCCGGCGGTCTGGGGCGCCACCGCCACATCGATCCGCTGGTGTTCGAGCTCTTCCCGGTGCTGGAGAAGTTCCTTGCCCGCCGCGGCGGCGACCTCTCCGGCGGCCAGCAGCAGCAGCTGGCGATCGCCCGGGCCCTGCTGGGCAAGCCCAAGCTGCTGCTGCTCGATGAGCCCACCGAGGGCATCCAGCCTTCGGTGGTGCTCGACATCGAGCGGGCCGTGCGGCGGATCATCGAAACCACCGGCATCAGCGTGCTGCTGGTGGAGCAGCACCTCCACTTCGTGCGCCAGGCCGACTGGTATTACGCCATGCAGAAGGGAGGCGTGGTGGCCAGCGGCCCCACCACCGACCTCAGCAAGGAGGTGATCGACCGCTTCCTCAGCGTCTGAACGGCTGCCTCCGTCGCGCGGCGGCTCGCTCAAGCACCGGTCTCAGTCGAGCAGGCGGCGCCAGAGCTGCTGGGCCTCGAGCGCCGAGGCCGGCAGCGCCTGGCCCTCCAGCTCCGCCACCGGCCGGCAGCCGAGGCTGTTGAGCAGCAGGGCTGCCGTGCCGTTGCCCGGGGCCCCGGTGGAGGCGGCGAGCAGGTCGTCCAGCTGCAGCTCGGCCTCTTCGGCCAGGCCTGCCTCCAGGGCCAGCTGCCGCATCACCCCCGGCAGGCAGCCGCTCGCCAGGGGCGGGGTGAGCCAGCGGCCGCCGCGCCGCACCAGCAGGTTCGCGGCCGTGCCGCAGCAGAGGTCGCCGGCGGTGGAGAGCAGCAGGGCGTCATCGCAGCCGGCCAGGCGGGCCTCCCGGCGGGCCTGGATCGAGGGCCCATAGGAAAAGGTTTTGCAGTGGCTCAGCCGGGAGGTGGCATTCCGCCGCTCCCAGCGGCTCACGATCACGCGCACCGGCGTGAAGGCGGGCACCACGGGGGTGAGCTGCAGCCAGAACCGGTGGGGCGGGCTATTGCCGGCGAGGGGTAGATCGAGGCCCCGGCCGCTGCCATCGCCCCGGCTCCAGTTCAGCCGCAGGGCGCCGCAGCCCTCCTCGGCCAGGCCGGCCCGCTCGAGGGCCTCCTGCAGCAGCGGCTGCAGCGCCTCCTCCCCGGGCGGCTCGTCCATGCCCAGCAGGGCCGCCGCATCCCGCCAGCGGCGCAGGTGCTCCGCCAGCAGCCGGGGCCGGCCCCCGCCCACCAGCACCGTTTCGAACAGTCCGTCCGCCAGGAGCAGGCCCCGGTCGGCCAGGGGAAGCGCCAGGCTGGAGGGGCTGCCCCAGCGGCCGGTCGCGGGCGGCTCGCCGATCCAGGCCACCGCGCGGGGCTCGGCCTCACGGGGCAGTGGCTGACCAGGCAGGGCAGCCGCGCCTGGGTCTGCGTTCATGCGAGGGCCTCCAACAGCGGCTGCAGCTTCCAGCCGAGTTCGGCGGCCTCCGCCTCGGGTTCGGAATCGGTCACGATGCCGCAGCCCGCCTGCACCCGGATCGTGCGGTGGTGCACGAAGGCGGAACGGATCAGGATGCTGCTGTCGAAGCTGCCGTCCGGCGCCAGGCGGAACAGGGAGCCGCAGTAGGGCCCCCGCGGCACCGGCTCCAGTTCGGCCAGCCGCTGGCAGGCCCGGATCTTGGGGGCGCCGGTGATCGAGCCCCCCGGCCAGCAGGCCCGCAGCAGATCCGAAAGCCCCAGGCCCGGCCGCAGCTGCCCCCGCACCACCGAGGTGAGGTGGTGCACCTGGGCATAGCTCTCCAGACCCACCAACTGCGGCACCCAGATGCTGCCTGTTTGGCAGACGCGGCCGAGGTCGTTGCGCAGCAGATCCACGATCATCACGTTCTCGGCCCGGTCCTTGGGGCTGCTCACCAGTTCGGCGGCGGCCGCCGCATCCGCCTCGGGCTCCCGGTGCCGCGGCCGGGTGCCCTTGATCGGCCGGGTCTCCACCCAGCCCTCGGGATCGAGCTGCAGGAAGCGTTCCGGTGAGGCCGAAAGCACCGCTTCGCCGGCGGCCTCTGCCCCGGCGATCGCCAGCCCCGCGAAGGGGGCCGGGCAGCTCCGGCGCAGCCGGCCATAGAGGGCCAGCAGCGGTGGATCGGCGGGCAGGGTCTGCTCCCAGCAGGCGGTGAGATTGGCCTGGAACAGATCGCCGGCACCGATCCAGGCGCGGATCTGGGCCACCTGGGCGGCGAAGGCCTCCGGGCTCGTGTGGAGCCGCCATCCCTCCAGCGGCAGGCCGGCTGCTTCCGGGGTGGAATGGTCCTCGAGGGGTTCCTCCGGCAGGGCGTGGATCTGGGCGGCGATCGCGGCCATCGCCTCGGATTCGCTGCCCTCGAGCTGCAGCCGGCGGTTGCCGGGATCCCAGGTGAGCACCGGATCGTGGCGCGCGGCCCAGAGGGTGGCCAGGGCCGGGCGCCGCCAGTGGGCGGCCGGCTCCACCCAGGCGCCGGCCTCGTAGGCCAGCCAGCCCATCCAGTGGCCGCCGCCGGCGGCCATCGCCTCCAGCACCGCGAAGGGATCCCTGGCGCCGTGGTCCCCCGGCAACCCGCGGCACACCCTCTGCTCCCGGGGCGCCACGCCGAGCCGGCCGGGGCCGCTCCCCTGGCCATCGAGCCACACCAGGCCCTGCTCCCCCCAGTGGCCCGCCAGGGCCCACGCCACCTGCCAGGGCTCCCGCCAGGGAAGCTCGAGGCACTCCCAGGCCGCCGCCATCAGCGGCTCCCGCGGCTGGCGAGGTCGGGGCGCCCGGCTTCCACCAGGGCCGCATCGCGGATGCGGCAGCTGTCGCACACGCCGCAGGGCTCCGCTCCGCCGCTGTAGCAGCTCCAGGTGGTGGCGATCGGCACCTGCAGCCGCAGGGCCTGGCGCACGATCTCGGTCTTGCTCCAGTGCACCAGCGGCGCCCACAGCTGCGCCCCGTTGCCTTCGCGGCCCGCCTTGCTGGAGAGGTCCGCCAGGGTCTGGAAGGCGGCCAGGTAGTCGGGGCGGCAGTCGGGGTAGCCGGAGTAGTCCACTGCGTTCACCCCCAGCACCAGCCGTGCGGCGCCGCGGGCCTCGGCCAGGCTCAGCCCAAGGGCGATGAACACGGTGTTGCGGCAGGGCACGTAGGTGGAGGGGATCACCCCCTCCTCCACCCCGCCGGTGGGGACCGCGATGCTCCGGTCCGTCAGGGCCGATCCGCCCCAGGCCGCCAGGTTCACGGCGATCGTGTGGTGCTCCGCCAGGCCGAGGTCGGCCGCCACGGCGGCCGCGGCCTCGAGCTCCCGCCGGTGCCGCTGGCCGTAGTCGAAGGAGAGGCCGATCAGCCGGTAGCCCGCCTCGATCGCCAGGGCCGCCGCCGTGGCCGAATCCAGCCCGCCCGAGAGCAGCGCCACCGCCGTGGGGGGCTGCCCGGGCGGGGAGGCGGCGCGGGACACGGGCGCGGCGCTCACGGATTCAGCGCTCTTGGAATCGGCGCTCACGGGATCGGCGCGGCGGGGCGGACGCCCCTTGAGCCTGGCAGAGCAATGCCGCCGCCGGTGGCTGCAGGATGGAGGGCAGACGATCGTCTCCCCGCCATGCGCTCGCCCTGCCGGTGCTGGCGCTCCTCGGCAGTGCCGCCCTGCCCCTCCTGCCGGCCGCCTCCCCCGCCATCCCCCGCTTCGATGGGGCGGCATACCCCGCGGCGGCGGCCGGTGAGCGCCGCTGGGTGATCCAGCTGCCCGGCGTGCTGCCCCCCACCGCGGATCCGGCCCTTTCCCCCGATCCCGCCGACTGGCGGGTGCAGCTGATCGTGGGCCGCTCCCTCCTGCTCGACTGCAACCGCCACACCCTCGCCGGCAAGCTGGTGCAGGAAACACCCCCCGGCGCCCCCGGGCCTGTGATCCGGGTGCAGGGCGCCGGCCCGGTGCTCTCGACCCGCATGGCCTGCCCCCCCGAGCCGCCCCCGCGCCGGGGTTTCCTGCCGATCGGGGCGGGCAAGCCCTTCGTGCTGCCTTACAACGCCAGCCGGCCGATCGTGGTCTACGCCCCCCAGGATCTGGAGGTGCGCTGGCGGCTGTGGAAGGCGGAGAAGCGCCAGCATCCCGCCCGGAGCTTCTGAGCTGGCGCCCTCAGCGCACCCCCAGCCACTTGTGGGCCTGCAGGCTGAGGCGCCAGCGGGGCCGTCGCCGCACGAAGTCCACGGCCGCCCGCTGGCCCTCGCCGCTTTCCCAGCCCGGCTGCAGCAGCAGAAGCGGTGGTGCGCCGCGGCCGGGGGCCGTGCGGGCCGCCTCGGCCATCGCCTCGGCGAAGCGGAGGTCGTCGGGGCCGTGCACCACCACCTTGAGCTCGTGGCAGCAGGCCAGCAGTTCCTCGGTGGGGGGACGGTGTGGCTTGGGGGAGAGGGTGATCCAGTCGAACTGGCCGCTGAGGGGATCGACGCCGCTGGTCTCCAGATGCAGCGGCAGAGGACCGTGGGGGGCCGTCGCCTGCCGGAGGGCGGTGCAGAGGGCATCGAGCGGGTGATGCAGCGGTTCCCCGCCGGTGATCACCACGAAGCCGGCCCCGGCGGCGGCGGCGGCGGCGGTTTCCGCCGCCAGTT
Organism: Prochlorococcaceae cyanobacterium; assembly: GCA_049242845.1. GTDB lineage: Bacteria > Cyanobacteriota > Cyanobacteriia > PCC-6307 > Cyanobiaceae > CBW1002. Next base: position 6,427 of record JBMLOS010000194.1, read on the forward strand.
CCTCCAGGGAGCGCCAGGGGTGGTGGGCAGCGGGCCAGGAATGCTTCGTGTCGCACCAGGGGCAAGCCACTGCGCAGCCCGCCAGACGCAGGAAAAAGGCGCTGCGGCCGGCGTGGGCCCCCTCGCCCTGGAGGGAATGGAAGGTTTCCACCACCGGCAGCGCGGCCACCGCCAGCGGGGCTGCCGCGGCACTCAGCGGTGTGCTCATGGAGCCACGAGCTTGGCCGCGGCCGCAGGAGCCTCGGAGACCTGGCCGGCGTCGAGCTGGGGCAGGTGCTGCTGGGCGGCGGCGATCAGCCCGCGGAAGAGGGGATGGGGCTTGCCGGGGCGGGAGAGGAATTCGGGGTGGTACTGGCAGGCGGTGAAGAAGGGGTGGTCCTTCAGCTCGATCAGCTCCACCAGGCGGCCATCGGGGGAGGTGCCGCTGATGGTGTAACCCGCCTCCAGGAAGAGCTGGCGGTAGGCGTTGTTGAACTCGTAGCGGTGCCGGTGGCGCTCGTACACCACCTCATCGCCGTAGAGCTCCTGCGCCAGGGTGCCGGCCGCCAGCCGGCAGGGGTAGACGCCGAGGCGCATGGTGCCGCCCAGGTCCACCACGTCCTGCTGCTCGGGCAGCAGATGGATCACCGGATGGGGCGTTTCGGAGTCGAGCTCGGCGCTGGTGGCGCCGCTGAGGCCGGCCTGGTTGCGGGCCCACTCG
>JBMLOS010000195.1:0-11473 GCA_049242845.1 Prochlorococcaceae cyanobacterium
AACGCCGAGGGTGAGGAACCCATGAGCCTCACCGGCATCGGCCGGGTGCTGGGCATCAGCCGCGATCGGGTGCGCAACCTCGAGCGGGACGCCCTCGCCGGACTGCGGCGCCTCAGCGAGGCGGTGGAGGCCTACGTGGCCTGCTGAGGCTGCGGCCTCACGGCTGGACGGGGGGCCACCAGCAGGTGCTGGCGATCAGGTCCGCCTCGGAGAGGTCGCCGCTGCGGCGCAGCTCGGCCTCCCGGCTTTCCACCAGGGTGCGGTGCAGCAGAGCGCCCATGGCACCGGCCAGCAGGCGATTTCCCCGGAATGCCTCCACGGCCTCTGCCAGGTTCGTGGGCAGGCGCTGCGCTGCGCCCTCCGGGCCGCGGGCGGGATCACCCACCACGGGGGGCGGCAACGGACGGGAGTGCTCCACCCCTTCGGCCAGCACCGCCTGCAGGGCCCCCAGCAGCAGATAGGGGTTGGCGGCGGCATCCACCACCTTGAGTTCGAGGTGGCTGCTCTCGTCGCGGCCGCCGGGAATCAGGCGCAGGGCCGCCTCCCGGTTCTCCACTCCCCAGAGCCGGAAGGGCGCGGCCCAGCGCCCCGGCACCAGCCGCCGGTAGGACACCGTGAGCGGACAGCCGATCGCCAGCAGGGCAGGCAGGTGCTCCAGCAGAGCCGCCACCACCCGCTCCCCCAGCTCGGTGAGGCCGGCCGGTCCCTGGCCGCCGCTGAGCACGGGTACCCCATGGCGCTCGAGGCTGAGGTGCACGTGGCCGCCATTGCCCACCCGCTCGGCCGACACCATCGGGCTGAAGGAGGCCCTCCAGCCGAAGCGGCGGCTCACCCGCTGGATGATCAGGCGGGCGCAGACCAGCTGGTCCGCCGCCTGGAGCGGGTCGGAGGCGGCCAGGGAGAGCTCGAACTGACTGGCGCCGTATTCCGGGTGGATCTGCAGCCAGGGCAGACCGGCCCGGTCGAGGGCCTCGGTGATGGCGCTGAGGTAGTCGAGACCCTCCACCAGCCGGTCGGCGCTGTAGGGGCTGCCCCCCACCGTGGGGCTGAGATAGCTGGCCACGCCGCTGGGCGCTCCCACCACCCATTCGATCTCGAAGCCGGCCCGCATCTCCAGGCCCGCCGCGGCCAGCCCCTCCATCTGGCGGCGGCAGAAGCCGCGCTGGTCGGCGGCATACACGGTGCCGTCCTGCTCATGGCGATCACCCGCCAGCCAGCCCCAGCCCGCCTCCCCATCCAGCAGCGCCAGGCTGTCGAGGTCGGGGATGAGCCGCAGGTCCCCGTCCGGCCGGGCCAGCGACTGGAGCGGATCGATGCCGCCGGTGGCCCCGAAGGCATCGGACACCGGCGAGAAGCCCACGCCGCAGAGGGCCACCTGCGGCAGGCGGGTGAGCGGGATGCCCTTCACCAGCGGCAACCCCATGTGATTCACGAAGCTGATCGCCAGCTGCCGCAGGCCCCGCTGCTGCAGCTCCGGCAGCATCCGGCGGGCGCGGGCCTCGGCCTGCTGGGCCACACTCGGGCTGCGGCTGGCGGGGGCACCCATGGGGGAGCGGGCGGAGGATTCCAGGATGGCCCCGGTGGCGGCTGCGCGTCAGCCCGGCGAGGGGATGGGTTCACGGGCGCTGCTGCTGGTGGATGTGCAGAACGGCACCTGCGGAGCGGAGCTCGCCGCCAGCCGGCCGGAGTTCCTGGCCCGCTTCCAGGCCCGCACCCTGCCGCGCCTGCAGCAGGCCCTCACCCTGGCCCGCAACCACGGCATCGAGGTGATCCACACCGTGATCGCCAACCTCACCGCCGACGGCCGCGACCGCAGCCTCGACTACAAGCGCTGCGGCATGGGCTTTCCGCCCCACTCCCCCGAGGCCCGGGTGATCGATGCGCTCGCCCCGGGACCCGATGAGCTCGTGCTGCCGAAGAGCTCCTCCTCCCCCTTCAGCTCCACGGTGCTCGACTATCTGCTGCGCAATCTCGGCGTGCGGGAGCTGATCGTGGCCGGCCTGCTCACCGATCAGTGCATCGACCACACCGTAAAGGACGCCGCCGATCGGGGCTACGAGGTGATCTGTCTGCACGATGCCTGCCAGGTGGAGAGCCCCGAACGGCACGAGGCGGCCCTGGCGTGCTTCCAGGGCTATGGCCGGCTCTGGTCCGTGGCCGAATGGGCCCTTGCCCTGGGGCCCATTCGGCCAGAGTGAGGCGCCTTCGGCGCCCCTGCTCTGGCTCCCTCCTCCCCTGCTCCCCCCCAGCCCCTGCTGCGGCGCGGCTGGTTCTGGTGGCTGGCCCTGCTGCTGTTCTGGATCCTCGCCACCGCCTGGGACCGCAGCTGGCTGGCCGCGGATCGGTCGATCCCGGACTGGGATCAGGCCGACTACCTCAACAGCGCCGTGGACCACGGCCGTGCCCTGGGGCTGCTGAGCGGCGGCGGCTGGAACGGCTGGGACGCCCTGCTGGACCTCTCCCCCAAGATCCCGCCCCTGGCCTCCCTGGTGAGTGGCAGCGTCATGGCGCTGGCGGGCGATCAGCCCGACCAGGCCTGCTGGGTGCTGGCGCTCTGGCACGGCCTGCTGCTGCTGGTGGTGGCGGCCTGGGGTCGCCAGCTGGTGTCCCCGGGGTTCGGCCTGCTGGCCGCGGCGCTCACCACCCTGATCCCGGGGCTGGCGGAGCTGCGGCTCAGCTTCACCCTGGATCTGGCCCTCACGGCCTGCACCACCCTGGCCCTGTGGCTGCTGGGACGCTGGCAGGCACCTCCCCCGGGCCGTGCCCGCTGGGGACTGAGCCTGGCGGCGGGGCTGGCGGTGGCGGCGTCGCTGCTGGTGAAGCAGAGCGCCCTGCTGGTGCTGGTCGGGCCCTGCCTCTGGGCGGCGGGGCAGGGGCTCCTCCGCCGCGAACGGCGCCTGCCGGTGCTGCTGGCCCTGGTGGTGGTGCTCGCGGCCTGCGCCCCCTGGCTTCACCACAACTGGATCTCCACGATCGGCGGCACCAACCGCGCCGTGCTCGAGTCCGCGGCGGCGGAAGGGGATCCGGCCGTGTTCAGCCTCGAGGGACTGCTCTGGTACGTGGGCCAGGCCCCCCGCCAGCTCGGGGTGCCCCTGCTGGTGGGCGGCCTCGGAGGCGCGGCCTGGGGGCTGGGGAGCGGCGCACGAACCGCCGGCGCAGGAGCCGGCGGTGCCCGCATGCTCTGGCGCGGGCTGCCGCCGGGGTGGCCCTGGCTGATCGGCTGCGCCGTGGCGGGCTTGGTGCTGATCACCCTCAGCCCCAACAAGGACAGCCGCTACATCGCCCCGCTGCTGCCCCTGCTGGCCCTGCTGCTGGCCCGCGGCTGGTGGAGCCTCGGCCTGGCCCTGCGGCGGAGCCGGATCGGCGGGGCCGGGGCGGCGCTCGCCCTGGCGCTGGGGCTGGGCAGTGCCTGCGTGGCCCTGGCGCTGCCGCGCCAGGAGGCGATCGCCCGCAAGCAGCGCTCTCCCCTGCCGCAGGTGATGGAATTCCTGCGGCAGGGCCACCCCGGGGAACCGCTCGCCCTGATCGTGCTGCCGGGGGTGGCCGACCTCAACGACCACACCGCCACCTTCTACGGCCGTCAGCAGGGGGGCCAGGTGCTGGCCCGCAGCCTCGGCCGCAGCCCGGCCGAGCACGAGCTGATGCTGCAGCAGGCCGAATGGCTGCTGCTGGCCACCGGCGACCAGGGCCACCGGCGCGACACGGTGCGGCAGCTCAGCCGGCGGGTGCGCCTCGATGGCCGCTTCGAGCGGGTGAAGGCCTGGCGCTGGACGAAGGGACGGGAGGTGGAACTCTGGCGGCGTCGCAGCGCCGCACCGCCGGTGCCCCCCTTCGATCAGCGGTTCGTGGCCCTGGCCAGCGGCCTGGCCGAGGGTCCCGCCGGCCTCGCCAAGGTGCTCGATGCCGTGGGACCCGAGCACCAGCTCGACCCCCATTTCCTCTACATGGAACGGGTGGAGAAGGCGTCGCGTGAGCAACTGGCCCGCGATCCCTCCGACACCGAAGCCCTCTGGAGCCTCACCCTGCTGGCGATCCTGCGGGAGCGGCCGGAGCAGGCCGCCCGCTGGCTCGAGCGGCTCGAGCAGCTCCTGCCGGAGAATCCCTGGCCGGCGGCGTACCGCACGGCGGTGCTGCTGATCGACTGGCAGCCCTGGCCGGCCCGGCAGGCGGCCCGCAGCCACCCCCGGCACGGAGAGGAGCCGGTGCTCCGCGGCCTGGGAGACCTGGCGGCCCTGCTGGGGGGTGATCCCACGGCCCTGCTTTCCCTGCAGCGCAGCCTGCCCCTGGCCTATGGCCGCATCGAGCAGGAGCTGCGTTCTCCCGAACCATCCCCGGGCAACGGCCCCACCGCCCCCGAGCCCACACCCCCGCGCCCATGAGCTCCGCTGCCCACCCCACCACCTCGCCGGCTTCCACGCCGGCCCCGGCCGGTCCGGCCCTGCCCCTGCTGCTGCTCTGGGCCGCCGCCGTGGGGCTGGCCCTCAGCGGCCTGGGCAATCTGCCGCTGCGGGACTGGGACGAGGGCATCGTGGCCCGGGTGGCCCTCGAGCTGAGCCAGACCCCGGGCTATGGCCAGCTGCTCCCCACCTACTGGGGGGAGTCCTACGCCAACAAGGCACCGGGACTGCACCTGCTGATCGCCCTGGCGCTGCAGCTCTGGCGGCTCGTGCCGGGCCACGATCCCGCCGCCCTGCCGCCGGAGGGGCTGGTGCGGCTGGTGCCGGCCCTGCTCTCCAGCCTGGTGGTGCCACTGGCTGGCCTGATCCAGTGGCAGCTGCGTCCCGGCAACCGCAGGGCGGCCCTGGCGACGGCCCTGATCCTGCTCTGCCTGCTGCCGGTGCAGCGCCACGGCCGGCTGGCGATGCTGGATGGCACCCAGCTCAGCGCCACGGCCCTGCTGTGGTGGAGCCTGCTGCGGCTGGAGCGGGAGCCGGGGCGCGCCGGCCGCTGGGGCCTGCTGGCGGGCCTGGCCGGCAGCGCCCAGCTGCTGCTCAAGGCGCCGATGCTGCTGCCGGTGCTGGTGGTGGGCCTGGTGGCCGTGCTGCTGGGGGGGCGGCTGGAGCACGGCCCGGCGGCGCGCCGCCCCCTGCGGACCGTGGTGCTGCGGGCCGGGGCGGGGCTGCTGCTGGGTCTGCTGCCCGGCCTGGCCTGGCACGGCTGGCATGTGCTGGCCCAGGGATCCCAGGCCGCCTGGCTGTGGCTGGGGGACGGCGCCGGCCGGGTCCTGCTCTCCGCAGGAGAAGGCAGCGACCAGGGCTGGAGGGTGCCGGTGATCGAGGTGCTGGAGGGGGGCTGGCCGTGGCTGCCGCTCTGGCCCTTCGCCCTCGGGCTGGCCTGGAGGCAGCGCCAGCGGGCGGCCGGCCGCTGGCCGCTGGTGCTGCAGCTGGGCATGGCGGTGATGGTGCTGCCGCTGCGCACCCAGCTCCCCTGGTACAGCCACCCCCTCTGGCTTCCCTTCGCGCTGCTGTGCGGGCCGATGCTGGCCTGGCTCGTGGATCCGGCCAGCGAACCGGTGGCTCCCCCTCTGCGGCAGGTGGCGCGGCGGATCCCGGCCCTGTGGCTGCTGCTGGGGGGCCTGGCCCTCCCCGCTGCCCTCCTGCCCGTGCCAGCGCTCGACCGCCTGCGCCCGCTGCTGCTGGCGATCGGGATCGGCTGGGGCGCCGGCGGCGCTCTGCTGCTGGCCCCCAGCCTGCCGCGCCGCCAGTGGGGGTTGAACCTGCTCGGCGGCGGCACCGCCCTGGCCCTGCTGCTGCTCTTCCTCAGCCCGTTCTGGCTGTGGGAGCTGAATGAAACCTGGCCGGTGCGGCCGGTGGCCACGATGCTGCGCCGCCATGGGGTGGAGGCGGCGGGGCTCTGGCACCACGACAGCCGTCCCAGTCTGAGCTGGTACGCCGGGCTGCCGGTGCGGCCCCTGCGCAAGGCGCGCGATCTCCAGGCCCTGGAGCCCGGCGCTGACGGCGCGGTCTGGGTGCTCAGCCAGGAACTGCGGGCCGCCCGCTCCTGGAGCTGCCAGCCGGTGGACGCCGCCGGAGGCTGGCAGCTGCTGCGCTGCCGCCCCGCCGCAGAAGACGGCTGAGGGCAGCCTCCGGGCCTGGGCCGCCCGAAAACTGTCCCTGGCCGTGCCAGTTTGCATGACGGTTCGCCCCTGGCTGAAGGACGCTCCCGGCATGGCAATTCCTTTTGGCGGCGATCCCGCCCTCGCCGCCTTCGGCTCCAGCCTCACGGCGATCACCCTGGCCGAGCTGGGTGACAAGACCTTCTTCATGGCACTGATCCTGGCGGCCCGCCATCCGCCCCGCTGGGTGTTCCTCGGTTCCTTCGCCGCCCTTGCGGCGGTCACGCTGCTCTCGCTCGGCGTGGGGTTCGGCCTGCGGGAACTGCTGCCCACCGCCCTTGTGCCCTGGCTGGCGACCGTGCTCTTCCTGGGGTTCGGCATCAAGCTCCTGGTGGATGCCCAGGGGCTCTCCGGCGCAGACGCGGAGGAGGAACGGGAGGCCCAGGAGACGATCGACGCGGCGGAGCGCCGCGAGCGGATCGTGAGCGCCCCTGCAGTGCTGCGGGAATCGTTCGTGCTGGTGTTCCTGGCGGAGCTGGGGGACCGCACCCAGTTCGCCACCATCCTGCTGGCCACGGCTCCGGCCTTCACCTTCGGGGGCCTGCTGCTGGGCACCCTCCTGGGCCATGCCCTGGTCACCGGGCTGGCCGTGGGGGCCGGCCAGTGGATCGGAAAGCGCGTGAGTGAGCAGGTGCTCTACCGGCTCAGCGGAGCCCTCTTCCTGGTGTTCGCCCTGGTGTCCCTGCGCCAGGCCCTGGGATGAGCCGAACCATGGTGCTGAACTCCCCCCGCGACTACACCCTCCTCTCGATCGGGGCGGCGGTGGCCACGATCGTGATCAAGATGGCGGCGTGGCGCCTCACCGATTCGGTGGGTCTGCTCTCGGATGCCCTGGAGTCGGGGGTGAACCTGGTGGCGGCGCTGGCGGCCTTCGCGGCCCTCACCCTGGCCGCCAAACCCGCCGACCGGAGCCACAACTACGGCCATTCCAAGGCGGAGTACTTCTCCAGCGGCCTGGAGAGCGGCCTGATCGTGCTGGCGGCCCTGGCCATCCTCCAGACCGCCGCCGGGCGGCTGCTGCGGCCGGAGCCGCTCGAGCAGCTGGGGCTGGGCCTGGGGCTCTCCCTGCTGGCCACCGCCATCAACGGCGTGGTGGCCCTGGCCCTGCTGCGGGCCTCCCGGCGCTTCGACTCGATCACCCTGCGGGCCGATGCCCACCACCTGCTCACCGATGTGTGGACCTCGCTGGGGGTGGTGCTGGGCCTGGTGCTGGTGAAGCTCACCGGCCTGTCGATCCTCGATCCCCTGCTGGCGATCGGGGTGGCCCTGAACATTGTGGTGGCGGGCTGGAACCTGCTGCGCGAAACCGCCTCGGGCCTGCTGGACCGCGCCCTGCCGGAGGAGGAACAGCGCCAGCTGGAGGCCCTGCTGGAACGGCACCGCGGCGAGGGCATCGCCTTCCATGCCCTGCGCAGCCGGGTGGCCGGCTCGCGGCGCTTCGTGGCCCTGCACGTGCTCGTGCCCGGGGCCTGGAGCGTGCGCGACGGCCATGCCTTCTGCGAGCGGCTCGAGCGGGAGATCAGCGCGGCGCTGCCGCGCACCCATGTGCTCACTCACCTCGAGCCGATCGAGGATCCCGTCTCCTGGGACGACGAGGGCTTTCCCTGGGACGGGCCATGAGGCCCGCCCCAGGCCATCAGCGGCAGCCCTGCACGGAGATGCGGTAGCTGAAGCCGAGGGCGCCCGGATCACTGCTGGCCCCCACCTTGAAGTTCATCTGGCTGGCCTGCTTGCCGGCGACGGCCGGGAAGGGCCCGAACATGCGGCCGGTGCCGATCGGCGGATTCATCTCGGTCTTGATCACCTGCAGATTCGAACCGTCGCTGAATTTCATGTAGCCCTCCACCGGGTACTTGGCATTGGCGTCGGAGGAGTTGGCGGTGAAGAAGAACTTGTAGCTGGCATAGGGCTGGTCCACGATGAAGTCGGTGTTCCAGTTGGTCTTGCCGATCAACTTGCCGCGACCCACCGATTTGCTCACCACCGGCGAGGTGCCGTTGCCACCGATCGGCTGCAGGAAGGTGCAGGTTTCGGCCCGGGCCACCCCGGCGAAGGGGAGCAGGGAGGCACAGGCCGCAGCCGCGGACCAGCGGACGGCGCAACGGGAGAGGGACACGGCGGAAATGTGTGTTTGCCGGAGCGTAGGAGTGGCACGGAGCCCGAGCCCGAGCCTGGGCGGGGCGGGGCCGGGGGCTGAGGCGGGTCTGGGCCCGGGGCCAGATCCAGATCCAGATCCAGATCAGAAGATGGAAGCTCTGCAGCCCTGAACGCAGTGCCCGGGATCGAGGCGTTGCCGGCGCCCCAGCTGTCTGAGCCCCACCTGCCGGCCCTGCGCCGGCACCTGCTCGCCTGGTGGGAGGGCCACGGCCGCCACACCATCCCCTGGAAATGCCGCCCGGATGGCACACCGGCCGCCGACGGCGAGGCGCTGGATCCCTACGGCGTGTTCGTGGCCGAGCTGATGCTGCAGCAGACCCGGCTGGCGGTGGTGCTGCCCTACTGGCAGCGCTGGATGGCGGCATGGCCCCGGCTGGCGGACCTGGCCGCCGCCAGCGAGCACGAGGTGCTGCTGCTCTGGCAGGGACTCGGCTACTACGCCCGGGCCCGCCGGCTGCTGCAGGGGGCCCGGCAGCTACTGCGGAACACCGCGGGCCCCGACCCGTTTCCGCGCGATCTCGAGGGCTGGCAGGCCCTGCCCGGGGTGGGCCGCAGCACCGCAGCGAGCATCCTCTCCTCCGCCTACGACCTGCCCCATCCGATCCTGGAGGGCAACGTGCGGCGGGTCCTGGCACGGCTGACCGCCGCGCCGCGGCCACCGGCGCGGCAAGCCGCCCGCTTCTGGCAGCTCAGCGAGCAGCTGCTCGACCAGCGGCGCCCCCGGGCCTTCAACCAGGCCCTGATGGATCTGGGGGCCACCGTCTGCACCCCACGGGCGCCTGCCTGTGGCCTCTGCCCCTGGGAGCGCCACTGCGCTGCCTACGCTGCCGGCTCCCCCACCGCCTATCCCGTGAAGGACACCCCCCGCGAGCTGCCGTTCCAGGTGATCGGCGTGGGGATCGTGCGCAACGAGGCCGGGGAGGTGCTGATCGATCAGCGGCTGGAGGAGGGTCTGCTGGGCGGCCTGTGGGAGTTTCCAGGCGGCAAGCAGGAGCCCGGAGAGGCGATCACCGCCACGATCGTGCGGGAGCTGCGGGAGGAGCTGGCGATCGAGGCGGCGGTGGAGGAGCAGCTGATCACCCTGGAGCACGCCTACAGCCACAAGCGGCTGCGCTTCGTGGTGCATCTCTGCCGCTGGCTCTCGGGCGAACCCCGGCCGCTGGCCTCGCAGCAGGTGCGCTGGGTGCAGCCCGGCCAGCTGGGCGCCTACCCCTTCCCCGCCGCCAACGCCCGCATCATCGAGGCCCTGCTGCAGCATCTGGCGCCCCCGGACTCTGCAGTGAAGCTGCCTGACAGCGCCGCCGGGCCGGGCCACCCTGGGGAGAGCCGCACCGCCGCCTGATGGCCGCCTCCCCCCGGGTGCTCTGTTTCGGGGAGGCGCTGGTGGATCGGCTCGGTCCGCCGGGGGGCGATCCCGTCGAGCCGAGCGCCGTGTGCGACGACCGGCTCGGCGGGGCCCCGGCCAACGTGGCCTGTGCCCTGGCCCGCCTGGGCACGCCGGTGGCCTTCCTCGGCCGCCTCGGCCGCGATGGCATCGGCGAGGCCTTCGCCCGGCTGTTCCGCGACCGCGGCGTGCAGGATGCGGCCGTGCAATGGGACGACCTGCGCCCCAGCCGCGTGGTGCTGGTGCGGCGGGACCCAACCGGGGAGCGCAGCTTCGGCGGCTTCGCCGGGGATCGGGGCGAGGGATTCGCCGATCAGGCCCTGGAGGCTGCGGCCCTGGCTCCGGTGCTGGAGAAGCTGCTGGCGCCGCCGCCGGGATGGCTGCTGGTGGGCACCCTGCCCCTGGCCAGCGCAAGCTCCACCAAGGCCCTCGGCCTGGCGCTGCAGCGGGCCGCCGCCCACAGCTGGCGGCTGGCCGTGGATGTGAACTGGCGGCCCACCTTCTGGGGCGAGCCGCCCGAGGCGGGGCCACCGCCCGCCGCCCGCCGCGCCATGCAGCCGCTGCTGGAGCAGGCGGCCCTGCTGAAGCTGGCGGCGGAGGAAGCCGAGTGGCTGTTCGGGAGCCGGGATCCGGCGGCGATCGCTGCGGCACTGCCCCAGGCGCCCGCCGTGGTGGTCACCGATGGGGCGGCTCCGCTGCGCTGGGCGGCGGGCGGCCGCGGGGGCCAGCTGACACCGCCGGCGATGCCGCTGGTGGACAGCACCGGAGCGGGCGATGCCTTCCTGGCCGGCCTGCTGCATCGCCTCTGCCGGGAACCGCTGCTGCTGGAGCCCTCCTCCCCGCCCAGAGCGCTGCGGCAGGCAATGCGCTTCGCCAGCTTCTGCGGCGCCCTGGTCTGCGGCGGCGCCGGGGCGATCGACCCGCAACCCACCGCCGCCGCGGTGGAGGATGCCCTCCGCCTCAGCCCCGAAGAGGAGAAGACGGGGGGATCAGCCGCGCCAGCCGGCCCGCCTCCGGCCGCGCCGGATCCGGCAGGCTGAGCGCAAGGCGCCAGGCATCAGCCGGCGGCCGGCTGAGCCGCTCGGGCCACTCCACCGCCAGCAGAGCGCTGAGTGCCGTGGCCTCCTCCTCCTCCTGGGCGAAGAGTTCGTCGGCGGCAGCCGGCAGGGTGAGCCGGTAGAGATCGAGGTGCACCAGGGCGGTCTCGCCTCCGGCACCGCGGCCGCTGTAGTGCTGCGCCAGGGCGAAGGTGGGGCTGGTGATCGGCTCCTCGATGCCGAGCCCCTCCGCCAGGCCCTGCACCAGGGAGGTCTTGCCGGCGCCGAGGGGCCCCTGCAGCAGCAGGATCGGCGGCTCGGCCGCGAAGCGCTCGGCCAGAGAGCGCCCCAGGGCCCGGGTGGCCTCCAGATCGGCCAGGGAGTGTTCCGTGGGCTCAGGACGCATGGGGGAGGAAAGAGGCAGCCAAGGCCCGTCCAGCCTGCCGGAGGCGGCGCAGCGCCCGGGCGGGTCCCTGTAGATTTCCCCCACGCGAGCCCGAAGCCTCGGCGTCTCTGCAGAGATTCCACGACGCATCGCCCTCCCAGCCGGGAGCGTGCAGATCCAACAGGAGAACACAACCCATGGTGGCTACCCCCGCCGCGCCGGTGCTGCAGAGCACCGGCACTTACGTGATTGCCGATCTCGGCCTGGCCGACTGGGGCCGCAAGGAGATCGCCATCGCCGAAACCGAGATGCCGGGCCTGATGGCCCTGCGCGAGAAGTTCGGCGCCGAGCAGCCCCTCAAGGGCGCCCGCATCGCGGGTTCCCTGCACATGACG